>CALUZM010000054.1 GCA_944325245.1 uncultured Massilimicrobiota sp. | reverse complement strand
GTTCCAAAGCCTTCATCAATAAATAATGTATTCAATTCAATACCACCAGCATAATTTTGAATCATAGAAGATAAACCTAAAGCCAAAGCTAAAGCTGCCTTAAAAGATTCACCACCTGATAATGACTGAATATCTCGCATCACACCAGTTTCATAATCTAATACACATAAATCCAATCCTTGCTGTTTGGCACCTTTGACATCTTTTTTACGATACAAAGCAAAACGACCTTGACTCATCTTCAACAGTTCCACATTGGCAAATTCTAAAATCTGTTCAAAATAAGCTGATAAAACATATCTTTCAAAAGACATACGCAAAGTATTTTTACCAGAAGCCTGATCATATAAATCCTGGTATAGTGTATATTTTTCAAAAATATCCTGATTGACATGATAATCATCTTCCAAACGTTCTAGTAATACCTGATTTTGTTGATAAATATGTAAACTTTCCAGATATTGATTATAAGATAAATCTCGCTTTTGTGCCAATTCTTCTAATTGTTTTTTCTCTTGAGATAAATCAATCATCTGATAATCCTTTGTTTTTTCATAAAGTGTCTCTTGACGCTTTTTCAAAGCTTCTTTTTGAATCAGATAATCCTGATATTCTTTCTCTCTTGCCAAAATATCTTTCATTTGATCACGATAATGATGATATTGTTCCTTTGAATCAAAGAACTCCTCTATAAAATGCTGATAATCTTGCTGGTATTGAGTCCATTGTTGTTGGAGATGAAGATGTTGTTCATTGAAATCATGCAATTGATGTGTATAAACAGAAATATCTTTTTGACACTGCAGATATTGCTGTTCAAGCTGTTGAATATGTGTCTGTAACTGCTGGAACTGATTTTGCTGTTGTTTCAATAAAGAGGCCATATCTTCTTGTTTATCAAAATGATATTCACTTTCAAGCTGACTAGCTTGCTGGTGTATCAAAGACAATTGTTTTTCTTTATCAGTCAGCTCTTTTTGTATAGTCTCTAATTCTTCTTGTTGTTGCTTCAACAAAACTTCATCCTGCTTTAAGCCTTTTTGAATTTTTTTTAGATATACAACATCATTATACTTTTTCTGATATGTTTTTTCCTGATGACTAATCACTTGAACAATATCTGACAACAGACGAATAAACACTTCCTTAGATAATTCATCTTGAATATCCAATTGTTTTTTCAACATATCGATGCGTGTCTGCATCTGTTGTACCTGTTCTTTTTGATTCAAAACATCATGATAAGCATCTTCCTGCACACGATTCGCTGCTTCAACCTTTTTGGCTAGCTTCTCAAGTTCATGAGAAGATAAAACCGAAGTTTCCAGTTTAGCTAACTTGGGATGATGTGTTGAACCACAAACAGGGCAAGGTTCATTTTCTTTAAGATTTAACGCTAAAATACCAGCCTGCTGACGACGAAACATTTCATCTTCATGACGATATTGTGACAACAGTTCTTCATAATGCTGATGTTCTTTTTGATATGTCACTGATAAATCATAATGATGGTCCTGTAAAGATTTCCACTCATCATAAAATTGACTCAACTCATGAATCATGACTCTTTTTTGATTAATTTCTTTAACATGCTTTTCATTTTGTTCTAACTCTAATTCTAAAACTGGTAAACGATTAACATTTTCCTGATCACGCTGCATGCGATTATCTAATTTCTGGTGACGTTCTTTCAATTCTGTTTCCTGTTTTTTTAAATCCTGATAGTGTTTTTGTTCTTTTTTGGATTGTTGTTGAAGTTTTTGATAAGTTTGAAATTTTTCAAGTGCCTGTTTGGTATTTTCCATCTCAACAAGCAAAGCATCTTTTTGCTTTTTATAAGTATCTAACTGTTGATATTCATCCTGTAATTGTTGAAACTGATTTTGTGATTCCTTGAGTAATGCTGTCACTTTATCTCTTTGTTGTTGATTTTGTTGAAATTGTTCTTTTGAGTGATGATAGTGATCAATCAATGATTGATGATCTCTAATGATATTGACATAATCAAGATCTTTCTTTAAAGATTTCATAGCTAAATCTTTTTGTTGTAGCAATTGAAATTGTTCACAAACTTGCTGATATTCCATTAATTCCTGATTCTGTTTTTCTTTTTGATAATAAGACTTTGAAAATAAATCATAAGCATCCTTATCATGCTGATATGTCTTTTCATTGTCCTGTTGTTGTAGGTTCATTTTTTGATTTTCCAGCTGAGCCTCTGATAAATAGACAGGATGAAAATCTTTTTGATGTGCTGACATAAACTGCTCATCAAGCTGTAACATTTGAAAACGAGACATTAAATCCTGTGATGATAAATAATACTGATCTTTATACTTCTTAGCTTCTTCTTTTAACAGTTTTTCAAAAACAACCATTGATTCACTATGAAAAACATGTCGTAATACACGTTCTCTTTCTTCACTGCTGGCATAAATCAGTTTTGTAAACTCCCCTTGTGCAATCATCACAATCTGTTTGAACTGACGTGCATCAACTCCTAACAATTCTTTGATATAAGCATTGACTTCTTTAACACCTTCAATGATTTTTTCACCATCATCCAAATAAGCATTGGCACTTTTTGGTGTTTTATAATTAGCACGATAATAAGTAGGAGAACGCTTGATTGTATAAATATGCTGATGTAATTCAAATGTAAGCTCTACGTAAGTCTCATCCTTGTCATCTGCAAAATCACTACGAAAATAAGATGCCTGACGATGACTGCCACTAGCTTCTCCATATAAGGCAAACGTAATGGCATCAAAGAGTGTCGTTTTTCCTGAACCCGTTGGACCACTAATCAAATATAAACCATGATCACCTAACTCTTCAAAATCAATTGTTGTTTGGTCTTTATAGGTCATAAAGGCACTCATTGTTAATTTAAGAATCCTCACATGCTTCACCTGCTTTCTCCAATAAAGATTGAACAATTTCTAACTGTGATGGATTTAACTGCTGATTTTTGACATCCTGATAAAATTGCTGGAATAAAGATAAGGTATCCATCTGTTCAATCGTCTGATAAGAACGAGTTGTATTATGTTGATTGTTTTTCATTAAGAACTGATACGTAATTTGTAAAAGATATGGATATAAAACACGTAACTGTTCTATTGCATGGGGTACAATATTTTCATCTAAAAGTTCAAAAGCTAAAAAATCATCTTTCTTATCAATAAAATCCTCTTGCATAAATTGTGCAAAAGTCCCCTGATATTTCTTTAAAGTCTGGTGTGGATGTAAATGATGTGTAGTGATAACCATCCCATCTGTATCCACAATCACAATAGATTTATCCTGATTCACTTCATCAAAAGAATAACACATTAAAGAGCCACTATAACGAACCGTTTCACGACCCACCTTTTGTGGTGCATGAAGATGTCCTAAAGCGACATAATCAAAATCATCAAAAAGTGATGCATCGATGATTTCACTACCGCCAACACTTAAAGGTACTTCCGATTCACTGGTAATACTGGCACGACCAACAAACTGATGGGTAATCAGAATATTTTGATAATGTTTGTCAAGACTCTGTTGTGATAAATAATAATCTAATGCCTCCTGGTAATTTTGAACCTCACAATCAGGATAAAGTATTTTCACCTGTGAAGGTTTTGCAAAAGGCAACAAATAGAATCTGACATTGTCATATTCAACATAGGCCATTTCCTTTTTCAAATATGTTTCAATATGTAATCCATTTTCCGATAAAATGGAACTGGCAAAATGTAAACGATCCTTACTATCATGATTCCCACTGATCATCAAAACCTGAATATGATATTTTAATAACGCCTGACTCAAAAAATCATCCAGCAGATTCACAGCTTCCTGACTTGGAATCAAACGATCATAAACATCTCCAGCAATCACTAAAAGACGAATATCCTGTTCATCCATATAAGTCAGCAATTCCATTAACAATTCACGCTGTACTTCCAGCAATGAATACTGATGAATGACTTTTCCTATATGTAAATCAGCAATATGTACAAATTTCATCACAAAACCTCCTTGATTTTATTATATCTAAATTCATTTTGATAAACAATCTCTTCACTCTTTGTCAAAACATTTATATTTCCCAAATAAAAATCATCTTCTCCTTTTCATCTTTTGTAAAAAAACGACGTTGTGAAGATGGGATTGTTTTGGTTTCTAAATATCTGGCTCCCAGTTTTTGAATCGTACGCAAAGAAGCTAAATTCTGCGGATCACAAGTTAAAATGACTTGATGAAACTGTAAATGTTGTTGTAAGAGTAAACACGCCTGATAGGCATAGTGATGCCCACGATATTCTTCTTCAATATGATAACCAATATGACCATCATAGTAATGTTCCTCTAGCGTACCCTCACGAAAAGTCAAACGTCCTACTTCCTGATTACAAACAAAAATCTGATAAATAGAATAGGGTGTAAACCCCTCTGGCAAGTTTTGATCAATATATTCCAAAAGTTGAAGTTTCATATATCACAACACTCCTTTTCCTCTTCTCTTATCATAACAATATTGACAGCTACGTTCAATATGATAAAATAAGAGCTATAAAAGGGAGTAGTTAGCATCAGAAAATGATGTTATATAATCGACATCACGCTAAATTTATTAGCCGGTTTTATATATGAAATAACGAGACTTTTATTACAATGTTGTGGTATTTGTCTTTTTTTATATCACACATATAGAGCCAAAAATAAAGGAGAGTGAAGTTATGGACTCTATACCCTCGCAATTGTTATTGCAAGTTATTTTAATTTTATTAAACGCTTTTTTTGCGGCCACTGAAATTGCTGTGTTATCTCTTAATAAGACACAGTTAGAAAAAAATGCTGAAAATGGTGAAAAGACTGCAAAACGATTATTAATCCTTTTACAGGAACCTTCTGGTTTTCTATCAACCATTCAAATTGGTATCACTTTGGCAGGATTTTTAGGAAGTGCCTTTGCGGCAGATAACTTTTCTGAATATCTGGTTCAATGGGTTTATTATGATTTAAAGATTACAAGCATCCCATTAAGTGTTCTAGGAACTTTATCAGTTATTATCATCACAATTATCTTATCTTATTTTACATTGATTTTTGGTGAACTTGTTCCTAAAAGAATTGCCATGCAGAAACCATACGAAGTTTCTAAAATCTCATGTGGAACAGTATTATTGATTGCTAAAATCATGAATCCTGTTGTCAAATTCCTATCTTTTTCAACAAATACCGTCTTAAAACTTTTGCATTTAAAAACTGAAGCTGAAGAAGATAGTATTACAGAAGAAGAAATTTTGACAATGATTGAACTTGGTGAAAAACGTGGAGTATTGGATGAAGATGAAAGTGAATGGTTACAAAATATCTTTGACTTCAATGACACTGATATTTCTGAAATCATGACACCTTCTGTAGATATCGTTAGTATCTCTGCACATGCTTCACAAGAAGAAATTATTCAAATCATTCAAAATACAGGTTTATCACGATATCCTGTCTACTCACATGATGAAGACAATATTATCGGTGTATTACACGTGAGAGATTATTTATTAAATCTTCAAACCAAAAAGAAACCTTTTGAAGAAATTCTGGCAAAACCATACTTTATTCCAGATTCAATGAGAGCTGATGATTTATTTGCTGATATGCAAAACAAAAACATACATTTCGCGATAGCCATTGATGAATTTGGAGGTATAAGTGGTATTATTACATTAGAAGATTTAGTTGAAGAAATCTTTGGTAATATCTATGATGAACATGATTCACGTGAACATCCTGACATCCAACAGATTAACGAACTACAATGGAGAGTCAACGGAAATACGGATATCGAAGAATTATCAGAAGCTTTAGATATTAAATTCCCTGAGGACGAAGACTATAACACAATTGGCGGTTACATTTACAGTCATCTTCGTTCCATTCCAAAAGACGGAACAACTAAAACAATTCAAATTGACAACATCACCTTCCACATTACGCAAATTCAAGATCGACGTATCAAGGAAGTCATTATAACTAAAAAAGCCTAGTTGAGAAATTAACTCAACTAGGCTTTTTCATTAATACAAGTTATCTGCACTAAATTTTAAAGTTACATCACAAGTATTGCTTGGTTCCAATATATGTGAAGAAACCAAAGAAAAATAAACTGTTCCTTTACTGCATCCATATTCACTCAGTAATATTGCTTGATTTAATGGTAATCCTCCAACATCAGATACTACTTTTTTAGAACTAGTTATCAAAGCAGCATAATTTCCTAAAGCAGCATCTCCTTTAGTTTTTTTAAATGTACCAATCTGACTCGCCATAGTCTTTTTACTTCCATAGGTTGTATCAAAATGAGCATCTCCCCAAGCTGGAATATTTTTATGAGTAACAGTCTGATATTCTGTACCATTTTTATAAACATATGCCATAGCTGAAGAGACTGTACCACTTAAAACAAGTAAACTCAATCCTAATGACACAATCTTTTTTTGCATTTTCATCCCTCTCACCTCCTTCAGTCATTAGTGTATCAAAAGATTCAAAAAAGTTATCCTAGATATAAAATTTGTGCATATTTGTGCTATAAAAATGCACACTTGGATAACTTTTTTTGATATAAAAAACTTTGTCATATAATGTAGATATATGTCAAAAGGAGGTAATAATTATGCGAATCGCAATATGTGACAATGAACTTTTTTATGTTCAAAATATTTCAGAAAGGATTAGGCAATTTGAGCTTCAGAAAAATATGTCCAATATCATTGATGAATACACCTGTGGACAAGAACTCTTAAATAACTTTCAACGAGAACCCTACGATCTTGTTTTCTTGGATATTGAACTCAATGAACAATATAGTGGCATTGACATTGCCAAGAAAATTAAAAACATGAAAGCCAACTGTATTTTTATATTCATCACAGCTTATCATCAATATTATCCTGAATCCATGTGGTTAGGAGCAGATCTATTTATTGATAAACCTATTGATAACGAACTTTTCATAAAAGAACTTCAACATGCTTTTCACGTCTATAAACAACTGAATCGCACTATATTATTTTCCACAACTGAAGGTAAAGTTTATATTAAGACCAATCAAATTCTTTATTTAGAAACAAGTTATGGAAAGTATAAATTAAAAACTGTCCATCGACATTATTTTGGGAATGTTAAAGCCATTACCAAAGCTAAACAGCAATTATTAGATTATCAATTCTTTCCATTAAATCGAAGTCTGATTATTAATTTTAAGTATGTACGTTCATTTCATTTTGATCATATCATTATGAGTAATGATGATATTCTTCCACTAACAAAACGTATTCGTAAAGAATTTAAAGAAAAATATTTTAATTATATTGATAAGGAGATATAAATTATGGATACTTTATTAAATATTTTATGTAGAATATTTATGGCCATTTCAGATATTTTACTGTTAGATTTCTATTTAAAAAATTCATTTTCATATATTTATCATAACAACATTAAAAAGATACGATATATACTATATGCAATTATGTTTCTAAGTCTGATATTTATTCAATATACTGTAACATATATTTTTTGGCATATTATAATTGCAATATTACTTTTTATTATTTTATCTTTTTCTCAAACTAACAAAGCTAGTCTTTTTATTAAAATTTTACTTTATTATTTCTTCACTTTAATGATACAAATAATAGTTATAGTATTTTTCTTATGGCTGTTAAATACAACAATTCTCATATTTTTTCTAGATACGTCACTAGCATACACTACTTTAGCACATACTGTCTCAAATTACATTATATATACTATTCTTATTTTTCACTTTAAAAACAAATCATCCTTTCATTTTAAGTTTTTCAAATTCTCAAGTATTTGTGTCTTTTTATTTCTTGTTATTACTTTCGTTATAAAGAACCCTATTTTACTTTTTCTCCCAGATATTTCACGTACATACATCTTCACAGTTGTGATTAGTATTATAGCATTGATATGTTTTGATAGGATGCAGGCAAAGTATGAAGCTGAGAAGTATTCACAAGAAGCTATTATACAGAATATGAAGAAAGAGAAGAGTTTTAATGAACAAAGAGCGAAGAGACAAGAAGAAATGAAAAAGGTTAATCATGATTTAATGAATATTTTAGCTATTGTTCAAACACATATTAGTGATCAGGAATATGAGAAAGCACAGGATTATTTATCAAAAACAATTCAAAGTGTTGTTGAGGAATATAATGCTTTAAATCATAGTGGTATTGATTCTCTTGATGGTATTATTCAAGAAAAGATGTCTATTATGAAAAAAGAAGGTATTCGTTATGATGAAGAAATATCTAAATTATTGCATTTTGGAAATATTGATCTGGATAATTTAGGTTTGATTATTGATTTAGCTTTAGATAAAGCTATAGAAGAACTAAAGCAGATAAGTGGTGAGAAATATATTCGTTTAACATTACAAAGCAAACAGACACATATCATTCTTCATATATCTCATCCTATTGATAAACAACATTCTCGTTTCCATGTTCACAATCAATCTTCTCATCATGATTTAGCATTCAAACAAATAGAAACCATTACAAAACGTTATCATGGTGATATCAAATATGATACTACTGATAACGAAGTGATATTAAGAGTGATACTAGAGAAATAAAAATAAGACTGCAACAAAAACAGTCTTATTTTTTCTCTTCTAAATATTTATAGAATCTTTTCTTAAATTCTTTATAGCGTTTCTTTGAAACGATTAAAATACTATCATCTGACATATAAACAAGAATATTGTCTGTTTTGACAATATGATCCATGTTAATAATAAAGCTTCTTTGTATTTTGACAAAGTTGTATTCAAGAAGTGCTTTTCTCAGATTATTCACTGCTTTTAATGAACCATAGTAAACACCTCTTGTTGTATGTATCTTATAACTCTTATATGCTGTTTCTAAAAATATAACTTCAGACAAGCGAAAAGCAATGCGCCCTTGTGATGTTGGAAAGGCAAAGGCTTTGTTCATATACTGATACTGTTTAATAGCTCTTTTCAGTTCATAAGAAAATAATGGCTCTTTTAATGGTTTTGTCAGATACTGAAAAGCATTCACAACATAAGATTGATGTATATAGCTCATATGACTTGTCGTAAAGATAATCATCGCTGTTGCTTTACGTTCATGAATCATATGTGCTAAATTAACACCATTAATATCAGATAGTTCAATATCCAGATAAATCAAATCATGTGGATGTTTTTGAAATTCTTTAATAAATTCTTTTCCTTTAGAATAAAGATCTACTTCAATAGGTAAATTCTCAATTGTCTGTTTCAATTTTTCTATTTTTAAACTTACATCATGAAGATAAAAATCTTCATCATCTACAATAGCAATTCTCAATTTACTTCTCCCCACTCTTTATTTTTTTCTTTTCCATTTCTTTTAAAAATTCTTCATACAAAAGATGATTTTGAATTAATGTCTTACGACTTGTTGGAAAAACTTCCCTAGATTTTAAAATGACATTACGATCCGTTAAGAAATCAATACATTTCATATTCACCAGTACACTTTGATTGACTTGCATAAACCACCTTGTTCTTAAAACCGGTCTTAATTTATAACGATTTTTCACATGTGTCATAAAATGCTCATCATTCACTGTCACAATTTCCAAATCATTATAATATGTCTCAAAGTATTTAATCTCATCGACATTAAAGATACGTTTACGTCCCAACTCTCTAATAGGAATCACAAATTTTACATTTTGATGCAGATACCAGTCCATCAGATAATCCATCACACTTTGAAACTCTGGTGTCTTAATGGGCTTCAATATATACTCCCTTGCTTTGACTGCAAATGCTTCATGAATATGAATATATTGATCACTGATAAAGACAACCTGACAAGCACGATTTAATTCTCTTAGCTTATAAGCCGCTTCAATTCCTCGGTCATTTTCAACTTTCATTTCAATAAATGCAAATTGATAGCAGCGCTCCCTCGTACTATCAAGCATGTTCTGAATAGATGAATAAGTATAAACATGTAACTCCATCTCTGGTTCATGAAAGCATTCTTCCACTTTCCTTTTGATTAAGTTCAAATAGTCGAGATGGTCATCACATACAACAATATTCATAGACTCTCCTCTCCTTTATATTATGTTTATATTTTTATTGTAGTCAAATATCTAAAAGAAATCAGTCCACTTTTCGCCCGTTTTTGGGTATTTTTATGCCAAATTGTGGAAATTTGTGGTTATTTGTCAAAAATTTGCAAATTGCGATGAGTTTTCCTAAAGCAAATATCCATAGTGTATAATACCATAAAGGTGGTGAATGTATGAGTATTGGTGAAAGATTAAAAACATTAAGAAAAGAAGCAGGCTTATCTCAAAAACAAGTTGCTGAAGCATTAAAGATGTCAAAGCCTATTGTTTCTCAATATGAATCTGATCAAAGAACACCTTCTGTTCCAAAGCTTATTCGTTTTTCACGTTTTTATCAGGCTTCTTTGGATTATATTTGTGAAAACGTTGAGAAAAAAGATGAGTTTTATGGCATTAAGGATTTAGATGAATCATAACAAATATTTGGACAGTTTGACAAAACTGTCATTTTTTTTACATCATTTTTTTGACGAATTCGTAAATTTATCTGTATATTTTATTGTTTTGTTTAATTATAGTCGCTGTTTTCTTCTTTATTCGTTATAATAAAACTGTCTTTAAAGAACACCTATGAAGATATGTATGAAAATGAACTTAAAAAATATATAGAAAGGGATTTTTCTCATCAGCAAAATCACATAGCTTCATAGAAGATATGAATATGAATTGTGACTTAGCCTAAAAGAACCTGGCTTCTTACATATCATATTGATATATGATGCATCATGAAAAAGGCGAAAGATTCTTTCTTTCGTTCTTTTTTATATCTTGATTTCTTCCTGTTTTAAATCACGTTCTAAACGATCAAATTCATGTTTATAATGACGACTGGAAATTAAAATATCATCATTATCCAAAATAATTCTACGCCGACTCCCTCTTTGTATTTTATAGTTTTTGACATGTTTAATATTAACAAGTGTCCGTACATTAATCTGATAAAATCCATAATCTTGAACTTTCTCTCTTAAATGATCCATTTTGACACAATAAATGCGATAGACATCTTTTTCCGTATAGGCATAGATTTTATGATCAACCATTTCAAAATAATAGATTGCTAAAATGGGTATATAGTATTTATTATGAAACTCATCATATAATTCAACTTCACCTAAGTTCTCAGTAAATTGTTTCAATAATAATTGAGCCAATTTTTTATTTTTGGGATGATAAACAAGTTTTAATTCATGATGATTCATTTTATCATTTTCATCATAGATAATTTTCATGTTTCATCCCTCCCCTTTAAATAATGAAATATACATTTTGATTGAAAAGACAATAGAAACATGTCAAAGAATATGCCCTATGCAAAATCAAATGCATATTAGTTCTAAATATTGTATATTCTTCTACAAAATTCGACATATTTCTACACGTTTTTTGCACAAAAATGGTCATTTTTTGCACAAAAAAAAGATCTCATGATGAGATCTCAAATAAAGATTTCATTTCATCAAGACTCATTGTGCTGATGCTTCCTTCATTACCTTCCACAAAAGTATCAGCCAAATTTTTCTTTTGAGCCTGTAATTCCATAATCTTTTCTTCTATTGAATTTTTCATAATCAGAGAGAAGACTTGAACAGTCTCCTGTTGACCAATACGATGAGCACGATCAGTTGCCTGATTTTTTGCTGACATATTCCACCATGGGTCATAATGAATAACCGCTTGGGCACTTGTAAGATTCAAACCAGAACCACCAGCTTTTAAGGAAATCAAAAATAAAGTTGTCTTATCTTTTTGAAAAGCATCAACCATTTGTTTACGTTTTTCTTTTGGGGTTGAACCATCTAAAAGATAATAAGAAACATGTTCTTTGATACATTGTTCTTCAATAAGATGAAGAAGACTTGTAAATGATGAAAATAATAAAATTTTCTTATTGTTCTCTTTTAAGGAATGAATCAATTCCATACATCCCTGTAACTTAGAAGAAGGTGTTTCAATTGTTTGATATAAAAGACGTGGATCTTGACAAAGTTGTCTTAGACGTGTCAGCATTGCCAAAATATCAATACGTCCTAACTGCTGTATCTGCAATTTTTCACGAAGTGCTTTATTGACTTGCACAAGATTAGAAAGATAAAGCTTTTCTTCTTCTTCACTAAAGCGTAAATAAATCGTCTGCTCAATCTTATCAGGCAATTCTTCTAAGACATCTTTTTTATTTCTTCTTAAAACAAATGGCGTAATCATTTGCTTTAAACGTTCCTGCTTTTCAATATTATGTTCTTTAACAATCGGACGTTCAAATTGTTCTAAGAAATAAGAATAATGATATAAATAATAAGGCATTAAAAAATCAAAAATAGACCATAGCTCAACCAATGAATTTTCAATAGGTGTTCCAGTTAAAGCAAAACGTTGCTTTGCATGAAGACGTTTAACACATATGGCATTTCTTGTTTTTGGATTCTTGATATTTTGCGCTTCATCTATCACAACTGTATGAAAAGAATAGTTTTCATATATGTCAATATCTCTTCTTAAATAATCGTATGAAGTAATCAAAACATGGTAAGAATCTTTATCAGCCAGCATCTTTTCACGTGCTTCTTTATCGCCATAAACACATAAAACACGCAAAGACTTTGAAAATTTATTGATTTCATCCTGCCAATTTAAAATCAGACTGGCTGGCGCAACAACCAGATGTATACCCTGATCTTTCAGACTCTCAAAATATGTAATCATCTGTAAAGTCTTTCCTAATCCCATATCATCAGCTAGAATACCACCAAAGCCATAATGTTCCATTAATCTGAGCCATTGATATCCTTTTTTCTGATAGTCTCTTAAAATAGGCTGATAAGCCTCAGGTACTTCAAAATCATGTTCTGTCTTTTTAAAATCATCCGTCCATTTTTCAAACTCAGCACTTTTTTCAAAACGGAGAGCAGAAGGTTGATTCATCATATGATCCAATTCAAACAAACGATATGCTGGCACCTGAATATGTTCTTGAACAACATCTTGCATCTTCAATGATAATGAAGACGTTAAAGCATCTAAATCCTGTAATTCCTGATTTTCTAAAGATAAAATTTTTCCATTTTTCAACTTATAGAACTTTCTTTTTTTCTTATACGCCTTCAACAAATCCAGTAGTTCTTCTTTTTGTACATGGACACTCTCAATATCAATAGACAGTAGACCATGCTGTAAATGAACACCGATACGAATATCCACAGGTGCTGCCTGAGAGAAGCTATTCAAGGATTCACTGACAAAAATCTGACAATAATGAGAAAGATATGGCAGACTTTCTTTTAAGAACTGATAGGAAAAATCATGATCGTATTTCAAATAAATCAGATGTTCATCAATATCTTCAATATAGGGACGTAAATAATCTTCTACTAAATCAGCTCTTTTTGATTTTTGTGTATTTTTTTCATCAAAGCCATAACAGATATGATCATCATAAATATATTCGAGCTGTATAAAAATCTGATCATCACTGGTCATATCCGCATAAAGATTAATTATATCTTCCTGATGATATTCATCAAAAAGTGTTGTCTTTAAAATGATATCGTCATTTAAATCATAGAGAACATATTTATAAAAGTCCATTAATGCATCCTGAGGTATATAGAAACCTCCCTGACTTTCCATACATTTTTTAACAAAGGTTAAAACTTGTTCAGGGGCATGAAAAATATAACGATAAAATACATCATCATGAAAAGTATAAATATATTTGGATGTCATCATTGCATTTTCAAATTCATGATATTCTGCAAAGTCAAGGACATAGCTTTCTTCTTTAAAAGTAATATCAAGTGGAATCTGATATTCTTTTTTATCAAAAGCAATATCACAATATGATGATGGTAAGATACTCATTAAATCATAAAAGTCATCTATCTGTTCTTCACTGACAATCAGTGTTTTGATTATACCTGATTGTAGTAACTGATTTTTTAAAAAACATTTTTTGATAAAAGCAATAAGATCACGTGAATCTTCATCAAAAGCTTCCATACTATGAATAAATCCAAAATTCTTACTGTAGTTAATGTTTTCATGAAATTCAATAGCGTGTAAAAATGATTCTATATTTTTAATCACATAGCTTTGTGTCGATGTTAAAATCTTACAAGAAATCAAAAGATTTTCTTTTTGAGGTTGTACAAAGATCTTCATTTGATATTGTTGAGAAACCAATGGAACCAAAGATTCTCTTAATAACTGATCTTTGTATAAATGTATCAAATCTATAGATTCCTGTTGCTTTTTATGAAGTATTCTTTCCTGTCTTTGACGCTCAATTTTTTGTAATTGCTGGTGCCTATCAAGTTGTTGATCTTTTTCATAAAAATAAGGATAAGAAGTGATTTCCAGTTTTCTTAAAAAGAACAAAATAGCTGCAATATGGCGACAACGTCCCCTTAAGCCACAACTACACTGTGATTGTATAATTTCGCCATTCTCGCTAATTTTCATAGAAATCACGAGTTTATCATTCTGAACAGACATTCTGGCATTAACACGATAACAGCGATTGTTCTCATCATATGAGATTGTCATACGTTCTAAAACTTGACGAATATCAATAAATCTCCCATAACGATATTCTTTTTCATCTTCCACAATACGTCTAATTTCACGATCTTGAATGTGCATCAGTTTCTCCTCCAATCCATTATATAATTATACCATATCCATGTCATACTGTAAGCAAATATTTTTTGATTCTCTCTTTATCAAAAAGAGAAGCCATAAATTTTGACTTCTCCTATACGTTTTAACGAATATCCTGCTGATTTCCCAACATAATCTTAACCTTTTGTCCTTCTTCTATCTGTTCTCCAACACGTGGCAGCTGATCAATCACATAATCTCCTTCACCTAAATACTCAAATCCATAATTTTCATTTTTCACTTCTGATTTCTTCTTACCAATATAATTCTCGACATCATAAGTTTTCGTATCAGTCCAGACATAAGCTTTCTCTCTTTGTTGGGTGACTTTTTTCACACCCAATGCTGGTAAGACATCCATGAATATTTTTCTCGCAATAGGCGCTGCTGTTGTTCCACCGTATTGTACACATTTTTTAGGATTATCCATAGCCAGATAAAGAACAATTTGAGGATCATCAATAGGTGCAACACCAAGAAAAGATAAAATATAACCATTCCCAGCATATGTGCCATTAATGGCACGTTGTGCTGTTCCTGTTTTCCCACCAATACGATAACCATCAATATAAGCATTTTTTCCTCCACCATCCGTCACAACACCTTCTAAAGCATCTCTGACTTTGGCAGATGTTTCCTCTGAAATCACCTTTCTAATTAATTGAGGCTCTTTTTCACTGATAACTTCATGGGTTTTGGCATTATATATTTTATTAACAATATAAGGCTGATACAGTTTGCCGCCATTGACACAAGCACAAACAGCTCTGACCAATTGTATCGGTGTTACAGAAATTCCCTGCCCAAAAGCAACAGTTGCCTGTTCAACCTCATTAAACTGATCATAGTCAAACATGATTCCTGATGATTCCCCCATCATGTCAACGCCTGTTTTTTCTGTCAGTCCAAAATTCTGAACATACTGATAAAGACGTTCCTTCCCTAATCGTCTACCAATTTCCACAAAACCTGGATTGGATGAATTCTGCAAGACTTCTCTAAATGTCTGTAACCCATGTCCTCCCTTTTTCCATGATTTGATACGTGCTCCTCCAACAAGTTCATATCCTTTATCGTAATAAGTATCCTTATCCATATCAAAGAGATTTTCATTTAACGCACTACTGAAAGTAATAATTTTAAAGGTAGAACCAGGTTCATAAGATTTCCAAATGGGTAAATTACGATTGTAGATTTCACTATCTGCTTCCTGGTAACGATTCGGATCAAAGTCTGGTTTACTGCTCATTGCTAAAATCTTTCCATTTCTTGGATCCATAGCGAGACATAAAATAGAATCAGGATCATAAGTTGCATATGCATTATTAAGTTCTCTTTCCACAACATCCTGAACACGTGTATCAATGGTTAATTCAATATCCATACCATTTGTTGGATATTCGTATTCAGCTGGGTATATATTTAAATTTTGCCCTTTGGCATTCATATAATAATGAATGCTCCCATTTTGGCCTGAAAGATAATCATCATATTGTAATTCCAATCCAACCAATCCCTGATTATCAATTCCCACAAAGCCTAATGTCTGGGCCAAATAATTCTTATGCGGATAGTAACGTTTGGTATCTTGAACCAGATAAACACCCGGTAATTTTAAACGATCAATGCTGTAAGCTTTATTTTCATCTAATTGTCTGCCTTCTGGTTGAATTCTTTCTACAGAAACCTTTTTTTGTAGTTTATCCAATAATTTGTCTTTATCACATTCTAAAATACGCGAGAGCTGATAGGCTGTATGAATCGGATCTTGGATTTGACTGGGAACAACAATCAATGAAGATGTTGTTAAATTGTCTACAAGCACTTCATTTTGACTATCATAGATTTTTCCACGTGAGGCCTCTATAGGGAAACTTCGCTGCCATGATTCAGTAGCCTTTAAACTTAACTCCTGATATGATACAAGCTGACTATAACCAAGGCGGATAATAATACAAAGAACAATCACGCTCATGACAATATCGACCCTTTTGATTTTCTGAATCATTTTTGAAAAAATCATGTTCCTATCACCATTGTATTGTATGATGATTTCTTTAAAAATATGAAAAAGGAACTTTGTTGAAAAGTTCCTATTTAGCGGTGACTGTTATTTTTTGATTGGCTTTGAGTTTTGTTCCTTTAGAAACACTTTGTTTATAAATCGATCCAACACCTTTAAATTCAATCTCCACATTGGCCATAGCCGCAAAAGCTTCTGCTTCCTTTCGTGACCAGCCAGTCATCGATGGCATTGTGATATTGGTTCCATTTGTCTGTAAGAAAACACGTGATTTTGAAGAGACTTCAGTTTGTGCTTTTGGATATTGATCCACAACAATCTCACCATCACCTACAATTTGTGCTGATAGCTGATGATTAGATAATGAATCTTTGACATAATCTACACTTTGATTTGTGTAATTATCCAAAACAAATGTTGAAGTTTCGACAACCTGTGCAGGCTGTTCATTCAATTTATTTAATGCAGCTCTGATGCCACCTTGAACAACTTGTGCAGCTGACGTT
>CALUZM010000053.1 GCA_944325245.1 uncultured Massilimicrobiota sp. | reverse complement strand
GTGAGCTAATTGGTTTCCATACTTAAATACACCATTCATTCCTGTAAGAGAATGAAAAAAAAGAGCATCATCACGTGATGTGATTTCCGCTCCTGAAACAGTAAGCTGTTTGCCCATTTAATCACCTACCTTATTCTCGATTTTCAGGTTATCTAGACATCCCGAAAATACTTTTGCCACAATCTTTTTTGTCATGAATATTCCAGTTATGTAATCACGAGCATTGACAACATCTCCAATATCAACACCTGTAACATTATTAATAGTTAAACTCTTTTCATTGCTTATCAATTTGTCACTACCTCCCTCTATTAGCTCGGATACATCCTGGGCATTAGAATTGTCATATATAGTCTTCGTTTCATACAGGCCATATATTCCATCGGCTGTAGCTTGTTCTTTATCTTGAGTAATCATGCCATTGGATAGCAGATATAGGTGTACTATGGTTCTTTCTGTCAATTCTCCCTGACCTAAACAAATGACATGATTAATCCCATTTTTCAAATCTTTTGCCATTATGTCATATCCATAATCATTGGATAACTCTACATCTATGTCGCTTATCATATCAACAGCACTTACAACAGCACAACCACCAATGAACGTTAACTTCATCTTCAGGTTAGATTTTTCTAGCGTTTTCTCAATAGCTTCGAGTTTATTTATATAGCGAATATCATAATTGACATCAACTCCACATAATTCTTCAGAACCGACTATCAATCCATCAAAGTAATTATCAAGCACATCTCTAAGAAAAGAATTTGCATCACCACGTGCTTCATAATATGCCTGTCCATCAGGAGGTTCGATATAATCCTGTTTAATGATACCTCTCCACGTCAATCCCCATATGATTACATTCTCCTGGGCCGTGTCTGAAGTTTTACCTTTTACAAGTCCTCCTAATTCCCCACCATCTTCATCATATACAATGGAATAATCGTTGAATCTGTCAGTCCATTCTTCACTTGGAACTGTAATTTCAAAATCATTATCACTGCCATTGTAAAGACCGATATCAAAATCTATATTCCAATGTTTTTGAACATAGTCAATATCTTCTCTATTTGAATCTGTATATATTAATGCCATTTTGGTTCACTTCTTTCATCATAGACAATAAGGTCAAATCCAAATCCAGATGACCAGTTAACCGAAGATACACCACTTGGAATTTTTTCGTAAATACGCACTCCCTGACCTTTTATTCTCTTATTGAAGATATCACTCGTTGTCCCGCTCAAATCAACAAGATACATTTTTTCTTCCATCGAATCAATGACAGCGTACTCTCCAGCATTGATTGTGATATTGATTCCATACAAGTTATCTCCTATCATAACTTGTGGATTTGAAACAGGACCATAGAAAACTAATCTGAAATTACTACTTTTTATGGATGGATTATAGAAACTATCAATACCCTTTGTTGTTCCATAAACGTATGGGTAATAATATCCATATAACTTTGTATCTGTTTCAGCCATTTCGCTGATATCATCATTTTGCAAAAATGATTTTCTTTCTTCCTTTATCCAAAAAGGATATTCAACGAGCAGTGTAAATTCACAGTTCATATATGCTATGCCCATCTGCCAGTCACTTTTTGAACTTGCGATAAGCTTACATTTCAGATAATAATCATTATCAAAATATAGTTTACCATCCTGATTATTTACTATATCCGTTTCAAAAAAATCACAAAGATCATTGATATAATTACTCATCAATTGTTTTCTTTGCGATACCGAATATGAAAAATCAGGCAATACCTTAATACTGACTTTTCTCTCAACTATATTCTTGTAAATACGCTTTATTTTACCATTTTCTGAATCATAGTCCCAATTGTAGTCAATGATATCACCTTCCTGAAAAAGATAAGGATACTCAGTAAGACTTATCTCTTTTCCATTTGAATTTATATATTTAATATTCATTACTATCCTATCCTTTCACAAATCCCAAATCAGCCATAAATCTAGCTGTTTCTCGATTATTTGATACCATCTTCATTTTGGAGATTCCATTTTCTAATTTGTCAGCAATCTGCTTAGCGTATATAGCAGATGATCTTGAAATATATTCACCTAGAGCATCTGTATCCATATACCCCTGTTGTGTATTCATTCTTGCTGACTCTTTCGCGTACTTCACTGATATATCATGTGGGATGACCTGAGCTCCATTAGGCAAATACGTCAACTCACCTCTGCCTCCTTCGTTCATATACGCAAATCCACCCTGCCAATTATCAGTACCATGAGCAAGCTTAGGAATCTTTCCGATATTAACACCTGGAATAAGGTTAATGACACCTATTGCACCATTAATACCACCGATGACACTATTAATAGTTCCTTTTACGCCTCTAACCAATGAATCAACTGCTGATCCAATGCCATCAAACACTCCACTGACAAATCCTGTCAACCCTTTCCATGCTGATTTTATTGCATTGAATACACCTGTCACTTTACTTGATACTTTGCTCATGATTTTTGAAACAGTATTAAATACAGAATTAAACACACTTGATACAGTCGAAGATATAGGCTTTATAACTGAAATCACAGATGCTATCACACCGGAAACAAATGAAATAATAGGTGTGATTTTATTCATAACCTGTGTGATTATGTTTGCAATAAATGCAATGATTGGACTTATAGCACTCATAATCTGCGACATGACTGCAATCACTGTACTAAGAATCAATTTTATTGGTGGCATTAGTGCATTAATGGCATCCATTACAGAACCCAGAATCGCAATCAACGCTGGCATAATCGCCGCAATGACCTGTGTGACAACCTGTATGATTGTATTTATAACCGGAACAACCATACTAACTAATTGAGTAATTAATGGACTCAGCTGTGCTACTACCTGCCCTATAAATGATGCTATCTGCACTATCAAAGGAGCTAACGTCTGCAGTATTGTCATAAGTGTAGTTCCAATAAGTGTAGCCAGATTAGTAACAACAGGAATGAGTGACATGATAACAGGCTGCAGAGAGCCTATAATTGTGTTGACTGTGTTCATCATGGAATTTCTAAACTGCTCATTTGTAGTGAAAAGATAACCAAATGCAGCAGTCAGTGCAGCAATGGCAGCAACCGATATAAGAACTGGTGCACTTATGCCACCAAACACAGAGGAAATCATTGCTTTCATTCCTCCTAGCTCAGTTATTTTTGCACCTAGTTTTCCTATTCCTGAAATCAGCGGTGATATGCCGCTTGTCGTTTTTCCAATAACAACTAATAGTGGTCCTAATCCAGCCACTAGAGCTGCACACTTGACAATTGTAGACTGTAACTGTGGATCTGCACTTGCAAATGCATTAACCATTTCAGTAGCTTTTTGAACAAGTGGAGTAATGACTGGCGTTAAGTTCTGTCCTATAGCAATAGAAAGATTTTCAACCGATCCCTGAAATGTCCTTAAGCTGTTGGCTGTACCATCAGCAGTTCTTGCATAATCTCCCTGAGCATTTTTAGACATCTCCATAACGTAATTGTAACGAAGCTGAACCTTTTCAGCCTGCGACATTTCAGAATAGACCTTTCCTGTTTTTTTGGCAAATTCTTCCAAATTCACCTCTGTCATAACAATACCAAGCTGTTTCAACGATTCAGTTTCACCCGTAAATACGCCATTCAATGCTGTCATCGCTTGATCTATTCCAACATTTTTAAAAGATGCCAAATCACCAGCAAGCCCTGCCATTGATATTGACATGGCTGTCGCTTGTTTTTGGTTAATTCCCATAGATGTGGCCATATCACCAAACAGAGACGTAGCCTGTAATGCCTGGTTCTTACTTAAACCGAATTGAGTAATGGCTGTATTTGCCCACTCCTTTACCGATTGAGCATTCTTTCCGAATGCAACATCAACTTTATTCAAGTTCTCATCAAAATCAGATGCAGCATTAACTGCTGCTGTACCGGCCGCAGCCAATGGCACAGTAATTCCCACACTCATAGTTTTTCCAGCACTTGAAATCTTATCACCTACTGATTTCACTTTTGTAGCGAGTCCTTCCATTTTTGCTTGAAATTTATTTACAGTTTTCGTTGCATTAGTAAAGACTTTCTCAAATTCAACAGAATCTCCTGTAACCTTTGCACTTAAAGTATAATCAGCCATCTATTGCCTCCTTTCTGTGAGGCTTTTTCAAACCATTCCTTTCATAAACAATATCAACCCATGTTTTACCTTCTTTTCTGTCAACTTCTTTAGCAACAATAATATTCTTATGAATAGTTTCCCTATCTGCCTTTGCAACTCTTTTCTTTTTCCAAAGTTTTAAGGCTCTTTTGTTTTTCTTTCTATTTGCATTGTAAAATGCGGTGAAACATGCATTATATGTGTTATATGAATCAGAAACAACTTTATTTTCCCATGCCTTATAAATAAAAGCCTTTTCTCGCTTAGTCAAAGATTCATAATCTTTCTTTGTATATCCAAAATTGACTACAAAAAAAGCAAAGTCTATATCTTCAAGATAAGGCTCTGCTATTTTTTCGTATTGATCATCAACTTCATCATCTGATAGATATTCCAGATCTACTAAGCGACTTGGAAGAAAAAAGGACAATCACGCTGCAATGCATCAACAACTATGCTGACAATCTGCGAGTATCCTTCATTCTGAATTAAATCATCAGCAATTTCCAATCCTTTTGAAACAGGAATGTATGAATCATTATCTACATTCTTCAAACCATATGCAAAATATGTTTCTAAAGTTTCAAGACTCATCATTCCACTTGTTTGAGAAAGCAATGCCATAAGTGGCATGTTGGTTGCCTTTTCAATAATCTTTATTCTACCAATGTCATATTTCAAATCAAGATTCTGTCCCTTATATTTCAATTCCATGATTAACTACCTGCCTTTGCTGTAACCGTTGCAACGCCTGCTTTTAATGCTTTTCCTGTTGCATCTGTTTCAATGATCATAATCTGTTGTCCAGATGTGGCTGCAATGCCAGTTTTCCCATCCCATGATGTTTGAGTAACAACTTCACCATAAGATGGATATACCAAAGGTGCATTCCCGGTTTTATAGAAATATTTATTAGAGCTGGATTTTACTGGATTGACATAAACCATAGTTTGACCAGCTGATGTACCTTCAACTGAAACAACTGTCAATGTTTCTAATGATGCAGACTCCTGAGGCATTGTATCAGGCGATACTGGATTAGCCAAAAGATCAACCAATGCTCCCATTCCTTCTAAAGTCAATGAATATGTCATTGAATCATCATAAGGTGCTTCCAATGGATAATCTGTAATGACTGCCAATCCTCCAAACATTCCACGTTTTCTTTTTCCGTCAACAACTTTCAAGCAGACAGGATCACCATTTTCAAATGCCTGCGAAAGAACAGTATGACTCTCATCATCCAATGCATAGATACCATCATTGTCAATGGACCATTCCTTCATTCCTGCAATTTTAGATTTCCATCCACCTTGTGTATCTTTTGATGTAATTTCAATACTATCTGCCGAACGGTTGATTGTCAATCCTTGCTGTCCACTGATTGCTAATAGTTCGCTTCCATCCATATTATAAATGCATAAAAGAATATCTTTTCCCGCTACAGCCTTTGCAGTGGCACTTGAAAAATCACAGTATGCATTATTGTCGAATGCAAATTTCTGCAAATTTAATTTTTTCATAAAGTCCTCCTTTTCCATTAATTTTATATCTTACACTTGAATCCATAACAGATCATAAACTCATAAGACAATACAGCATGTTTTTCCTTTGTTTCATCCTGCTTGATTGTCTGTATGCCATTATTTGTCTGCATAATCAACTCATAATCATCTGGCAAAACAATATCTTCTGTCAAAGCCTCTTCAAGCTGATTAATCATCTCATAAATCTGCAATGATGAATTCGACGGTTGAGCTATTGCATGAATCCATACAGTAAAAACATCACGATACATTGTTTTTGAATGTGCAGGGCGTTTCCCCACAACCTCGACAAAATAAAAAGGACTTGGTGTATTCAAATCAACATGATCAAAACACTCAAATCCTGTATTTTCTGTAATTTTCTTCTGTATAGCAGCTACTAGTTCAACCAAACCTATCTGCTTGTACATAATTATCCACCTTCTTTTTTTATAGCTTTTAAAAGATCCTGCTTAAAAATGACTCCCTGTATATTCACATTATCTCTTACGAAATGTTGTCCTGGAACATAGTTCCCATCAACAGTTCTATGACCATACTCTACATGTGGAGCATATTCAGAAAGATAGCCCATTTCATCACCGTAAGTCCCTGATGACTTTCTAAGCTCACCAGTATCAACCGGCGTGCTTCCACTGCCTCCACTGCTTCTGGCGGTATTCAACATTTGAGTAACTTGTTTCTTGACAACAGCATTGAATCTTACCCTACTGAGTGCAAGCAATTTCTGCTCCAATGCATCAATCTCTGTTTTATTGACTTCAATATTAAACATTGACATAAACACGTTCACTCCTTATATGCCTTAACCAATATAGCTGTATATCGTGGTGATAATGATGTAACTTCGGTAATTTCCTGCATGATTCCATCAATTTCAGCAAAATTACATTTTGGAAATTCACAGAATGGAACAGGTATGACAAATCGCTGTTCGTTTTTTGTAACATTTCTATTTTCTAAAGCAATTTGCAAATCTGTCCAGGGGGTAAATCTGCATATCGTTTCAAGAACTTTCTTTTTTTCATACACAGGATTTCTAAGTGCATCTATACCAATTTTTTGATTTTGATATAATTTACATTTTTTCCAAATCATAAAAAATGCACAACCTTTCCATTGCCACTGGAATTAATCTTGCTTTTTAGAAAGCTATTTATCTCATTGGCATATTCGGAAAGAATATCTTCATAAAAAGATGTGGATAAATTTGAAACATTTTCAGATGATATGCCTTCATAATAGATTCTTCTTACAGCCTTAATGACTGCATCAACACATATAGAATTAAAAACTTCAGGTAGCTTTTCTTCGCCCAATCGAATACATAATCTGTCATTGATTGTCTGTATGAGTTCATTAATCAAGTCATCTGGCGGTCTTGTAGAACCAAGACGTGTTTTGACTCTATCAAGAATAGTTGCATCATTCATATTGCATTAGGCCTTTGCAGTTACTGATGCAGACCCACTGGCTTGTGCCTGATAAGATGCATCACATTCAACAACTGTAATTGTTTGCCCTGTGGCTGCGGTAATATCTGACTCTCCATCCCATGCAGTCCATCCACGTACATTTTGACCATAAGTCACTTCTGTTTCTTCAGTAGCCACTTTATATTTGTATAAATGACTTGCATCCTCTTTTGCTGGAGTCACAGTAATTTTTGTATCTCCTGTTTCAGTCCCTGCTACTGATTGTACTGTCAATGTTCCTAATGTGGGAGTCGAATCAACAGTAATGACTGCCACTGCATCAATATATTCAGCGAATAATCTTACACCCATGATAGCATACAATTCAGATAACATTCTTGTATAGTTACCTTCCGCATGGACACCAATAAATCCAGTCTCTGTATCTGTCGTGAACTCTAATCCGGCTTTAGCAAATTCGGAATCAGCTGGATCAACGTAATAAGCAACCATATTGTTCAAAGCTGTGGCCTCTACTGTCCCTTCTGGGATTTCAGAAGAAATGAACATATAATCTGCTCCCATGAAATTTTTAACATAATCCATACCAAATGCAGTCTGAATTGAAATGTTTGATGAACCAACGTATTTGTATACATCCAATGTATTAACGAAAACTGCAATACCAGTGGCGTTCTTTCTCATCTTTTTAAACTTGTCTTTGACTCTACCAATTGACATAGCAATAGCCATCTGCCAAGTTGCTTCGCTTGATTTCAATGTACCTGTAGCCATGAAATCATAAAATCTGTCAAGTACATCATCTCTCAATAATGTAAGCATTTCTTCATCCGTCATAGCAACAGCATTATCATATCCATGTTCAGCAATTGCTTCAATAGATGTAGATTTTCTCCATTTTTCAATAGTAATTGTATCGAATGTTTCCTCTTTGACAGTAAACTGCGATAGAGGGATTTCATCACCTTCAGCAACGTTTCCATCCTGCAATACTCCTGCTGCTGTTTTTTTCTTAAGCGCACTTCCATTTGCCTTTTTAATCATGCGTGTAATACCCATGATATCTAATAAAGCCTGCAAACTATCAGAAAAGCTTGATACAAAATCAATTTCTCTGGCTTTTGTTTGAATCTGAGCTTTTCCAGTCATGTTGTCAGGAGCAGCGAATTTCTGTAAATTAAATAATCTTTTCATCAAATAACCTCCTATTTTTCAAATAAATCCATATGCTCTGCAATAAGCTTCTGTCGTTCGGCTCTGTCCTTTACCTTCATGATTTTTTCTTTTGTAATCGAATCAGATCCAGTGCTATTTTTAGGAGCTTTACCTTTTAAAGCGTCCTTTACAGCATCATTAACAGCGCTTTTAAACAGCTCAATAAATGATTTAACAGCTTCCTTTGTATTTTCTGCGCTATCGCTCACAAGATTAGCTAAAAGTTCATCAGTGATATTAATTCCATCTTCACTCAACATCTTTCTAGCAACTTTTGTCATCTCAGTTAAGCTCTTTTCTTTCATCATTTCATCAAGTTGCTTCTGAAGCTTATCACGTTCATATTCAGCCTTTTCTGTTGCATTCATTTCTGCAAGTTTTTTGGCTTCATTTACTTCTTTTTCCTTCTTTTTTTGCCATTCGGCGAATTTCTTATCAATGATGCTGTTTAGATCATCATCAGTATATTTCTTTTCGCCTTCGCCTTTCTTTTCATCTTTCTTAGTTTCATTTTGATGTTCTTCAGCTTGTTGTTCGCTTTTTTTGCCATCTTCACTTGTTGAAGAATCATCATCAGCAAAAAGCTGTAAGTTAAATTTTTTAAATAACATAATCATTCCTCCATAGTTTAAAGTTTCAATGCTTAACTAATCCGTAGTTTATAGTCACCACGCCTGACTCATCCGTAGCTTTTCAAGTCTTCCACGCCTGGACAATTATTCAATTATTGATACATGATTTGGATAACTTGATGCTATCTCTCTAATCCCAATAAAAAAAGACGATACTAGCAATCGTCCATTGTCAGATATATTCTTGATTATAATTTTGGAAAAATCGTCTGCAAAATCCACATTTACTTTATCATTCGTCAATTCATCAAGAGAAAAATAAAGAGTATAGAAAAGAGAAGAAACAGCTGAACATACAATATCCTGCCCATATGGTCCATAGCAGGCATGTCCACTGACAATAATTTCTATATTGTCATCAAAATTTTTTTTACTAGCTTTTATCACCAAGAAGCTCCTTCAACTGCTGGAATGAATAATGATCAACTCTCATGTATATATGTTGCTCTGGATAAATATAAAAAAATGCAGGAAGTTTCGTCACTCCACATTTTTCAGCAAACTGTGGATTAACATCTGCATCTATTATTTCAATTTTTTCTTTTCCAAATAAATCAATGAGAGGCAAAATCTTTGTCTTCATGGCATTTCTGCATGGCGGACACCATTTCGTATGAAAGAATAAAATCTTTTTCATCTCGATTTCCTTTAAAATTCTTCATTTCCAGCAAGATTTCTTTCTGGATGATGTCTTTTATTATCCAAGAAAACAGATAATAAAAGCAGATTTTCAACAGTTACTTCTTCTCCAGCGTCTATATAGTCAACTATTCTTTGTCTATCATCCTGATTATCTGCATTGCTGAATATGCCAACGATAAAATCCTTATCATCATATATTGTCTTTAATTTTTCCAATAACATATTGTCTAAATCTGTCATAATTTTCTACCTACCGTTTCATCTATGAGCTTTTTACCAATGATTCTATAATTACCAAATTCTATCACTTCAATAGTATATATATAATCGCCTATAGGCTTTGACACTATTTTTTGCTTTAATTGCTCCTTTGTCAGATTTGTATTCAACTCACTCATGACATGAGCATACTCTTTCTTTGGCAATATAATTGTATCATAATCTTTAGGCCTTTTTGAAAACATTTGAAGATCAAGAGGAAATTTCATAGAAAAATTTTCGATAATAGACTTTGATCTTTCTTGATTGCTTTGTCCATGTCTCGCAACATAATCATCCATCCATTTATCCCAGTCATCAACAACGATTTCAAACGTACATCTACACCATGGATGGAATGGCGGAAAATTAATACCTGCCTGTCTATCGCCTATATTAAATACCTTAGAGGACATTTCTTTACATACAGGACACACCTGGCCATCTCCAACTGTGGATATTCTATATTGCTCAAAATCTTCAGTGAATGGCTGCATAGTTGCCTCTGCCATAACATATGTTCCTTCTGTGTAAATAAGACGATAGGCATCATTCTTAGAAACCTTTATAAAGCGATTTCTCAATGCTGAAGTTAGCTTAGCATATGAATCACCACGTGCGAATCCTTGAGCAAGATCAGTATTCAAGTAATTTGCAAGCTTGTTAGTGTTATTCCATATTCTAGTTGAAAAGCTCTCTCCATTGCTCCATGGAGTATCAACAAAATTCTTAACAATCTGATCATTTACACTATAGAAATTCTTTCCAAATCCCATAGCTTCCATTGAAGTATTGGCACTCTTAGCTGCTAAGTTATTTAAATATTCAGTGACTTCTTCCTGATCTTTCATAGCCATTTCATGCTGCTGCATGATGATTGAATACTGTAATCCTTCCAGACGATTCAACTTATATATGCTTTCTCTGACAGGCACTAGATGTGCATACTTTGGATATTTATAGACAAAATCATCTATTTTTTCCATAAGAAGCTTAATATCTTCATCTGGAAGTTTTTCAAGAAGAGTCCTATACTCGATAACATTGTCTTTACCGTACTTTGTATAGTATGCAGCAATTTCCTTATCAAGTCTTGAAAATTCCTTTTCGTAATATTTGGAAAGTCTTTTATTTAAGGAGTTTTCATTCTTTGATGCCCATTTCTTTAATTCATCAGTTCTCTTCTTCCAATACTTGTTCATCTGTATTCGTATCGTCCTCTATTGTCCTATTTGTAGGATAATCTGTTGAATATTCTAATGGATCTGTTTCTTTTTCAATCTTATTCAATTCTTCCTGGACATCTTCAACAGCACTGATGATTTTCAACTGTGTTTCTTTAGAAACAATACCACTTAACTGTGCAGCAATCTGTGCTTCCTCCAACAGATTAGCAGGATAGTTGAATGTAAATTTATATTCAATATCCAACCAGTCGTCCTTTTTCATTTTGTTGACTGGGTTACTAAAGATAAGCATATATCGTCGATTCATTCCACTTGTGAACTTTCTTTCTTTAGTTTTAGCTAAATTGCTCATGGCCTGAAGCTTATATTTTAAAGAAATACCTGAACTTGTTCCAAAATCCTCATCAGATATATTAGCTACCATGCTAATCTGGAAAATAAGCTTTTCTAGACGATTGATCAAGTTTTCCTGTGTAGTATCACCATTAGGCTTTTGAAGGAACTCAACTACCAGCTTATCGCTATCATCACCATCAAAATTGATGATTCTATTTTCTCTAAGTTTCTTAATTTCATCATCATTTAATGCAGCTCCAAGTATTTTTAAATATGCATCAGCAAAATAATCAACATCATTTGCCTTTTCAGAAATAGCCTTGTTATAGGCATCTATCATTGTCATGACTGGAGAAAACAAACCAATCCTTTCCTCGTTTTCTCTATACTCAGTGGCAGGTACACCAGAAAATCCGTGTGGCTTATTGTCATAATCCAAAAAATGCAATCCGCCATCATCCGCAAAATAACGAACATAGGTATCATCTGATACGCTTCCATGCATAACCTTGTCAGAATCAATATACATTCTTACAAAATATCTTGGCCTTTCCAGCACTGAATCATCATAGATGATAAACGACTCCATAGGTGATACGTAGGTTATGCCAATCTCACCATTCTCATCAACAAAGTACATTTCATATGCAAATCCAAAAATATCACACATCTTTGAAAGCTCAGCATTGTTATCGTCCTGATCATTGTACTTGTCAAGCATGTTTATATAGTCATCAACAACTTTGTTCTTTGATGTCACCTTAATAGGATTTCCAATAAAAAAACCGTTGAACGTATCAACGATATATTTGGCAAAGTTAACAGCAATTCTGTTGTCTGGCTTCCATTCTGGTTTTGAATTTTCATCAAATATCTTATATTTTGTTTTGTAGGCATTCAATAACGGCTCTAATTTTTTTCTTGAAAAAGAACGATGCTTATTAATAAACTTACTTAATTCATCAATTGTCAGTTCTTCATCATCAGCAATTCTAAACATCAAATTCCTCCTTCTATAGAGTTATATCCTACATTTTTATGCAGGATTGTATATATGAAATATCGTACAGCATCCATGCAGTGGTCGTTCTCCTTTATGGGCTTATCATTGCCACTGGATGCTGATTTTGAATCCCATGCGTATGTGTTAAATTCCTTGATTGTCATTTTACATGATTCATAGAAATAAATAACACCTATGTTCAAATAATTTCCAACGACACGTATACCGTCTTCAACATCATTCTTTGCTTTCTTTACCCTGAATCCTCTTTTCTTCAATTCAGCAATGAATGATGCAGCAGATGGATCCACAACAACTTTATTAATCTTCATTCCATCAAGAAATGCTATTAGATCATCGGCATATTCACTGTCTGTTTTTTGCTTTTGCTTATCTCGACCAGAATAATAATATTCGTTGGTGCAGTACCATTTTCCGTCTACACTCTTTTCCCAAAGCAAAAAGACCATGGCATTTTGAGTTCCATAGTCGCAACTTACATAACGATATCTACTGTCATCAACAAAATTGTTCAACGCCTTCTTAATGACATGCTTTGAGTAATCAAACATATCATAAATGATACCCTCGGCAACTTTCCACATTCCAAGAATATATCTATCATAGAATACGCCACTCCACTGTTTCATGTATCTTTGCTTTATTTCTTCGGATAAAGATAGATTGTCATCCATGGTAAAATGAAGGTAAATCAAATTTTTCTCTCTAGTCTTATCTATCCAATTTACTTTAAACCAATGAAAAGGACCATCTGGATTGCAGTTGAACCAGAATTTTGAACCATCAACCGAACATCTGGCTGTTGCCTGATTGACAAAACTTTCTGGCATCAAGGCAACTTCATCAAAGAAACATCCAGCAAGGGTAATACCCTGAATGAGGTCCTGAGAACGTTCATCCTTTCCACCAAAAATATAGAAATAATTTTCAACCGATTTTCTTTTAACAACAATAAGATTGTCTGCTCTATGTTCTTGAACTATATAGCCTCTGGACTTTAACATTGGCTTTAAAACATTAAGTACATTTCTTCTGAATGATCCAATTGTCTTTCCACACATTCCAAAGTTCTGTCCATTGAATCTTGTCATGGCCCATAACACATAAGACAATGACATGCTTACAGTCTTACCTGAACGAATGGCACCATCCGCTATGATTCCATCTCTCGCTTTCACTGGACTTTCATCGGTCCACCAATTTAATACTTTTCTCTGCTTTTTCGAAAAAGGCTTAAACCTAAAAATGCTCTTATTCTTCATCTTTCCAGTCATCCTTTGCAGAGGCATTTAATGCTTCAAGGAATCCATCATCATGTCCATCATCCAAATCATCAGCTATATGCTTAGATAGCCAATCTAGAGCTTTTAAACAATCCGACATTTTGATTGCCTTTCCATCTAGTTCATTCTTATCAAGAAAAGCAATATCTATGTACTTTTGAAATATTTCAACTGGGTCAAGCATAGCATCAGCCAGCATTTCCTGTTTTAACTTCTTGATTGTTTCTTGAACCAGTGGTTCATTAAGTAAGCGACTACCCCTAACCATTGCCGAGCCATAAGTCACATGAGGTCTTATGATCTGATAAGCTTTAGTTGCATTGTGGTATCTAAGATAATAAACACAAAAAAGCTGGCGTTCTTCATCCAGTTTACTATCACTCATCAGTGTTTCAACAATATCATTTGCCTTCTTAAGGGGTGCACCCTTTTTCTTCTTTGGGGGTGCACCCTCTTTTTTATCCATCTTATTCCAGTGGCGAGTTTTCCATGACTTGACTGTATTGATTGAAACATTGTACTTTTCGGCTATTTCCTTTCGCTTGAGACCTTTCTTATAATCCTCATAGGCAAGTTCCCAGTTCTCTTTCAAGTCATATCACCACCTCCTATTTGTCGTTTTGAAATTTGTATATTCAAAATTACTGTAATTAAAAAGCATGAACACAAATTCATGCTTAACAAAGTATTGCATAATAATTTTATTTTTTAACCAATTCCCAACTACGAACACCTTTTGAAGTATCCAGCTTATATTTTTTAGAGCATTCATCACATTGAATATATACATCATGATCTCTAAATCCAGGAATATTATCGTGTTCTTCAATTATTTTTCCCTTTCCACAAGGACATTCATACTCATATCTCTCAGTATCTCCATCACCCGCACCAAATCCAGAATGATTTTCAACACTTGAATATATTTGTTTTGTTCTCATATCTTCATCCCCTTTCATTTTAATTATAAAATAAAACCGTCTTATTTGAAAGAAAAATACCCTATAGGTAGTAATCTTTTAAAGCGACACCACAAGCAGAAAAAATGTATGTTTAAAGGGGATTTCAAAATGAACTCTATGTCTAGCTGGCTTATTATTATAAATTATATCGAGGATGTGTGATGCCGCCATAAAAGAAAAAGAACACTTACGTGCTCTTTCACAAGGGATATTCAAATTATCGGGGAAACGTTCATCCATCTTTGCCAATTCCTGACATTATAATAATATCACACTATTGACAAAATATTTTTATTATTTTTACGATTTACGAAGAACTTTCAATCTTGGAGCTAATTTTTCAATTGTTTTTCTAATAAATTGATGTGCATAATTATTTGAATACCCCAATTTTACAGAAATCTCTTTGTTGGATAGATTATCAATATACTTTAGCCATACTGCATAACGTTCTACACCACATAAGTTATTCTCAATAAATGTTTCTATTTCTTTCATCTTTTTCTCTGCCTGCTCAATCTTGACCATATATTCAGTCATCAGATTATCTAAAATAGCTCCTTTTTCTTCCTGAGAATAACTGATAGCTTTTAGTCCACTCATCTTTGTACGGTAGAATTCAATGTTATATTTCAACTCCTGATATGATTTTAAATATCTAATGACTTCCTCATACTTCATCAGTCTTCCTCCTGATCAGCACGTTTGATATCTGCATAAATAATAATGCCACCAATAAACAATAACACAGTTTCCAATATTCCTAATCCTGCAAAGAAATTAATAAGCCAGTTAGGCATAGTCACAACTCCTCTCACAATAAATTTTTTAGCATTAATTCAAGCTTCTTTATGTATTTATCTATAATCAGCTGCGTACAAGGAAGCTGAACAAATTCTCTTTGCTGATATAGATTTATCAATTCTTTCATCAAATCTATTTTATCCAAAATCTTTCACTTCCTTTTCTTCATAGAAAAGACATAGTATCCCCTTTATTAATTGCTTAAAATTATAATCAAAATATCTTCTTTTTATTTCACATCTAAATCCATAATATTCACTAGTTGTATAGTTATTTTGTCTACAATGTTTGCAATTCAAACAATTCTTAATCATTATTTTTCACTTCCTTTAATGGTATTGCTTCTAAATTGCATTTTCTTCCAAAATCATGATGCTTTATCTTTTTGTGTAAATGTGAGCAATAGAAAGTATTTCTAACTTTTCTACAATGCTTGCAATCTTTACAGTCTTTATTGAAATACATTTTTTCCATTATCTTTCACTCCTTAAATCTATAATTCTATTTTGCCAGTTATTAAATCTGGTAATAAAGCATCACGCAATTCTGCTAAATAACGATTTTCTTCAATATTTAAATAATAAATGTGCTGTTTCCACATATTAAATATCATCATAAATATGCTTGATATTTCTTCTTTATCATTATTTTCAAATTTTATTTCATTCTTATTTTTTGTCGTTCTAAAATAATCATGTTTTTCTATTTTTTGACCTGCTATTTTATTGATCATCAAACCAAATTCTTTATCTTGTAAATGATCTTTTTTATAAATATTTATATCAAACCCTAGTGATTTTGCAATTGTTTCATTTATTGTCAATTTACATTTGTTTTTTTCTTTAATAATTCTATTTAAATCATTAACAATGTCTTTATATTCTCTACGTATTATTTTTTCTTCAGTAAAATCAATATAACGTTTTGGATTAAGATTATAATTATTGTCTTGTATTTCTTTGATTGATATACACTTACAATATTTAGATATATTTTTTCTTTCGCTTATACAAGATAGTGCATCATCAATGATTTCATCAGAAAACACTTTTATTTCTTTTTTATAGGTTCTATTCGTGTGAGAATTACCTCCAAATTGTCCATTTTGTTCTCTGATTTCAATTTCATATTTATTTTTCATATTAATCATTTCTATAGATGAATTATTCTTGTGTTTATCCAAAACTAAGATACAAACAGGGATGTTTGTTGATTCAAACATTTTATCTGGACAAAGAATAATTGATTCTAAAAAATTTGATTCAACAATGTATTTCATTATTTCTTTTTCTTCTTTATTTTTTGGTGATAAAACAGAGTAAGGTAGAATAAATATGCATCTATCGCTTTCATTCAATGCTGTTAAAACAAATGCTAAGTTTGCATTGCTTTCTGGCGGTACTGCTGTATATATGAATCTATCTTGCATTTGTGCAATCAAGGGATGCTCCCATTTCATGTTGTATGGTGGATTAGATATTGTACAAATCATTTAATCACCTCTAACTTGCTAAAAGTGTTTTGTTTTTTTAACATATACTCATGATATACCTCTTGTGATAATACATCCATATGAAATACTTTTGCTTCAATATTTCTTATTGATAGATTAAATAGAAGAAATGGTATTACATTTTCATCAAATTCATAAAGTGTAAAAGTTGAGTCTTTATCCAAATTCCATTTTTGAATAGATAATGCTCCACTTCCTGCACACATATCAATTATTTCATTGTGTTTAGCAAGTTTTGCAACGAATCTAGATAATGATTTTGGAGTAAAATCTTGCATTTTTTCTTTCCTATTAGCTTCATAGTATTGAAATATTTTTTGCATCCAATCAACCGACAAATCATAATTAACAATTTCAAGAAATTCATTATATATATTTATTTCATTATTAAGAACAACATTATATAGTTTGTTTTTTAATTCTTCTGTATCTTTGCACTCAAACACTCTAAGTGTATTTTCATAAAGTTTTTTCAATTCCATTTTTGTGTCACCTGACCTCTCATTCCTGATACTCCAAAGCTTTTGTAATTGGAAAGAAACGTCCTTCTTCAAAATACTCTGTATATTCAACATTTACATATTCATCATTGAACCCGTCATATTCTGTTAGGCAAACATGCATTTTTTTAAATTGTTTGTCTATAAAAGTTATTAGAATAAACATTTCATTTT
>CALUZM010000052.1 GCA_944325245.1 uncultured Massilimicrobiota sp. | reverse complement strand
TAATCACAAAGGTTTTGAAATACCCCGTCGCAAATGTCCAGTGGACATTTGTGGGCTCTGCCCCGGGGTAGTTTATTGGGTTCTGCTAATCATCGTATGCGGTGATGGGTGGAGAATGGGCAAAAAGAGTTCCTGAACATTTATCTCAATTGCCATTTAAAGGAGACATAGTGATTGGAAATGATGTCTGGTTTGGTCGCCATTGTGTCATTATGCCAGGTGTTCATATTGGTGATGGTGCCATTATTGCAGCTGAAAGTGTTGTGACCAAGGATGTTGAGCCATATACTGTTGTGGGAGGTCATCCAGCCAGATTGATTAGAAAAAGATTTGATGATGAAATGATTGCATTGTTGTTGAAATGGGAGTGGTGGAATCTTCCACCAGAAGAATTGGTAGAAGCATTACCTATTTTATGTGATTTTGATTTAAAGAAAGTCAAATCATACATAAGAGCATCGTTATCAACAAAAGAATGATAGCATATGTGAAATGCATATGCTTTTTTATGAGGTGTGCTATGATATAAATAGAAATGAGGTTTGTTCATGAAAGAGAATAGATATGATGATGAAAAGTTTTTTAAAAAATACGGCGAAATGAACCGTTCTATCTATGGGCTTCAAGGAGCAGGAGAATGGCATGACATGCAAAAGCTGTTACCAGATTTTTGTGATAAAAAAGTTTTGGATTTAGGCTGTGGATATGGTTGGTATTGTCAATATGCTATAGAACATCAGGCTCAATATGTCTTAGGAATAGATATTTCAAAACGTATGTTAGAAATAGCCAAACAAAAGCATTCCCATGAACGTATTGAATATCGACAAATGGCTATGGAAGATCTTAAGCTTGATAGTGAAAGTTTTGATGTTATATTGAGTTCATTGGCTTTTCATTATGTGAAAGATTATGAAGAATTGATATCACACATTTCAAAATGGCTGAAAAAGGGTGGAGATTTTGTCTTTTCTGTAGAACATCCCGTATTTACAGCTTATGGAACACAGGATTGGTATTATGATGAAAATGGAAATATCCTTCATTTCCCAGTAGACCATTATTATGAAGAAGGACAACGTGAAGCTCTTTTTCTAGGAGAAAAAGTAGTGAAATATCATCGTACCTTGACAACATATTTGGAAACACTTGTCAATAATGGCTTTTCTATAGAACATGTCATAGAAGCAAAACCACCTTTAGAGATGATGGATTTAGATGGAATGAAAGATGAAATGCGTAGACCTATGATGTTATTGGTTGCTGCTCAAAAGAAATAGGAGAATATTTATGAGACTAGGAATTGTTGGAAGTGGTAAGATTGTTGATGAATTGTTATCTTTTATTCATGAAATCAAAGCCATTCAATTGATCCATATATCAGGAACACTTCGTAGTGAAGAAAAACTCAAAACATTATGTACAAAACATTCATTTCAGCGTTATTCAACAAATTATCAGGATTTATTGGATGATCAGGAAGTCGATACAATTTATATTGCTGTTCCTAATCATTTGCATTTCGCATTTGCAAAACAAGCCATACAACATCATAAACATGTCATTGTTGAAAAGCCATTGACTTCAACATATGAAGAAGCTTTACAATTACAAGCGATAGCGTTGCAAAATCATGTTTTCATGTGGGAAGCTATTACAAATCAGTATCTACCTCATTATCAACACATAAAAGACTCTCTTTTAGAACTAGGAAATATCAAGATTATTCAATGCCATTTTTCTCAATATTCATCACGTTATGATGCTTTTCAAAAAGGACATATTTTACCTGTTTTTGACTATCAAAAATCCGGTGGAGCTTTGATGGACTTAAATGTTTATAATATTCATTTTGTAGTTGGCTTATTTGGTCAACCTCTTGATGTTCATTATTATCCGCATATCGAACATCATATTGATACTTCTGGTATTCTGATTTTAGAATATCCTGATTTTCAATGTGTATGCATTGGAGCCAAAGATTGTCAATCGCCATCTATCAGTACGATACAAGGTGATCAGGGATGTTTGTGTATAGATACACCTGTGAGTAGTCTCCGTTCTTTTCAGGTTATTAAAAATGATGGTCAAGTGCATAAAGTTCCAGATACTCAGCATCCTCATAACATGTATGATGAATTCATAGCTTTTGTAGAGATGTATCAAAAACGTGATTATCAGCGTTGTTATCAGATGTTAGAACATAGCTTAATAGTTTGTGAAATTCTGACAAAAGCCAGAAGAAAAGCTGGAATTATTTTTCCAGCTGATCATATATTATGATTGTAATTGAGCTATAGCTTCTTCTAAAACTTTTTTAGCATTGAATTGTACAAAGTCATCGTCACTAATTAAAATAACTGGCGTTCCTGCTTTGGCAAGATCTTCAAATTTTGATACAGAGCTTTTCAGCTGAGGTGTCACTAAAATCAAATCAGCCTGTTCGATAGAATATTCAATCATTGTTTCAGCAGTAGCCCAAATGACAACTTCCATATCTTTTTTTGAAGCTTCATCTTTTAATGCTGAGGCAAACATATTAGAAGTCACGCCAGCTTTACAACATAATAAAATTTTCATAAGTTTTTTCTCCTTTCTATGTTTTCTATAATATTATTTTATCACATTGTCATAGAAAGTGAAAAAACTTCAATCAAATCAAAAAAACTCTTGACTGTAAAGTGACTCTATAGTGTTCAATGATAGTAGAAGGAAGGGAAAATATATGAAAACAAGCGATTTAGAAAGAGAATTGGGATTAACAAAGCATACGATTCGTTATTATGAAAAAGAAGGTTTGATTACACCACAAAGAGATGATAATGGCTATCGTAATTATAGCGAAGAAGATCTGCAAACATTAAGACTTGTCAAGTTTTTAAGAGGGTTGAATATTTCAATTGATGATGTCAAAGGTATATTAAGTGGTGAAGTTGATTTTCATGAATGTTTAAGAATTAATCAGATTCATCTCGATAATCAAATTGAAAGTATGAAAGAAGTGAAAAAAGCGGTAGATAACTATCACGATAAAGATTTACCACTCATTCCAGCATTACAGGATATTGAGGAAGAAACACATCACTGGAAATTAGGAATGCAAAAAACAACAAATACTGTATCATTAGGAAGAAAGTTAACCAAATCATGGGCAAAAAGACAAATGATTTATGCATCAGGTAGTTCTGCTTTTTTAGCAGGAGCAATGACCTATTGGACAGTTCGTGAAATTGGAGAAATATGGGTAATAATCATTTCATTTTTGATTTGGTTCATCTTTTTGATGATAACATCTATTGGATTGGCTTATCGTCAAACATCTTCATCTATGTTAGATAACTCTTTAGATCAATCTGTTGAGTTTTTAAGAGATGGTATTCGTTATTATCAATTTAAGGGATGGTATAGTAATCTTAAATATTTTATTGCAGTTTTACTTGGGAAAGATGAAAAGTTAATGCATTATTATCGTTATGAAGACATTGAAAAAGTCAATATTTATACAAATCGTAAGTATATGAATATGGGAAGTCCTATTGCTTATGAAGTCTATATTGCAGATTTTGAATTTTATTTCAAAGATGGGAAAAAGTTTTACTTCTTTTGGCCATTAACCTTAGATGACGATGCGAAATATATTGCTATTATATTAGAAGACAAAGTCAAAAATATCAATGATAAAGATCATGCTTTATATGCTATGAAAAATGGTTTGAATTTAACTGATTATATGATGAAACAGAGTTAGTCTCTGTTTCATTTTTTTCACATAATGATAAGATAATTTTTTTATGAATGTTAGCTATAATCATGATTGGTGATATGATGAATTTAAAAGAAGAATTAGAAGATTATAAGATGTTTAGAAAAATGATGCAGCCTTATCGACAGGGCTATTGAAGTGATAAAAATGAAGCTGGCAGGTATTGATGATGAATTGAGATGCGAAAATGGATATAGTCCTATTCATAATATTCAATCACGTATTAAATCTCCAGAAAGTATTTTAGAAAAACTTGAACGTAAACATTATTTATGTCAAAAAGATTCTTTAAAGAATCTTCATGATATAGCGGGTCTTAGAGTTGTCTGTCATTACATCAATGATATTCAATATATTTCACAATTATTAGTCATGCATGATGATATCCGTTTAATAAAGAAAATGAATTATATTGATTATCCTAAAGAGACAGGATATCGTTCTTTACATTTGGTTGTGGAAGTACCTATTTATTTGAAGACAGGAAAAATGAAACTTCCTGTAGAAATTCAAATGCGAACAATTGCAATGGATTTTTGGGCCAGTTTAGAACATGAAATCTTATATAAAAATCAAGATGATGTCCCTCAGGAAATCTGTGAAGAACTTAGAGAATGTGCTGATCGTATGGCTTTGACGGATTTACAGATGCAAAGAATATATCAGAAAGTATATAAAAAAGATGGGTAACCCCATCTTACTTCTTTGGTAATTTAAATGAACTTTTCAGTGAAACAATTCTATTGAAAACAAGATGATCTTCTGTTGAATCCTTTGTATCCACACAGAAATATCCGTTTCTGACAAACTGGAATGAATCTCCAGGTTTAGCTTCTTCAATAGAAGGTTCAATATAACAGTTATCAATAACAGTTAAAGAATTTGGATTTAAATTGACTGATCCATCTTCGTTATAAACACCTTTTTCTTCATCAACAAGATTTTCATAAAGTCTTGCAGTGACCTTTTTAGCAAATGGAATAGGAACCCAATGAATTGTTCCTTTAACTTTTCTACCAGTAAATCCAGTTCCGTTTTTTGTGATTGGATCATAAGTACAATGGACAACTGTGATTTTTCCATCTTCATCTTTTTCAAATCCAACACATTTTACAAAGTAAGCATTCATTAAACGCACTTCGTTTCCTGGGAACAAGCGGAAATACTTTTTAGGTGGTTCTTCCATGAAATCATCACGATCAATCCATAATTCTTTGCAGAAAGGAATTTGTTTAACACCTAATTCAGGATTTTCCATGTTCACTTGTGCTTCTAAATATTCAACCTGATCTTCAGGATAATTGTCAATGACAAGTTTGATTGGATCAAGAACAGCCATAACACGTGGTGCTTTTGGCTTTAAATCATCACGAATACAATATTCAAGCATTGCATAATCTACAGATGAATTACTTTTCGCAACACCTACTAATTCCATAAAGTTCTTTAAAGATTCAGGAGTAAATCCTCTTCTTCTTAAAGCGGCAATTGTGACTAAACGAGGATCATCCCATCCATCAACGATTCCCTGATCAACTAAACGTTTGATATAGCGTTTACCTGTAATAACATTTGTCAAATAAAGTTTGGCGAATTCAATCTGTTTTGGTGGTTCAGGATATTCTAGTTCACGAACAACCCAGTCATATAAAGGACGATGATCTTCAAATTCTAACGTACAGATAGAATGTGTAATATGTTCAATGGCATCTTCAATTGGGTGTGCAAAGTCATACATTGGATAAATGCACCATTGATCACCTGTATTATGATGTGTCATTCTAGCAATACGATAGATGATAGGATCACGCATATTAATATTAGGAGAAGCCATATCAATTTTAGCACGAAGCACTTTGCTTCCATCTTCAAATTCGCCATTTTTCATTCTTTCAAATAAATCAAGATTTTCTTCAATGCTACGATCACGATAAGGAGAGTTTTGACCAGGTTCAGTTAAAGTTCCACGATATTCTTTAATTTGTTCTGGTGTTAAATCACAAACATAGGCTTTTCCTTTTTTAATCAGTTTTACAGCTGCTTCATACATATCTTGGAAGTAATCAGAAGCAAATTTGACATCTCCGTCATAATGGGCACCTAACCATTCAACATCTTTAATAATAGAATCAACAAATTCTGTTTTTTCTTTTGTTGGATTGGTATCATCAAAACGTAAGTTAAAAGTTCCATTATATTTCTTTGCCAGACCATAATTTAATAAGATGGATTTCGCATGACCAATATGTAAATAACCATTTGGTTCTGGAGGGAATCTTGTTGCAACTTTTGTATATGTTCCTTCCTCTAAATCCTTATCTATAATTCTTTCAATAAAATTTTTACTCACTACTTCTTTATTGTTATCCATATGTCGAACCTCTCTTGCTTTAATATATGCTTTAGTTTACCATATTTTTGAAAAATATAAAACAGTTTCCATAGATATAGTTTTGTATATTGGGCTTATTTGTGCTAGAATATGGCAGAAAGGGTGATGAAAATGATGAGAATAGGGCAATCTATTGATATTCATCAGTTAGTTGAAGACAGACCACTTATTTTAGGTGGAGTCCATATTCCTTATGAAAAAGGTTTAAAAGGTCATAGTGATGCTGATGTCTTATTGCATGCGATTATTGAAAGTATTATTGGAGCTATGGGATTAGGAGATATTGGTAAACATTTCCCGGATACAGATGCAAAGTATAAGGGAATATCATCAATGGTCTTATTGGAGTATACATATCAGATGATGGTCGAAGAAGGCTATGAAATTGGAAATATTGATAGCTTGATTTTATGCGAGGAGCCTAAAATGGCACCACATATCAATAGTATGCGTGAAAATGTTGCACGTGTTCTTCATTGTGACATCACACAGGTGAATATTAAGGCAACAAGAGGAGAAAAAATGGGATTTGTAGGTAGAAAAGAAGGTATTGTTGCTCAAAGCGTTGTATTATTAAATAAGAAAGGATAGACATATGAGTAAAGTAAGAACAAGATTTGCCCCAAGTCCAACAGGGTATATGCACATTGGAAATTTAAGAACGGCATTGTATGAATATTTAATTGCAAAACATGATGGTGGGGATTTTATTTTAAGAATTGAAGATACAGACCAGCAAAGAGAAGTGGCTGGAGCTGTCGATATGATTTATGATGTACTGGATAAAACAGGTTTGCATTATGATGAAGGACCTGATAAACCAGGAGATGTTGGGCCATATATTCAATCACAGAGATTACCTATTTATAAGGAATATGCTGATAAATTAGTTGAATTGGGTGGTGCACATTATTGTTTCTGTGACGAAGAAACAATTGAAGAAGCGAAAAAAGAAAATGCGGATCATGAAGAATTAGGATATATTGATCCTTGTAAATCTCTTTCATTAGAAGAAGCCAGACAAAGAATTGCGAATGGTGAAAAATATGTTGTAAGACAAACAATTCCTAGTAGTGGAATCACTTCTTTTGAAGATGAAGTTTATGGACATATTGAAGTTGAAAATGCCGGATTATCAGAAGGTGTATTATTAAAAAGTGATGGTTATCCAACATATAACTTTGCGAATATTGTTGATGATCATTTGATGAATATTACACATGTTGTTAGAGGAAATGAGTATTTATCTTCTACACCTAAATATAATTTAATTTATCAGGCTTTTGGATGGGAACCACCAGTTTATATTCACTGTCCACCAGTTATGAAAGATGAAACACATAAATTAAGTAAACGTAATGGAGATGCATCTTATCAGGATTTGATTTCAAAGGGATTTTTAAGTGAAGCTATTTTAAATTATATTGCTTTATTAGGATGGTCTCCAAAAGGAGATAAAGAATTATTTACATTGGACGAACTAATTCAGGAATTTAGTGTAGATCGTATTTCTAAATCTGGTGCTATTTTTGATATGGATAAATTAAAATGGATGAATAGCCAGTATCTAAAAGAAAAATCTTTAGATGAACTTGTTGAGTTATGTTTACCATTCTTACAGAAAGCTTATGATTTATCAGATAAGAGTGATGAATGGGTTAGAAAACTGATTGATGTTCATAAAGATCATATAACTTATGGAGAAGAAATTGTAGAACAGGTGGCTTTATTTTTTGAAGATGAAATGCATATGAGTGATGAAGCCAAAGAATTTATGAAAGATGAAGCGATTCCTCATACTTTAGCTGTTTTCAAATCTCATTTGGCACAATTATCAGCTGAAGAATTTGATGAAGATCATGTCTTTGCATGTATCAAAGCAACACAAAAAGAAGCCAAAGCAAGAGGAAAAATGTTATATATGCCTATTCGTATTGCGACAACGGGTATTATGCATGGACCTGATCTTGCGAAGTCTATTGTTTTATTAGGAAAAGAAAAGGTTTTATCAAGATTAGAAGGATAGTATTCCTTCTTTTTGAGTAAAAAAATAAGTGTTTAGACACAAAAATTTCATATAGAAATGGTATAATAATATCTAGGGAGGTGTATATCATGCAAAATAAGATCATTGTTTCAGTTTTAAGTTTTTTTATACTTATTGATGCAATCCTTATTTATCTTGCTTTAACGATATCACCTATCAAATTAAAAAGAAATGTCTTTACATTCCAATATGGTCAAGATATTCCTACCGATGTGAGTGAATATGTGAATGCAAATCATTCAGTCCTAGAAAATGTCAAGTTAGATTTATCTCATGTTTCTAAAGAAGTTGGATCTTATCAGGCATCTATTACATATTTTGATGAAACACAATATTTTCAAATTGTGGTAGAAGACACGATTAAACCTAGGTTTCAACTGAAAAAAGTTGAATGGCATGTTCAATTAGGTGAAACACTTTATGCAAAAGACTTGATTCAAAATGTTGAAGATCACTCTGAAACAAAAGTTTATTTCTATGATGAAAAAACACACGAAAAAAGTGAATCAAAATCATTTGAAATAGAAGGAACGCAGATTGAAAGAATTATTGTTGAAGATCAGCATGGAAATCAATCTAGTTCTTTAAGAGTAAAAATTGTAATTGAAAAGAATCAGGTTCCACCAGAAATTAAAGGTGTCGATAATATGGAAATTCAGGTCGGTCAAAATATTGATTTAAAAGAAGGTGTGACTGCAACCGATGATATTGAAGGAGATATCACTTCACGTATCATTATCACTGGACAAGTTGATAACCAGATACCAGGAACTTATGATATTACGTATACTGTTACTGATAAAGATGGAAATACAACAAAAGTGATTCGAACAATCACAGTTATAGAGGTAGAAGATGATAACTAATATTTATGTTTTGATTTGTGCAATTGTTTATATTTATATTCAGTTTATACAACATGATGATAGATGGAGCTGTGCGTTAAGATTAGGAGGATTTTATCCTCCTTATATTCAGGAACGTCATCAATACTGGCGTTTTATAACATGTCATTTCATCCATGCAGAATTTCTTCATTTTCTTATGAATGCATATGCGCTTTATCAGATTGGACATGTTTTAGAAGCTTGGTTAGGAACAATTCCTTATTTATATTTGATTATTATATCTATGTTATTGAGTTCATTATTAAGTTATAGTGCATCACAAGTTTCATCACGTTATTATCAGACGTTGACAATTGGTGCCAGTGGTGTTGTCTATGGATTCTTTGGTGCTATTATTGCATTAGGATTAATCCTAGGTGGACCATTTATGTCTCTGTTAGAAAGTTCTATTTATATTATTGTCATCAATCTGATTTATACATTTGTTGATCGCAATATTTCTAAGACAGGACATATTGGTGGTTTGATTGGTGGTATCTTAGCAATTGTGATGATTTTAGCATTGCATATAGCATGAGATTATTTGTAGATGGGGATGCCACTCCTTATAAAGATGATATCTATAGACTTGCAAAAAAGTATCAGATAGAGATGTATGTCTATATTGATTATGCCCATCTTCTTAAAGATGTTCCTTATCATGTGGTTGAATGTGAAATAGGAAGAGATAGCGTTGATATGTGCATATTATCTGATTTAAGACAAGGAGATCTTCTGATTACGCAGGATTATGGATTAGCGGCTTTGGCATTAGGCAAAAAAGCTTATGTCTTACATGTATCAGGATTAGAAATCACATCACAAAATATTGATGAACTTCTATTGAGGCGCTATATTGGAGCCCATCAAAGAAGAAGTGGGAAACATATTAAAGGTCCATCTAAACAAACAAAAGAAGATAAGGATTATTTTTTAAAACAATTAGAGAATCTATTGAAAAAGCTTAACTGATGATCAGTTAAGCTTTTTCATGTGCCCAATTTAAAATGATATCAACTTGAGGTGTATGACAAGAGGAAGGAAGCTGTTTTTCAAGTTGAAGAATATCTTCGTATTGTTGATGAATATAGGCGTTATAAAGAGAAACAATCAAGATTAAATTTTTGACATTTTCTCTTTGATGTAAACGTGGATAACTTTGGTAAAGATTTTGAAACTTTTCATAGGCATCTTCAAATTTTTCAAGATCCTGCATCATGGATAAATGAGCAATACAATGTTCATAATAATAGAGTTTTGTAAGAACTGGAAGTCTTTTGACTTTTTGTTTCCATAAAAGTAAGAAATTATAAGCATCTTGTGGATAACCTAATCTTCCTAAAGCAGATGAAACATTCATGAGAGTGTTATAATTTAAAATGGCTTTTTGAAAGATAGGAATTTGACAAAGATGATAAGTCATTTGAATATAAAGTTTGCAATCCTGATATAAATACGTCTGATAATATGTTTTTTCAATACGTACATAGATGTATGCATATAATAAGACGATAATTAACACACAAACTACAAATAGCAAGAAAATCATACTTAAAGAGAAATCAAAAATAATACGCATACAGATACAATAGGTAAAAATAATAGTTATGATATTTAAACAGAAATAATAGACCACTAAAGCAAAAATACGTTTTTGAGCATATGTTGTGGCATAAGATAAAGATTGAAGATGTTGGATATCTGGATGCTCTGCCAAGAATTTTTCTAGCCAAGCCTGAATAGCAGGTATTTTTTTGTTTTTAGAAAAATAAAAAAACCATTGTATCAACATAACCCCTATCGCAACAATTGTATAGATTATACGAAAGATATATGTATAAATATAAACATTGATACGAAAGAAGAAAAAGAGAAATATACAAAATGATAGTATTGTTAAAACAATCATCTGATTCCTTAATTGATTTTTAAGATTCATTTTCATCCCTCCAGTTACTTTATTATACAACATATATAATGAGAAAATATGTGAATATGATAGAAAATAGTATATAGACAAAATAAATAAAATTATATAAGATAGTAAAAAACAGGAGGTTATGATGAAATATAAATTAATTGCATTAGATTTAGATGGAACATTAAAGAATTCTAATAATCAGATAACTAAGAAAACAAAAGAAGCTTTAATTCAAGTACAAAAGCAAGGTGTAAAACTTGTGTTAGCTTCAGGAAGACCAACTGCAGGGCTGAGACATGAAGCTAAAGAGCTTCTATTAGATCAATATGAGGGCTATTTATTATCGTTTAATGGAGCAAGAGTCACTGATGCTAAAACTGGTCAAGTGATTTATGAACAGACATTAAGTGTAGAAGAGGCAAAAGATATTTATTTACGCGCTAATCAATTTCATCTTGTTTCCATGACATATAAAAATGATATGATTTATACAGAAAATATTGATGATCAGTATGTATGTGAAGAAGCAAGAATTAATGACATCAAAAAGAAAAAAGTAGATTTTTTTCTTGATATCTTAGAAGATCCAATCTATAAAGTTCTGATGACTGGAGAACCAGATTATGTTGCCAGCATTGAAGAAGAGTTTAAACAACCTTATGGAAATCAATTAAGTATTTATCGTAGTGCTCCATTCTTTTTAGAAGCTATGGCACAAAATATAGATAAAGCAGCATCATTAGATCGTCTAGCTAAAAGTTTAGGTATTCAACAAGAAGAAGTGATGGCTTTTGGTGATGGTTATAATGATTTAAGTATGATTTCTTATGCAGGGCTTGGTGTTGCAATGGGGAATGCAGTGAAAGAAGTTCAAGATCGTGCAAAAGTTGTGACAAAATCAAACAATGAAGATGGTATTGCATATATATTATCTCAAATCTATGAAGGAGTTGAATACTAATGTTACCAAAAGATCCAGCTATGTTATTAAGTTTTATTAATATGAAACTTAGAGACCAGTATGATTCACTAGCATCTTTATGTGATGATTTAGATATTTCACAGGATGAGATTATCCAAACTTTACAAAAGATTGATTATATCTATGATGAACAACTGAATCAGTTTAAATAAGCAACCACAGGGTTGCTTGTTCATTATCTTCAAATATCTTCAGGATTTAAATGACTTATTCTTATAATAATCAAAAGAGATTTGGGAGGTGATTAAATGATTTATTTTACAAGTGATTTACATTTAGGACATCAAAATGCTTTACGTTTATGTCATAGACCATTTCAAAATGTTGATGATATGAATAGAGCATTGATTCAAAACTGGAACCAGTTTGTAAAAAAGAATGATTTTATTTATATCTTAGGAGATTTAACAATGAAATTGTCTCTAGATGAAGCCAATCAAATGATTTCAAAGTTAAATGGAAGAAAAATATTGGTGAGGGGAAATCATGATAAAAAATATGATGAATGTTTATTTGAAGAAATCTGTGACTATAAGGAATTAAAGTATCAGAAGAAGTTTTTTGTTTTATCGCATTATCCTTTTTTAGAGTGGAATCATTCTTTTAGAGGTTCTATTCATTTACATGGACATCAACATAATGATAGTAGCTATAATTTAAAAATGCGAGAAGAAGGTGTCTATAGATATGATGTAGGGGTAGATGCTCATGAATATAGACCTGTAAGTATTGATGAAATCATTGATTTTTTTGGTTTATAAATTTGCATTTAACTAAATCATCTGCATAGTATTTATGAATATGAAAAAAATAAGTTCAAATCTATCATGAGTTGTGCTATAATGGTTGAAAAATACACGAAAAAGAAGGGAGATTCAATATGTTAGATTTAAAGCATTTTCAAGAAGCAAAAAAGAGAGTTGATGAAGTCATTATTCCTACTCCCTTAATATATAGTGAAGCTTTTTCAAAGGAATGTAAAAATCAGGTTTATATCAAACCAGAAAATTTACAGAGAACAGGTGCTTTTAAAATTAGAGGGGCTTACAATAAGATTATTAAAATGGATGATGAAGCGAAAGCTAAAGGTTTAATTGCCTCTTCGGCTGGAAACCATGCTCAAGGGGTGGCATATGCTGCTTCTAAATTAGGTGTAAAGGCCACAATTGTGATGCCTAAACATACACCTCTTATTAAAGTAGAAGCAACAGAAGCTCATGGAGCTGAGGTTGTGTTAGCTGGTGAGGTGTATGATGAAGCTTATCAGAAAGCTTGTGATTTACAAAAGGAACATGGATATACTTTTGTTCATCCATTTAATGATGAGGATGTTATTGAAGGACAAGGAACAATCGCATTAGAAATTCTTGATGAATTACCTGAGGCAGATATTATCTTGGTACCAATTGGTGGTGGCGGATTGATTTCAGGTATTGCCTGTGCCGCTAAACAAATCAAGCCAACAATTAAGATTATAGGGGTAGAACCAGAAGGAGCAGCCAGTGCTTTGGCGGCTATTAATGAAGATCAGGTTGTGGCTTTAAAAGAAGCGAATACAATTGCGGATGGAACTGCAGTGAAAGAAATTGGAGATTTAACTTTTGATTATATTAAAGAATATGTTGATGGTATTATTACAGTTTCTGATTATGAATTGATGGATGCGTTCTTATTGCTTGTTGAAAAGCATAAGCTGGTTGCTGAAAATTCAGGGATCTTATCTTTGGCAGCATTGAAGAAATTAAATGAAAAGAATAAGAAAGTTGTATCTTTGATTAGTGGTGGAAATATTGATGTTTTGACAATTTCTTCAATGATTAATAAAGGATTGATTGCTAGAGGGCGTGTCTTTACGTTTACTGTGCAGTTATTAGATAAACCTGGTGAATTGGAATATGTTTCTCATGTTTTGGCACAATGCAATGCAAATGTCATTGGTGTAGAACATAATCAGTTTAAGAATTTTGCACGTTTCTCTGAAGTGGAATTACGTGTAACTTGTGAAACAAATGGAGAAAAGCATATTCAAAAAATTATCGATACTTTTGCAAAACAGGGGTATGATATTAAGAGAATTAATTAATAATATATTATTTCATTGAGTATTATTTATCATTTTCTTGAATGTATAAGTATAAAAATATATACTTTAAAGATGAGGAAAGGAATGAGAAAAATGATGGATTTTGGTTTCAAAACAACTGATCAGATAGCTGTTTCACCAAAGTCTTCTTTTTCTCATTTTTTATATTTGTAATAAGACATATCATTGGATATGTCTTTTTTGTGAGTAAGGAGGAAAAGATATGCCAAAAAGAGATGATGTAAACACTGTATTAGTTATTGGTTCAGGACCTATTATTATTGGTCAGGCTTGTGAATTTGATTATTCTGGAACACAGGCATGTAAAGCATTGAGAAGTTTAGGATACAAGATTGTTTTAGTTAATTCCAATCCAGCAACAATCATGACAGATCCAGAAACTGCTGATGTGACTTATATTGAACCATTGAATTTAAAAAGATTAACACAAATTATTGAAAAAGAAAGACCAGATGCTTTATTGCCTAACTTAGGTGGACAATCAGCATTAAACCTATGTGCTGAATTACACAATGCTGGTGTCTTAGATAAGTATAATGTCAAAGTTCTAGGTGTTCAGGTTGATGCAATTGAACGTGGAGAAGACCGTTTAGAATTTAAAAAAGCAATGAATGAACTTGGTATTGATATGGCAAGAAGTGAAATTGCCAACACAGTTGAGGAAGCTTTAGCGATTGCTGATAAATTAGGATATCCTGTTGTTGTCAGACCTGCTTATACAATGGGTGGTGCCGGAGGAGGACTTGTTTATAATGTTGAAGAATTAAAAACAGTTGTTTCTCGTGGTTTACAGGCAAGTCTTGTTCATGAATGTTTGATTGAAGAATCTATTCTTGGATGGGAAGAATTGGAAGTAGAAGTTGTCAGAGATGCTAAAAATAATATGATTACTGTATGTTTTATTGAAAACATTGATCCATTAGGTGTGCATACTGGAGATTCTTTCTGTAGTGCGCCAATGTTGACAATTTCTCAAGAGGTACAAGATCGTTTAAAAGATCAGGCTTTTAGAATTGTTGAATCTATTGGTGTTATTGGGGGAACAAATGTGCAGTTTGCACATGACCCTCAAACTGATAGAATTGTTGTTATTGAAATCAATCCAAGAACTTCACGTTCTAGTGCTTTGGCTTCAAAAGCAACAGGTTTCCCTATTGCCCTTGTTTCGGCTATGCTAGCTGCTGGTTTAACTTTAGATGAAATTCCATGTGGAAAATATGGAACTTTAGATAAATATGTACCAGATGGTGACTATGTTGTTATTAAATTTGCAAGATGGGCTTTTGAAAAATTCAAAGGAGCACAAGATAAATTAGGAACACAGATGAAAGCTGTTGGGGAAGTCATGAGTATTGGTAAAACTTATAAAGAAGCTTTCCAAAAAGCAATTCGTTCTCTTGAAATTGGGCAATATGGTTTAGGATATGCGAAAAACTTCAATGAATTAACAAAAGAACAATTATTAGAAAAATTAACCATTCCTACAAGTCAAAGACAATTCATCATGTATGAAGCATTACGTAAAGGAGCTACTGTTGAAGAATTATATGAATTAACAAGTATTAAACATTATTTCATTGAACAAATGAAAGAATTAGTTGATGAAGAAGAAATGTTAAAATCATATGCTGGAAAAGAACTGCCAGTAGATGTTTTAAGACAAGCTAAACAAGATGGTTTCTCTGATAAATATTTAAGTCAGATTTTAAATGTTTCTGAAGATAGTATCAGAAATGAAAGAATTGCTAATGGTATTACTCAAGCTTGGGAACCAGTTCATGTCAGTGGAACAAAAGATAGTGCATATTACTATTCTACATATAATGCGAAAGATCATAGTGATATTCATCATGATAAGAAAAAAATTATGATTTTAGGTGGAGGACCAAACAGAATTGGTCAAGGTATTGAATTTGATTATTGTTGTGTTCATGCTTCACTGGCTTTAAAGAAATTGGGATTTGAAACAATTATTGTTAACTGTAACCCAGAAACAGTTTCTACGGATTATGATACTTCTGATAAACTTTATTTTGAACCATTAACATTAGAAGATGTTTTAAGTATTCATGATAAAGAAAAACCAGTGGGTGTGATTGCTCAATTTGGAGGACAAACACCATTAAACTTAGCTTCTCAATTAAAAGCCAATGGTGTGCATATTTTAGGAACAACACCGGAAACAATTGATATGGCAGAAGATAGAGATTTATTCAATGAAATGATGGAAAAATTAGGAATTCCTATGCCAGAATCAGGAATGGCTGTCAATGTTGAAGAAGCTTTAGACATTGCTAAAAGAATTGGTTATCCATTAATGGTAAGACCTTCTTATGTCTTAGGTGGACGTGGAATGGAAGTTGTCTATGATGATGACAGCTTAAAAGAATATATGGCTGCGGCTGTTGGTGTCACACCAGATCGTCCAATCTTAATTGACAGATTCTTAAATAATGCAATGGAATGTGAAGCAGATGCAATCAGTGATGGAACAAATGTTTTCGTTCCAGCTGTTATGGAACATATCGAATTAGCTGGTATTCACTCTGGAGATTCAGCATGTATCTTACCTTCTAAACATATTCCAATGAGACATTTAGAAACAATTAAAGAATACACAAAGAAAATTGCGAAAGAAATGAATGTTCGTGGACTTATGAACATGCAATATGCGATTGCTGGTGATAAAGTTTATGTTCTTGAAGCCAATCCAAGAGCTTCACGTACAGTTCCTTTAGTATCAAAAGTATGTAATATTAACATGGTCAAAATTGCAACTGATATTGTGACAATGGAATTAACGGGTAGAGAATCACCAGTACCAAAATTAACGGAAAAGAAAATTCCACATGTTGGTGTTAAACAAGCTGTATTCCCATTCAATATGTTCCCAGAAGTTGACCCAATCTTAGGACCAGAAATGAGATCAACAGGTGAAGTATTAGGATTAGGAAGTTCATTTGGAGCAGCTATCTATAAAGCTGAAGAAGCGACACAAACAATCTTACCAACTGAAGGAAAAGTATTAATCAGTGTTAACGATATGGACAAACCACAAGTTGTCTCTCTTGCAAAAGGATACTATGATGCTGGATTTACAATTGTAGCAACTGGAAATACATATGCTTTAATCCATGAAGCAGGAGTGCCTGTTGAAAAGATTAAAAAATTAAATGAAGGTCGTCCAAATATCACAGATGCTCTGACAAATGGTGAACTTGCTATGGTCATCAATACACCTCATGGTAAGCAAAGTGCTCATGATGATAGTTATATCAGAAAAACAGCAATTAAGATGAGAATTCCATATATGACAAACATTGCTGCAGCGAAAGCTGCACTAGAAGGAATTATGGAAATGAAGATTCATGGTAGTCATGCAGTGAAATCCTTACAAGAATATCATAGTGAAATTCAATAAAATCAATAAGAGAATGGAGTCAATCTATTCTCTTTTTTTTTGGTTAAAAATAGTTGAATAGAAGGATATCGTTGTTGTGGATAATAGTTACTGGTATAATAAATATACAGGAAGTAAGAAAATTGGAATTTGGAAGGAGCGTTGCATATGGATTTCCCTTTTTATGATGCACCTAATACAGCCACGATAATCTGTT
>CALUZM010000051.1 GCA_944325245.1 uncultured Massilimicrobiota sp. | reverse complement strand
ATCATCGATATATGTTACTTCATCTTTTTCTACAATTGAATCCATTTCATCATGATAACTATACCAAATGTGCACATCAAAAGTTCCAACAATTTTAGGAATCTTATTTTTGATTGCCGCTTCAAAATGATGATTTGTAATCCAACATCCTAACACATCATCAGGGAAATGATTCAAAGAAAAATTATAAGTATTTCTTGATAACTTCTTTCCTTTTGCTACAATGGCCTTTGTATAAATCTCTCTGATATTATGACTCATAAACCCACCTCCATATACTATATGATAAATCTCCTTAATTACCACAATTTTTTATAAAGAGGTGTTATTTTTATACCATATATTTTCACTGATTAAAGAAAAAGCGAGGTATTTGCCCCACTTTTATTGATTATGTGATGGTGTTGAATCTTTCAACACAACATCATGTGCTCCACCTTCAACAATACTTGTTGAAGAAACAAGAGTAATTTTCGCTTTTTCCTGTAATTCAGGAATTGTTAATGCGCCACAGTTGCACATTGTAGATTTGATTTTTGCCAGTGTCAAACCAACATTATCTTTTAAAGGTCCAGCATATGGAACATAAGAATCAACACCTTCTTCAAAAGAAAGTTTTGCATCTCCACCTAAATCATAACGTTGCCAGTTTCTTGCACGGGCACTTCCTTCTCCCCAATATTCTTTCATATATTGTCCATTGATGTTCACTTTATTTGTTGGTGATTCATCAAAACGAGAGAAATATCTACCTAACATAATGAAATCTGATCCCATTGCTAAAGCTAATGTCATATGATAGTCATGGACAATTCCCCCATCACTACAGATAGGAACATAAATTCCAGTTTCTTTGAAATATTCGTCTCTTGCTTTTGCAACTTCGATTGTTGCAGTCGCCTGTCCTCTACCAATTCCTTTTTGTTCACGTGTAATACAGATAGAACCTCCACCGATTCCTACTTTGACGAAATCAGCACCACAGTCAGCTAAGAATCTAAATCCTTCAGCATCAACAACATTTCCAGCTCCAACTTTTACACTATCTCCATAATGTTCTCTAATCCATTCTATTGTTAATTTTTGCCATTCACTGAAACCTTCACTTGAATCAATACATAAAACATCCGCTCCGGCTTCTACTAATGCAGGAACACGTGTTGCATAATCTCTCGTATTAATTCCAGCTCCCACGACATATCTTTTAGATGAATCTAACAATTCATTTGGATTTGATTTTCTTGATTCATAATCTTTTCTAAATACGAAGTATTCTAATTTCTGATCATCATCAATGATTGGTAAAGCATTTAATTTATTATCCCAAATAATATCATTAGCTTCTTTCAATGATACACCGCTTTTTGCAGTAATCAATTTTTCAAATGGTGTCATAAATTCAGAAACTTTTGTATCTAAAGACATACGTGAAATACGATAATCTCTTCCTGTTACAATTCCTACTAATTTTCCATTTTGTGTACCATCTTCAGTGACTGCCATTGTTGAATGTCCTGTTTTTTCTTTTAAAGCAATCACGTCTTTTAATGTCTGATTAGGAGCAATATTAGAATCACTTGGAACAAAACCAGCTTTATAGTTCTTCACTTTTCTCACCATTTCAGCTTGAGCTTCAACAGTTTGTGAACCATAAATAAATGAAACGCCTCCTTCTCTTGCTAAGGCAATAGCCATTGTATCATTAGATACAGATTGCATAATTGCAGATACAAGAGGAATATTTAAAGATAATGCAGGTTCTTCTCCTTTTTTAAATTTAACTAAAGGTGTTTTTAAACTTACATTTTTAGGTTGACATTGAGCACTAGAGTACCCAGGTACTAATAAGTATTCATTAAATGTATGTGATGGTTCTTCAAAAAAATATGCCATAATTACTCTCCTTTTCTTTAGATTGTCATTTATTGTAGAAATTATATAGATTTTTAATGATTTCGTCAACTCTTTTTCTTCAATTCCAAATTAATATCATTTTGAATTTGATTTAAAAATTGATTCACTTCATCTTTTAAAACCAAATAATTATAAACAATTGGATTTTCATCAAACATTTTCTTCTTTTCCTGATATATTTGAATAAGTTCTTGACTGTCTTTTCCAGAATGTTTTGCTTTCACAATATCTTGTTGTAATTGTTTTAATTCATCTTCTAATAATTTTAATTTCTCATCCTTTTGAATACATCTTTCATACTTTTGATATTCCAAAATGAGTTCCTGTTTCAAAATCCACTGATTTAATGCTTCTGCTTTTTCTTGGACATCTTTATTCAATTTCCTCACCTTTTAAAGCCCATGTTTTTGCTTCAGTGACTTTCACTGGAACAATTTGACCAATATGATCCGGATTACCTTTAAAATTAATAAGTTTCTGATGTTTTGTATATCCTGTTAACATTTGTGAATCTCTCTTAGAAGTTCCATCTACCAGAACTTCTACAACTTGATTGAGATATTTTTGATTTTGTTTCAAAGCTTTTTCATTAACCAAATCATTCAAACGATATAAACGCTGTTCTTTTGTATGTTGATCAATATCATCTTCCATCTTTGCTGCAGGTGTTCCTTCTCTAGGAGAATAAATAAACGTATACGCCAAATCATATTCACAATATTCATATAAAGATAATGTATCTTCAAATTGTTCTTCTGTTTCACCAGGGAAACCAACAATAATATCTGTTGTAATTGTACAATCAGGAATCTTGGCTTTAATTTTGTCAAAAAGCTGTAGATACTCTTCTCTACTATAACGTCTTCCCATACGTTTTAAAACCTGACTATTTCCTGACTGAACTGGTAAATGAATAGCTGGCATGATATTGTCATATTTAGCAATCACATCAATCATTTCATCACTAAAATCCCAAGGATGACTTGTTGTAAAACGGATACGAGGAATATTCGTTTGAGCAACATCTTCCAGTAAAGAAGCAAAATTATATTCATTGTGGAAATCTTTACCATATGAATTGACATTTTGTCCTAATAACGTGATTTCCTGATAACCCTGTTCCTTTAATTCGATAACTTCCTGTATAATTTCTTCTTTTAAACGCGATCTTTCTTTACCACGTGTATAAGGAACAATGCAATATGTACAAAATTTATTACATCCATACATAATATTGACCCATGCTTTATAAGGATGAGCACGATGAGATGGCAAGTTTTCAATCACATCGCCTTCCTTTGACCAGACTTCTAAAACCATTTCTTTTTCCAGCATAGCCTGTTTTAATAAGACTGGTAAACGATGAATATTGTGTGTTCCAAATATTAAGTCAACTTGCGGATGTTTTTCTAAGATCTTATTGACAACCACTTCTTCTTGTGCCATACATCCACAAATACCAAAAATAATATTGGGATTCGTTCTTTTCACTTTCTTTAAATATCCGATTTTACCAAAAACTTTTTCTTCTGCATTTTCACGAATAGCACAGGTATTTAATAAAACCACTTGTGCGTCCTTAATTTCATCAGTTGCCTCATAGCCTAAACTTTCAAGAATTCCAGCTAAAGTTTCACTGTCACGTTCATTTGCCTGACAACCATAAGTTTGTATAAAATATTTTTGTCCTTTCCCAATTCCAATCATATCTGCAGGTATCTCATAAGCATCTTTGATATGATGAATTTGATCTTTCCCACGATGTTTCGCATCTTTTAAAGAAGGACCGTTAAAATATTGACTATAATCTTTCATTTTTTCACCACTTTCTGCTTTATTATACCAAATAAATAAAAATAAGAAAGAAAAAAATAAGGACAATGTCCTTATTTTCAATTAACCAAAGAATCCGTCTGGTTGAATAGAGAAATATAAAATTGATCCTTCAGGTGTTTTCTTAAATAATCCTTTACAATATGAAGCAGCTTCATCAGCAGTCATTTCAGTTTCACATTCAACTTCTGCTTTGATTCCAGTTTTCTTTATAAATTTACATTTCACTTTATCATCTTCATACCCATCAAAAAAATCAATTAATTTTTGAACCTGAGCAGTAGACATTAATAATTTACATTTTGCCATAATATTTCCTCCTTATTATCACATTTCTATTATAACACTTTGCGTAAAAAAATAAAGCCTTTTCACTTCATTTCTACATTTAATCTCAGTGATGTGACAACCTGATTATCAATTGTTAAATCATAAAAAGAAGGTATACAATAAAGCTCATATCCACTTGGTGCAATATAGCCTCTTGAAATAGCAATAGCTTTCATAGCCTGATTTAAAGCAGCAGCTCCAATAACTTGAATTTGAACCATGTGATGTTCTCTTAATAAACTCGTTAATGCTCCGGCAACCTTACTAGGTTGTGAAGACGAAGACACTCTCATCATTTCCATAAAAAAATTCCTCCTTGCTTCAAATATATGAGCAAAGAGGAAAAATATGCTTATAAAGGATGATCTGGATCAACGCAAATTCTTTGAATTTGTTTGCATTGATTTTTCTCATTAAATTTTAACAATGTCGCACGGAACTGTCCTGGGCTTTCAGCAATTTGAAATGGTGTCATTATTCCTGTTTTCATACGTTTAATAATACTATTTGTATCACATCCAATAACGCTATGATAAGGTCCTGTCATACCAACATCACTTTGATAAGCCGTTCCTTGTGGTAAGATCTTTTCATCAGCCGTTGTCACATGCGTATGTGTTCCAAGAACCGCAGAAACTTGACCATCCAAATAATATCCCAATGCCACCTTCTCACTTGTTGCTTCAGCATGAAAATCAATAATATGAATATCACTTTGATCTTCTTTGAGTAAATCATCAATCACCTCAAATGGATTCTGTGACTTTCCATCCATAAAAGTAATTCCTAACAAATTTGTCACTCTAATTTTACGTCCTTGAAATTGAATTTCACGACTTCCAACTCCAGGCAAAGCCTTAGGTTGATTATAAGGAACAATTAATCGATCAGCTTCATCAATATAATCAAATAATTCTTTTTTGGCAAATGTATGATTACCCATTGTCATCAATGAAATTCCCTGAAACAAGAAATTTTCATAGTGCTTCTTGATTAAACCTTTTCCATGTGTAGCATTTTCAACATTTGCAATCACAAAATCAACCTGATATTTTTCTTTAATTTGCGGCAGATATTTTTCAATCATTTCTCTACCAATTGAAGAAAACACATCTCCAATAAAAAGAATATTCATTTTTTCTCCTACTTTCTATTTCTTAAAAAAAGATAGGGATATCCTATCTTTTATTTAGCAATTTCATTTGCACGAACTTCACGAATCACTGTCACTTTAATATGACCAGGATATGTCAATTCGTTTTCAATCTTTTCTTTAATATCTCTCGCCAATTGATGACTCATCAAATCATCAACTTGTTCAGGTTTCACAATGACACGAATTTCACGTCCAGCCTGAATCGCATAAACTTTATCAACACCATCAAAACCTTTAGAAATTTCTTCCAGTTTTTCAAGTCTTTGAATATAGTTTTCAATTGTTTCACTACGGCTTCCAGGTCTAGCAGCTGATAAAGTATCCGCTGCAGCAACCAAAATAGATATCACGCTTGTTGGTTCGACATCACCATGATGTGATTCAATGGCATTAATAACAGTGGCATTTTCACCATATTTTTTAGCAAATTTAACACCTAATTCAACATGGCTTCCTTCCATTTCATGGTCAACTGCTTTTCCAATATCATGTAAAAGACCGGCTCTTCTTGCTAATTGCTGATTTAACCCTAATTCAGCAGCCATCATTCCTGCAAAATGAGCAACCTCTAATGAATGCTGTAAAGCATTTTGCCCATAGCTCGTACGATACTTTAATTTTCCAATCAACATAATAATTTCTTTATGAACACGAGATAATCCAAGTTCAAAAATAGCGTCTTCACCTGTTTTTTGAATGACTTCATGAAGCTCATTTTTCGTTTTCTGAACAACTTCTTCAATACGCCCTGGCTGAATACGACCATCACGAATTAATGTTTCCAATGAAAGACGTGCAATTTCTCGACGAATAGGATCAAAACAAGAAATTGTAATAGCTTCAGGTGTATCATCAATAATTAATTCAACGCCTGTTGCATTTTCAATAGCCTTGATATTTCTCCCTTCACGTCCAATAATACGTCCCTTCATTTCTTCACTAGGTAATGCGACAACATTGACCGTTCTTTCGATGGTTTCTTCCTGTGAATAACGATTAATGGCAGCAGCTATAATATCCTTTGCATAAAGTGAAGCTTTAGACTTTGCTTCATCTTCCTGTTCCTTGATATAAGCTGTGACTTCTTTTGACATTTTTTGTTCAACTTGTTTAAATAACTCTTCTTTTGCTTCATTAGCGCTCATTGCTGCAATTTTTTCTAATTCCGTAATTTTTGCATCAATTTGATCTTTTAATTGAGCCTCTAATTTCCCTAGTTCTTCACTTTTCTTTTCTAATTGCGCAGTTTTTTCCTCCAAAACATCTTCTCTGCCTTGTAAAGCAATATCTCTACGATCAATATTTTGTTCTCTTTGCAATAGTTTGTTTTCAAATTTAGTAACTTCTAAGCGTTGTTCCTTGATTTCTTTTTCAGCATCAAGCTTATATTCATAAGCTTGTGTTTTCGCATCAAGAATAGCTTCCTTGACTATATTATCAGCTTTAGAATTGGCTTCTTCCACAATCTTTGTAGCATCAGCATTGGCTTTTGATATTCCTAATTTTGTTAATATAAAATACAATAAAAATCCTAAAGCGACACAAAGAACATAGGTTACAATAGTAAGAGGGGTAAAAAATTCTGACATAATCTTCCTCCTATTTCCTATGACAAATTTCTGATAGTGCATAGCGCACATAAGATATTATATCGTATTTTTGTGAAATTGACAATAAAATATCAAAATAATGCTTTTTCTTTACACAATAAAAAACCAGCCAATTTATGCTGGTTCATTTTCATTATGAGAAAACAATTGAGCTTTCACTTTTTCTTCAATTTCAGCCATGATATCAGGATGTTCAGCTAAGAAGTTTTTAACATTTTCTCTTCCCTGTCCAATTTTTTCTCCTTGATAAGCATACCATGCACCAGATTTATCCATAATATTAGCCGCAACAGCTAAATCAATAATCTCTCCATCTCGTGCAATACCTTTACCATAAATGATATCTACTGATGTTGTTTTAAATGGCGGTGAAACCTTATTTTTTACAACCTTAATATTAACTTTATTTCCGACAATCTCACTACCATTTTTAATAGCTTCACTACGTCTAATTTCAATACGAACTGAAGCATAGAATTTTAAAGCACGTCCTCCTGTCGTTGTCTCTGGATTACCGTACATAACACCAATTTTTTCTCTTAACTGGTTAATAAAAATAATAGTACATGATGTCTTGTTCATCAATCCTGATAAACGTCGCATAGCTTTAGACATCATTCGGGCCTGTAGACCAACAGAATTGTCACTCATTTCTCCATCAAGTTCAACTTGTGGCACTAAAGCAGCCACAGAGTCCACAACAACCAAATCAATTGCGTTACTTTTCACCAAAGTTTCAGCAATGGCCAAACCTTGTTCCCCGCTATCAGGCTGTGATAAAATCAATTCATCAACATTAACTCCTAAATTTCTTGCATAGACAGGATCAATCGCATGTTCCGCATCGATAAATGCTGCACGACCACCTTGTTTTTGCACTTCCGCAATAGCATGTAAAGTCAGTGTTGTTTTCCCACTTGATTCAGGTCCATATATTTCTATGATACGTCCTTTAGGATAACCACCAATTCCTAAAGCAGCATCCAAAGTTAAAGAACCAGTAGGAATAACATCAATATCTACAGCTACACGGTCACCTAATTTCATAATAGAACCTTTTCCAAACTGTTTTTCAATCAAATGAATCGCATCATTCAATGCTTTTTCTTTTTTATCATCAACAGTTTCTCCACTTTTGACTTTCTTTTCTGCCATAAAATATTCCTCCTACTATTTATATACAACACTTTTTTGTGAATTTACTTCAAAATTTCTAAAATTTTTTCAATTCCTATCAAAATAGCCTGCTTTTGAATATCATCACGACTTCCAGAAAGATGATAACAAAATGTATGAATATTATCCTTATATGCAATTCCTACATAAATAAGGCCAACTGGTTTCCCTTCCATTGCTGAAGGACCTGCATTACCTGTAAAGGAAATACATAAATCACTTTCAAACATTTTTTGACCTTGAATCGCCATCAAACCTGCAACTTCATTAGAAACAACACCAAACTGTTCAATGACTTTTTCATCAATATGCAAAACATCTCTTTTAATACGTGTCTGATAACTTACCAATGTACCACAGTAAACTGCCGAAATACCACTGATACGGCCAATCTGGTGGGCAAATCCCCCTACTGTAAAACTTTCTACACTGCTTATTGAAATATGTCTTTCTATTAATAATTGTGCTAATTCATCCATTTTACATACTCTCCATAACATATTGTCTATTCTTCATAAAATAATCAACCCCACTTGCAAAAGAAATCACAGTTGCTAGCCAGATCATGATTTGATCCATAGGGATATGAAGACTTGCAAAACCAATATTATTCAACAACAATAAACAAATAGCAATCATTTGTGTCATTGTTTTCGCTTTTCCTAAATAGCTTGCTGCTAAAACAACATTTTTTTGACTGGCAACAAGACGAATAGCATCAACAATAATATCTCTTGAAATCATAATAATAGGAATCACAATATGAATATCATGCGTTGATGTTAATAATAATAAAGCTGTATTGACAATCAATTTATCGGCAATAGGATCAATAAACTTGCCAAATGTAGTCACCAACTGATGTTTACGTGCAATGTAACCATCAAAGAAATCTGTGAGTGCTGATAAAGCAAATATGATAAACAAAACGATATCTAATAAAGATATTTGTGTAGATAAAATTTGATAAACAGGGATTTGAATTCCTGTTTCCTGATATGGAAATAAATAAATAATAATAAATAATGGGACACTTAGCAAACGAATAGTTGTTAATTTATTTGGTAAATTCATATTATTCCTTCTCTAATGTTAAAATAAAATCTACAGGTCGATCCTGATTTGTATTCTTATCTTCATCAGTCAATGGCACTTCCTGATTATTGATAAAATAACGATGTCCTTTATTATTACCATTACGTAAATCTAAACTTTCGAACTCATCAACATTAAATGTTAATTCAACAGTTTCCGTTTCACCATCTTCATCTTCATGATAAGTCTTTGAAACAAACTGATCATAAATGTCTCCATTGACACTCATCTGTGCCCAACATGGAGCATTGTATTCAATTCTCAATGTAAAAGTTTGGGCATCAGCTGGTAATTTCATTGTATAATCTAAGAAATCATTTCTAGTAAATTCAACTGTCTCACTATTTGCTGTTCCATTATCAACAGTGCCATCACTATTTGAAGTATCTGTACTATTTTGATCATCCGTATTGATGTCACCTTCAACAGTTAACTGATTATCAGGCTTTACTGGGTCACTGCTTTGTGAACGAGTCGCATAAAAACCAAACCAGATGACCACAATAATCAAGCATACAAGAACCAGAATAATCCCAGCACGAATGATTGTCACATGCGATTTATCTTCATAAACAGAAGGTTTTCTAGTCAGTTGAGGTGCTTTAAAAGAAAACTTCTTTCCTTTTTCCACAATATCTTCATTATGTTCTTCCTGATTTTCTTTCTCTTTTAAATCTTCTAATTCAATTTCTCGAGTTAACTCAATATACTCTTTTGTTAACTGTTCACTATCCATATTTAAAGCTTGTGAAATCTTTTTCAGATACATTTTCACATAAGCTTCATCACCTTTATATCGATCAAACTTCCCATTTTCAATATCTTTTAAGACTGCAACTGATATTTTTGTCTTTGCTGATAAATCTTCAACCGTCAATTTCTGTTTTTCTCTTTTTTGACGAATTTTTTCACCTAAATTATCCAAAAGAAATACCTCCTTATTCCTAGAAAATGTCCCTTCAATAATAATCATTAAACCATAAAACATCCCTTTTAGCAATACTAACACTATTATTTTATGAATTTATGAACAAGTTATGAATTTTAAACAAATAAGTCAAATTTGATTTGTTTTTTTATAAAAAAAGTCGATATCTCTATCGACAAAATAGCTCATTCTGATAAGCCGAGTTCTGTTTTTCAACCGATTATTTATCTATGTGTACACATCTTCATGTCAGTTCATTTCCCTTCATGAAGCTCCCCTACCAAAATTTGGGTTTCTTCCTTGCAGAGTTTACCTCTTTTCACTCTTTTTTTCAAAAGACATTGTTTCTGTGGCACTTTATGACTTATCAACCATGCCTGACGGTTTAGGTCTTAGGTCTGTCGTTAGCTTTGAGCTACCTGCATTTATTAGATGCAGTACAAACACTACAATCATCGCAGATTGTGGATGCCCGGACTTTCCTCTATTACTAGCAATCGGTTCTTATGAGCATGTTTATTTTACTGAAAAAAAACTCAAAATGCAATCATTATTTATTTTTATAAACTTCTTTTTCTAGATTAGAGATTCTTTTTAATAAATCAACATTTGATGAAAGATTTTCTTCCATAGAACGTAAATTATCCTGTTGAATCATCTGTTCTCTTTCCATATTTGCCATTTTCATTTTTAATGCTTCATTTTCTTTTTGAAGATTCTCTATCTGTTCATAGGATTCATTTAACATATTCGCAAATGTTTCATAATCTTCTACAATGGTATCTAGGAAATAATCAACTTCTGTTGCACTATATCCTTTAAAATCTATCTGAAAATGTTTATTTAAAATTTTTTTAGGACTTAATTGTATTTTATTAGCCATATACATCACCTTTCCTCCACATTATTTTCACAAAAAACAATTATAAATGCAAGATATTTTTAAAAAAAGATGATTTTACACATAAATTAGACAAGATGGGAAAAATATATGTTATAATATATGAGACAATTTACGAAAGGACATGATTATGGTTAATTATCCAAATATGAAAAAGAAATGGCAGTCCAGCTACTTGCCAAACAATGAAAACAAGCATTACACAGCACATCGTGGGATGTCATTAGAAGAAGATATATCATTATCCAATGAATATTATCTCACTCATGATATTGCTGTCATATATAAAAAACCAACCCCTGTTCAAATCGTAAAAGTCGATTATCCTAAACGTGAAGCAGCCAAAATTGTAGAAGCTTATTATAAAACACCTTCAACAACTGATTATAATGGCCTTTACAGAGGAAAGTATGTAGATTTTGAAGCAAAAGAAACAAAAATTAAAAATTTTCCTTTTGCTAATATCTCTAAGCATCAAATTGATCATCTTCAAAAAATAATTGATCACGGAGGTATTGCTTTTGTTATTATTGCATTTACCTCAATAAATGAGGTATACTTAATTGACGCAAGTTATATTATTAATGATTATTATCATTCTCAACGAAAATCAATGACATATGAAAAAATCAAAAGTCTTGGTCGCCTCATTCCGCAGGGATTTCAACCACGACTTCATTATTTAAAAGTTGTTGATGACTTGTATTTTAAGGAGGACGAATGATGAAAAAAATAAAGTCTCAAAAAAAGAAGACAACTTCACAAACAGGAAACAAAAGACAAAAAAGACGAATCATCAAAGTTATCTGTTTAATTGTTGCCGTACTGATTACATCTGGCGGGATGTACCTTGGTTTTGGCATTTTTAAACAAGTTGAAGGTTTTTCTAAAGAAAGATTGACTTCTGATGAATCTTCTGTTTTATGTACAACTGATGGTGAAGAATGGTTTTCTGTAGCTCGTGGAGGGGTACAAAAAAATGTATCTTATGATGATATTCCACAAGTCATGATTGATGCAGTTGTTGCTGCTGAAGATTCAAGATTCTTCGAGCATAATGGTTTTGATGTTCCACGTATTGTGAAAGCATTACTTGGAAACATTGCTGCCGGAGGAATTACAGCTGGTGGTTCTACGATTACTCAGCAGCTCATTAAGAAATCTTATTATCCTGATGAAGAACAAACAATTGAAAGAAAGGTTGGAGAAATTATTCTTTCAATTGAAGCCACTTCTCAAATTTCAAAAGAAGAAGTTTTGGAACTTTATTTAAATAAGATTTATTTTGGATACGGACCTCAGACAATCGGTATTTATGCTGCCTCAAGATATTATTTTGATAAAGCTGTACAGAATTTAACTTTACCTGAAGCAGCCTTATTGGCTGGAACATTAAACTCTCCAAACAAATATGACCCATTTAGAAATCTTGATTTGGCACAACAGCGTCGTGATACAATTCTAGATTTAATGTTACAACATGGTTATATTTCTGAAGAAGAATGCGAAGCAACAAAAGCTATTCCTGTTGAAAATACTTTGAAATCAAATCCAATTTCAACGAGCGGTCAATATCAGGCCTATGCTGACAAAGTCATTCGTGAAGTTCAGGAAACAACAGGATATGATCCTTATGAAACACCAATGCGTATTTATACATATATTGATACAGATATTCAAAAAGAACTTGATGATATTGCAAGTGGTGAATCTTATACTTTCCAGGATTCTAAAATCCAAGTTGGAGCTGTTATTCAGGAATCAACGACAGGACGTATTGTGGGTGTTTTAAGTGGTCGTAATTATACACCATTAGGATTAACTTATGCCTATGCTTCCAAAACAGGAGCTACATATGGTCAAAAAAATCAGCCTGGTTCTTCATTAAAACCAATTATCGCCTATGCTGCGGCGATTGAATTTTTAGATTACTCAACAGCACATTATGTCCACGATGTACCATATGCTTATTCCAGTGGCTTCACACCAGGAAACTGGGATGGAAAATATCATGGTGACGTATCTATGTCTAGTGCTATCAGCAACTCTTGGAATGCTGCTGCTTTACAAACATTTAGTGAAGTTCTAACTGGCACTGACTGTAATGGCAATAACGTTGGAGAAGGAATCGGTTATGAAAAAGCTACAGAATACCTTGAAGGCTTTGGTTTTGATATGGAAAATGAAAGTCTTGAATTAGGTTATGCTATTGGATCATGGGAATATGGTGTTACTCCTGAAGATGAAGCTGGTGCTTATGCTGTATTTGCTAATGGTGGTACATATATTGAACCACATACAGTACAAAAAATCGAATTACTCTCTACTGGCGAAGTTATTGAAATTGATCAACAATATCAACAAGAAAAAACACAGGCCATTTCTGAAGAAACTGCTTATATGATTAGAGATATTATGACTGATTATGTAAAATCCGGAACAGGAACATATCGTTTATTAAATCTAGGTTATCAAATTGGTGCGAAAACAGGTACCTCAAACCACGCCGATGATACAAATGTTAATGCAAAATTACGTGGACATAGTAAAGACGCCTGGTTATCAGCTTATTCTCCTGATTATTCATGGAGTGTCTGGACAGGTTATAGTGGTGAAGACCAAAAAGACGGATATTATTTGAAAAGCAACAGAGATACAAATAATATTTCTGCTCAAATTGCAAAATTCTTGCATCAAGATGGTGTAAAAAATTCATACCCATCTCAACCTGATGGTGTTGTTAGTGGAACTTGTGTTTCTGGAATTTATCCATATGTCTCTCCAGGAGATGGTGTTCCTAGTGATCGTGTTGTCTCTGGATTATTTAAAACAAGCAATACACCAAGTGGCAGTGCCAGTGGATCAAGTTTAAGTAATTTATCTTCATTCACTGCTACAATGACAAATAATCAATTACAGGTGACATTTAGTGAATATGATCCTAAGAGCATGACAGAGGATGCTACTCCTACAAAGACATACTCTGTTGGTGGAAACAATTATACTCTGCCATATTTAGGAAATATCAATCAGATTTATGGTAAAGTTGTCTATAAAGTTGATATTGCAGATGCAAGTGGTAATGTTGTTCATAGTGAAACATTAAATAGTGCTACAGGCACAATCAATTATACTTTACAACCAGGTACTTACACAGTTACAGGATATTATGCATTTGAAAGTGGTAGTGGTACTTCTAATAAGATTTCACAAACAATCACAGTAGAAGATACAACGCCTGCAAGCTATACACGTGCTTCTTTGACTGATACATCTGTTGCTTATCAAGTCACTGTTCCTGTTGGAACAACTGTGACAGCTTCTTTAAATGGCGCTACACAGTCACTTCAGCAATCTGGTACGATTACTTTCAGTCAATTAACAGCTGGAACAGAATATACTGTTACATTTACGCAAACTTTAACAAATGGTCAAACAGTCAACCTTGGTACTGATAGATTTACAACAACCAATTCAACAACTACCACAACACCACCTGTCACTGAAACACCTGACACAGGACAAACAACACCACAAACGCAACAACAAGCGCAATCTCAATAAGTCAAATTTATTACCCAATTAGCATCATGCTGATTGGGTTTTATTTTTATCCTTTCCTCATATTTAAGGATTCTTAAATTGTTAAGAGCTTCTATTCTTACTTCCTAAATCAAATGTTGATTCATAATGATAAAAACAGATAAAATTGCTGATGACTTTTATCAAACTTTCTTTATCATTAAATCAATGATTTTTGTACAAAAAAAACGCATTTTCATGCGTCTTATAAGTATTTTTTACGTTTTGGCTCTTTACATATATCGATCAAAGGACAATTTTGACAGTTGGGATTCATTGCTTTGCAATGATATCTACCAAAGAAAATCATTTGATGATGTGTTTTAATCCAACGTTCTTTAGGTATGGCTTTTTGTAATTTCTTTTCTACAGTTAAGACAGAATCTTTTTTAAAAGCAAATCCTAATCTTTTAGAAATACGTTCAACATGTGTATCTACAGCAATTGCAGGAACCTGAAAGCCTTCTGAAATGACAACATTGGCAGTCTTTCGTCCAACTCCTGGTAATGTCTGTAATGCTTCATGATCACATGGGACTTTTCCATCAAAATCATCTATCAGCTTCTGAGCCATAGCCTTGACATTTTTGGCTTTATTGCGATACAAACCAATCGTACGCAAATCATTTTCCAGCTGTGACAAGGGCGCATAAGCATAATCTTCGACACTATGATACTTTTTAAATAAATGTTGTGTTAATTTGTTTACACTGGCATCTGTTGTTTGTGCTGACAACATCACAGCAATCAATAATTCTAATTCATTATGATGAACCAGCTCACACTTAGCATCTGGATACATATCATCAAAAACCTGTAAAATACGATTCACTTTTTCTTTATTCATGCTCTTCCCACCATTTATAATCCTTTATACTTTGTTCTACTTCTTGTTTAGGCGATGGTGATGATTGAGGTGCAAAACGTTTTGTCACGCCATAACGTGACCAATTATCCAAAATCTTTTCAATATATCGAAAAGTGATTACTCCTGATTTAACAGATTCATTCAAAGCATCAACAATCATTTCATCACCATATCCTTGACACTTTAAAGAGTTAATCAATTGAATTTCTCTTTGACTCAAACTACGTCCAAATGCATCTTCAAAAATACTCACCAAATCAATATCCGTCGTCTCTTGTGTTTCAGGTTGCTCTAACAACAAATTCTGTAACGGTTTTAAATTAAGAGAACCATTTCGCCTTGATATCCAATGCTTATCAACCAGAGACATTAAAATATCATCTATCTTTTGAATAGATAAAGAACAAACGCGAGAAATCTGTGAAGGGGTAATAGGCTTCACGCCAATCTCATTCAATGTCATAATCAACAATAAAAGGTAACATTCCTCATCATTGATCTGCATTTTTTTTGCTTTTAAAATCAAAAGCTTTTGAAAATCAATACACTGATAATCAATCAATTCATCCATACTACTCACCTAGCCTTACAGCCTTAATAAATTCACCACTATTTAAATCATAATACACATATAACAAAGAAGCATCATCCTGATAACGTCCATAATAAACAAATCTTTCATTTTCATAACCTATCTCTAAATCATCTATAGATACATTATATTTTTCATTAATAGCTGATTGAACTGTTTTTTCATCAGCCACATTCCCCTGATATGTATCAACCAATTCCAAATCTTTATTATAGGCCACATAAGAATCAATTTCATTAATTTTGACCTTAACAATATAATAAACTTCTTTACCTCTATATTCGCTAAAATAGCCTTGATAATCATATTGATTCGTTTCACAAATTTCATTTCTTATTTCATCTAATTGATGATGATATTGATAATAAGGAACGTGAACAAATAACATATAAAAAGAAACCACTGCTAATACAACAGTTAAAACAATAATCGATATAATAAAAGTATGTTTTTTCATTATGTTCACCTCCAGTGTTTTTATTATATAACAAAATATATAAAATGCAAAACAAAAATGAAAAGACCTTTCCAGGTCTTTAATCATCTCTAGAATTACCAAGTATAATCAAAAAGATTCTTAGCATACTCATTAAAGTTGAAATCATTGCAGCCACATATGTCATCGCTGCAGCCGATAACATTTTCTTAGCCCCATCATATTCTCCTGATGTCAGATAACGTGTTTGTAAAATAGATAAAGCACGCGATGATGCATTAAACTCTACTGGCAACGTGACAAGCTGAAAAGCCAAGATTCCACACATAGCAATAAAACCAAACCAGGCAATATCTGTCTGCCCTAAGATTAATCCAATAAATATCGCAATCCATCCTAGATATTGACCTACGTTCGCAATTGGCAAAATTGCATTTCTTAGAGAAATTGGAATATATTTTTCTTTATACTGAATCGCATGTCCACATTCATGTGCAGCTACAGCTAATGCTGCAATTGATGTACCACGATAAATATCATGCGATAAATTGATTGTTTTTTTGCCAGGATTATAATGATCACTCAATTGTCCTCTCACTTCATAAATTTGAATATCATATAATCCTTCACTATCAAGAATTTCTCTGGCGATTTGCGCCCCTGTTATTCCTCTAGAATTAGGAATTTTTTTAAAACGACTATATGTTGTCTGAACCTTCATTTGTGCCCACAACGCTAATATTGCCGCCAATATAACAAAAATGGTTCCTATCATATAATAACTATTATAATAAAATCCATAAAATGGAAACATATCTATCACCTCACTAATGATAATATACCCATTATATTAACTCAATATGTCAAAAAAAATAAGAAAGATGCAATTAATTCATTGCATCTTTTAATCTATTGCTTGGCTTAAATGAAACAGTTTTACTTGCAGGAATGATCATTGCTTCTTTTGTTTTTGGACTAACACCTTTACGTTCTTTTCGGTTATTCACCTTAAAAGTTCCAAAACCAGAAATTAAGACCTTATCTCCATTTAAAATACTTTCAATCATTGTATCGAAAACTGTATCTACTAACGCTTCAGCATCCTTTTTTGTTAAATCTTTTTTTAGTGAAACGATATCAATAAGCTCTTTTTTATTCATTTTTTCACTGCCTCCTACTTAAATCTAAGTAGTAGTATAACATTTCAAAAACCTAAGCGCAATAACAAATTTATAAAACTATCGCAATCACATTAGACTTTCCTTTATTCACAATTTTACTCAAAATATCATGCACTCTTGTACAAGCGGTTTCATTCATAGAAGCTAATTTCACACGCATT
>CALUZM010000050.1 GCA_944325245.1 uncultured Massilimicrobiota sp. | reverse complement strand
AAGATATTGATATTGCTAATATCGAATCATTGTCGTTATTAGAACCATTTGGCATGGGCAATGAAGAACCGCTATATATGTTGAGAAACGTTTCTGTTTCTCAAATTCAACAATTGAGTCAAGGAAAACATTTAAAAATGGAAGCGGGTTTAGATCATAGTAAAATGGCTATGTTATACTTTCAACATGGTGATTTATATGGGGATTTGAAAAATATAAAAACAATCAATGTTGTAGGAACACTGCAAATTAATGAATATAGAAACCAAAAAAGTATTAACTTTATCATTAAAGATATCGTTTAGTGTCTTTATAAAAGGAAGAAACTTTGTTATAATAATAGAATAAGGAGGGCTTTTAAGCTATGGATTTAAAAAAATATATTGCTGATATTCCTGATTTTCCAGAACCAGGTGTCTTATTTAGAGATGTGACACCATTATTGGCAAATAAAGATGCTTATCATGAAGCAATTCGTTTATTAGCAGATTTTGCGAAAGAAAAAAATGTAGATATTGTCGTAGGACCTGAAGCAAGAGGATTTTTATTTGGATGTCCAGTTGCATTATCATTAGAATGTGGGTTTGTACCAGTGAGAAAACCTGGAAAACTTCCACGTGAAGTGATTAGTCAGACATATGAACTTGAATATGGTTCTAATGAGATTCAAATGCACAGTGATAGTATTCAACCGGGACAGAATGTTTTAATCGTTGATGATCTGTTAGCTACAGGTGGAACAGTAGAGGCCACAATATCATTAATTGAAAAAATGGGTGGAAACGTTGTAGGAATTGCTTTTTTGATTGAACTTGAAGCTTTAAAAGGAAGAGAACTTTTAAAAGATTATGACGTTTTTTCAGTCTTGAAATATTAAAAGAGACTTTGTCTCTTTTTTAGCATAAAGTAAAGGAGGAAGAGTATATGAAATATAAAGGTGCGCATGATCAGGTGACATTTGATGATGTCTTGGAAAGCTGTTCGACTTATATTACCAAAAAAGAAAGCATTGATTTGATTCAAAAAGCTTATGATTTCATCATGGTCAAACATGAAGGACAAAAGCGAAAGAGTGGAGAACCTTATACAATTCATTTGATTTGGGTTGCATATATTCTAACAACTTTACAAACTGGTCCAACAACAATTGCAGCAGGACTGTTACATGATGTTATGGAAGATTGTGATGTATCTCATGATGAAATGGTTGAGCGTTTTGGGGAAGAAATTACCAGTCTGGTAGAAGGTGTAACAAAGATTAATAAAATGCCTTTTAAAGATGAAGCTGATGTTTATGCTGAAAACCATCGTAAAATTTATATTGCAATGGCTAAAGATATACGTGTTATTTTAATTAAATTGGCGGATCGTCTGCATAATATGCGTACATTGCAGTATATGCCACCAGAAAAACAACAACGTATTTCTCGAGAAACATTAGAGGTTTATGCTCCTATAGCTCATCGTTTAGGAATTAACGATATTCGCATTGAATTGGAAGATTTATGTTTGCGTTATTTAGATCCAAAAGCTTATTTAGAAATTTCGGAATTATTAGAACAGAAACGTAGTGAGCGTAAAGAATCTGTTGAAAAAATGATGCAATCAGTAAAAAAACTATTAGATGAAAATCATATTGATTATCGTATTAAAGGGCGTGCAAAACATATTTATAGTATTTATAAAAAAATGGTTATTAAACATAAACGTTTTGATGAACTTTATGATTTAAATGCTTTGCGTATTATTTTAAAGGATAAAATGAAGTGTTATGAAGTTTTAGGTATTATTCATGATCATTATCGTCCATTACCTGGAAGATTTAAAGATTATATAGCAATGCCTAAACCTAATATGTATCAATCATTACACACAGCAGTGATTGGTGAAGATGGACATATTTTTGAAATTCAAATTCGTACTGAAGAAATGGATGAACTGGCAGAGCGAGGAGTTGCCTCTCATTGGCGTTATAAAGAAGGAAAAGAATATTCTTCTAAACAAGAACAAAAGGACATTGTAGATAAATTACAATGGTTGGGTGATTTTATAACATTAAGTGATGAAATTAAAGATGGTGACGCTAAAGAATATTATGATTCTTTAAAAAGAGATATCTTTGAAGCTAATGTTTATGTCATGACGCCACAAGGAAAAATTGTTGAGTTACCAAATGGAGCTACACCTATTGATTTTGCATATCGTATTCATACGGAAGTTGGACATCATGCTGTAGGAGCCATTGTGAACAATGTTATGGTTCCAATTAATACGAAATTAAAGACGGGTGATGTCTGTGAAATTAAGACAAATAAAAATTCTGGACCAAGTGAAGACTGGCTGAAGTTTGTAAGAACTGCAGGAGCCAGAAATAAAATTAGACAGTATATATCTAAAAAAGATGCAGAAACACAAAAAGAGGCTATTGAAGAAGGAAGAAAACTGTTAAAAGAAGAAATTCGTAAACGTAATTTAGATGAAAAGAAATTTATGGATTCAGAAACATATAAAGCTTATTTTGGCTCTTTTGGAGCTAGAAATTTTGATGATTTGTTGCTTGTGATTGGAAAAAAACAGGCCACTGCAGCTACATTGATAGATAAAGTTTTACCAAATCGTAGTGGTTTCTTTGATAATCTTTCAAAGATTTTAAAAAAGAATAATAATGCTTTAAAAAATCAAAAGAAAAGCAGTAGTAGCTTAGGTATTAGTGTCAATGGTGTTGATGGATTGAAAGTTCAGCTTTCTAAATGTTGTAATCCGATTCCAGGAGATGCGATTATTGGCTATGTTTCCAAAGGTCAGGGAATTAAAGTGCATCGTGCTGATTGTCCTAACTTAAAAGGTGTTGAGAAAGGGCGTTTGATTGATGTTTATTGGGATTACACAAATATTATGCAAAAACGTTTTGAGGTTGATATAGATATTCGTGGTTTGGATCGCCCAAATTTGCTTAATGATATTATAACAGTTCTTGGGCAAGTGAAAGTGAATATCTTAAATATTAATGCTGGTGTTGTTGATACTGAGGCGCAAATTCAATTAAAATTATCTGTTGAAAATGCAGAGCTCTTACAGACAACTATTGATAATTTGAATAAAATTCAAGGTATTTATAATATCACAAGAGTGATTCATTAATAAAAAGTCATAAATAGGGATATACTATTTATGATTTTTTGATATGACGAGGTGAAATGAATATGAAACAATATACTTATATGATGTTAAAACCTGATGCTTTTGTGGATCATAAAAATGAACAAGCGTTAATGATGTTAAAGGAAAAGAAACTTTTTGTTGAAAAAAGTCAAATTGTGCAGGTAGATATGAATGTCATGAAAATTTTATTAGAACACTATCATCGTGTTATTGATGAAAAGGGAAAAGTATTTCAATTTCCTGCAAAATTATTTAATACATTTTATTTTGATGGACCTCATTATATTATGCCAATGCTTGTGTGTTATCAGGGAGATGAGGATATTATTTCCTATTCAAGAAAAGTCGTAGGGCAAACAAATCCACAACAGGCTGATCCACAAAGTATACGTGGACGATTGAGCCAAGATAGCTATGACCTAGCTGATAGACAAAATAGACTTGTTTACAATATTATTCATGCGTCATCATCACATCAGGAAGCTGAAAAAGAGTTGAAAATATGGTCATATTTTCTAAAATGAAGTTTTCATAATTTGAAAATGAAAAGGCTTTCATTTTTGGCAAATATATGTTATTATATAGACGAAGAAAAGGAAAGGAAATGAAAGGAGGTCTTAAAAATGATGGAAGTAAATGATATGAAAACAACATTGTGTTTAGGACTGAAGTTCATGGAAAATCTTGATCTTCCAAAAGACTATAGATTGATTAGAGATCTTCTACCCCCTAACATATGTTAGGCCTGGTAAAGATAGGCCATAAATAAAAAAGTTCATGATATAATAAAGAGTGATCAAGATAGAGATATGAATAATATAAATCAGCGATGTGAAAAATGAAATAGTCGATAGTAAAAATAGAAAATGATTATTTCAAAAAATTCAAGAATAAAATAAACAAAGATAAAAAAATTGAGTAACATGATGATTTATAAGATGAATAAAATATCAAGATATCGCTTTATTGAAAATATGGAAACATTAATCATGAGATTATCATTATAATAAAATTATATGTCTTGAGAATAGGTGTTGAATCAAAAAAGATAAATAAAATTTTTGTAATGATAAGCAATATAGATAATTGAGAGTTATCGTTATTTATAAATTAAATATAAATGAATCACATTGAAGATAATATTTCTTCTTTAGATAATAGATAGGAATCAAATAAAGTAATCTAAAATAACACAGAGTAGTGAAATTTGAGATTCAAAAGATTCCTATCTCTTTTTATAAATGATATTTTTAGCTGATTTTCTATAAAGAAAGTATATATGTAAATACAAAAGATTTATGAAACAAAATACAAAAGATTTATGAAACAAACTTGATTTTTATAAGTGAATCTTTTATAATGATGTCAATCCGTTGAAGAAGATTAAATAGTGATAATCTAATAGAGAGTCTGTGGATGGTGGAAACAGATAGAGGAAGCTATGGGACACTTTGGAGGAAGTTATGAAAGTAACCGTGAGTCGCGTTAAGACAGAGAGGGCATACATTGTATGAACTAAGGTGGTACCGCGTTAATAACGTCCTTAGAGAGGACGTTTTTTTATTTTTTGAAGGAGGATAGAGATATGGCCTATAAAGCACCAAGAGGAACAGTAGATATTTTGCCTACTGAATCTGGAAAATGGCAGGAGTTAGAACAATTATTAAGAACAATTTGTGCAAATTATAATGTGAAAGAAATGAGAACACCGATTTTTGAACATACAGAATTATTCAATCGTGCTGTTGGTGATACAACAGATGTTGTATCTAAAGAAATGTATACTTTTGAAGATAAAAAAGGGCGTTCTATCACATTAAGACCAGAAGGAACAGCTGGTATTGTGAGAGCTTATGTAGAAAATAAGCTTTATGGAATGCCTGAAAAATTACAGAAAGTTTATTATATGGGTCCAATGTTCAGATATGAAAGACCACAAAATGGAAGACAGAGACAATTTCATCAATTTGGTGTAGAAATGTTAGGAGTTGAATCACCATATGTTGATGTAGAATGTATGTTGATGGCTGTAACAGTTGTCAAAGCATTGGGATTGAAAAATATTCAATTACATATCAATTCTTTAGGTGATCAGGAATCTCGCGATGCTTATCGTGAAGCTTTACAAAATCATTTCCAACCTGTTTTGAATGAGTTATGTCATGATTGTCAGGTGCGTTATGAAAAAAATCCATTACGTATCTTAGATTGTAAGGTTGATAAAAATCATCCTATGATGCAAACTGCACCCAAAACAATTGATTATTTAAGTGATAATGCAAAAGCACATTTTGAAAAAGTTTGTGCTTTATTAGATGATTTAGAAATTGATTATGTTGTTGATCCTAACTTGGTTAGAGGATTAGATTATTATTCACATACAGTCTTTGAAATTATTTCTGATGATCCAAAATTGGGTGCTGGTTCAACAGTTGGTGGAGGAGGTCGTTATAATGGCCTTGTAGAAGAATTAGGTGGACCACAAACACCTGGTGTTGGCTTTGCTTTTGGAATGGAAAGATTGATGATTGCTTTAGGTGATGATCATGATGATGATGATGAAGGTTTAGATGTTTATATCATGCCTTTAGGAACTGAAGCTAAAGATTTAGCTATGCAGATTATGACAATGCTTCGTGCTAATGGTTTTACTTGTGATATGGATCAATGTGATCGTGGATTAAAAGGACAGTTTAAATCTGCTGATCGTTTCCATGCGCATTTTTCAATGATCATTGGGGAAGATGAAGTTCAAAAAGAAGTTGTCAATATGAAATGTAATCATACAAAAGAACAAGTGGAAGTGCCATTAGAAAATATTGTAGAATTTATTGAAAATCATTATGAAGGAGATCATGATCATGAATAGAACACATAATAATGGGGAATTAAGAATTGAAAATGTTGGTCAACAAGTTGAATTGATTGGTTGGGTTGCCAAGAAAAGAAATTTAGGAGCTTTGGTTTTTGTTGATTTAAGAGATCGTTATGGAATTACTCAGGTGATTTTTGATGAATCTTTTGAAGAAAGATTAAAAGAAGTAAAAAATGAATATATTTTATCTGTTCAAGGAACAGTTATTGAAAGATCTTCTAAAAATCCAAAGATTCCTACAGGTGATATTGAAATTCAAGCAAGTGCTTTTACCATCATTAATACGGCCAAATTAACACCTATGATTGTGGCTGATGAAACAGATGCTTTAGAAGAAACAAGAATGCAGTATCGTTATTTGGATTTAAGACGTCCTGTGATGCAAAAAAATATAATGACAAGACATCAAATTACAAGAAGCATTCGAGAATATTTAGATAACTTAGATTTTATTGATATTGAAACACCTTATTTAAACCGTTCTACACCAGAAGGGGCAAGAGATTTCTTGGTGCCTTCACGTGTTCATAAAGGATCTTTCTATGCTTTACCACAGTCACCTCAATTGTTTAAACAATTATTAATGGTTGCTGGATTTGAAAGATATTATCAGATTGCACGTTGTTTTAGAGATGAAGATTTACGTGCTGATCGCCAAATTGAATTTACACAAGTCGATGTTGAAATGAGCTTTATGTCAACTGATCAGATTCTAGAAATTGGAGAAGGTATGATCAAGAAATTAATGAAGGATGTTAAAGGTATTGATATTGAATTACCTTTAAGACGTTTGACTTGGCATGAAGCAATGGAAAGATATGGTATTGACAAACCTGATACACGTTTTGGATTAGAACTTGTGAATTTGAATGATGTTGTTAGTGATGTGGATTTTGCAGTCTTTAAAAACGCAATAGATGCTGGTGGACATGTCAAAGGAATAAATGTTGTTGGTGAAGCAGCCAATTTTTCTCGTAAAAAGATTGATCAATTAACTGAACTTGCAAAAACTTATAAAGCTAAAGGTTTAGCATGGTTAAAAGTGACTGATGATGGTGTTCAAGGTCCTATCGCAAAATTCTTTACTGAAGATCAATTAGAAAGATTATTAACAGCGATGAATGCACATAGTCAGGATTTATTGTTATTTGTTGGAGATGCTAAATATGAGGTTGTTTGTGATTCTTTAGCTGCTATTCGTAACTACTTAGGAAAAGAATTAAAATTATATGATCCAAATACTTTTGATTTCTTATGGGTTGTTGATTTCCCAATGTTTGAATATGATGATGAAACACAAAGATATTATGCAAAACATCATCCATTCACAAAACCAAAAGATGAAGATTTAGATAAATTAGAAACAGATCCAGAACATTGTTTAGCAGATGCTTATGATATCGTTTTAAATGGTTATGAATTAGGTGGTGGATCACAAAGAATTTATGATCAAAATGTTCAAGAAAGAGCATTTAAAGCTTTAGGATTCACTCAAGAACAAATTGATGCACAATTTGGATGGTTTGTTGAAGGATTACAGTATGGAACTCCACCACATGGAGGATTTGCTTTAGGGTTAGATAGAATTGCGATGTTACTATGTGGTTGTGATTCTTTAAGAGATGTGATTGCTTTCCCTAAAAATACGAGTGCAACTTGTCCAATGTCAAAAGCACCAACACCAGTTGCTGATGCACAATTAGAAGAATTAGGAATAGGGGTGAAAGAATATGAATCAGACAAGACTGAATAATGTTTTAAATGAAATGAGTCAAAGAGGGATGGATCATTTGATTATCAGTGATCCTAGCTCTATTAATTATTTAATTGGTTATGATAATCATCCGGGAGAAAGAATGTATGCTTTGGTTTTATCATTAGACGGAGATCATACTTTATTTTTAAACAATTTGTTTTATTTAGACCAAAAATTAGATTTAAATATTATCTGGTATGATGATACAGAAGATGGACCTGCAAAAATTGCTGAAGTTTTAAAAGATGCTAATTGCGTAGGTGTTGATAAAAATTGGGAAGCTAAATTCTTAATGAGAGTCATGGAACTCGCTAACGAAGAATGTTGTTTTGAACTTGGATCAATTTGTGTTGATTATGTCCGAATGCATAAAGATGATGAGGAAATTGAACTCATGCGTAAAGCAAGTCAATTCAATGACCAGGCGATTGATCAAGTGATTCAGCTATGTGCAAAAGGAACACTCACAGAAAAAGAAGTTGGACAACAGTTAGATGGTATTTTCCAATCATTAGGATGCAGTGGTAATTCTTTTAGCCCTATTATTGGATATGGTCCTAATGGGGCAGATGGTCATCATGGTTGTGATGATTCAAAGCTAAAAGCTGGTGATAGCATTGTCATTGATATGGGTGGTATTTATCAGGGATATTGCAGTGATATGACAAGAACAGTTTTCTATAAAGAAGTTTCTGATAAACAAAGAGAAGTGTATGAATTGGTTAAAAAAGCTAATGAAGCAGCTGAAGCTATGATCAAACCAGGTGTGAGATTATGTGATATTGATAAAACAGCTAGAGATATTATCAGTGAAGCTGGTTATGGACCAAACTTTAATCATCGTTTAGGACATTTTATCGGAAGAGATGTTCATGAATATGGTGATGTCTCTGCTTCGTTTGATATGGAAGTACAGCCAGGAATGATTTTCTCAATTGAACCAGGTATTTATATTCAGGGTGAATTTGGTGTCAGAATTGAAGATTTGGTTTTAGTTACAGAAGATGGTTGTGAAGTTTTAAATCACTATTCAAAAGATTTGATGGTTATTGGATAAAATAAAGAAGCTATGGAATTTGGGTGCGCTGAACCGCCCCTGTCCATAGCTTCTTTTTCTTATTCTTGAGCATTAGAGTTTTCTTTGTATTTTTCACTCATCAAACTATCCTCGGCACTATGAGAGGCCTGCTGATTTTGATTATATCCTTTGTAATGATTTTGTCTTTGTTTGTTTTTTGCTTTTTTGTGACTCATAATTTCTCCTTTCTTTCTATTGACATCATTAGTTTGTGTAAAATTAGAAAAAAATATGAAAAATTCATTGGATAGAGAATACTTTTTTTAAAATTTATGCTAGAATAAAAGACGAGGTGAAATGGAATTATGTATTATTTTATTGGTATTAAAGGATCTGGAATGGCATCACTGGCAACTATTCTTTATGATTTAGGATATGAAGTTGCTGGAAGTGATATTGATAAATATATTTTTATAGAGGAAGAATTAAGAAAAAGAGGCATACCTATTTATTCTTTTGATAAAAATAATATTAAAGATGGTTATGATGTGATTATAGGGAATGCATTTGATGATACTAATGAAGAAGTTAAAGAAGCATTAAGTAATCCAAATGTCAAAACGCATACTTATTATGATTTTTTAGGTCATTTGATGGATCAGTATATTTCTATTGGTATTGCTGGAACACATGGCAAGACAACAACAACAGGTATGGCTTATCATCTTTTTAAGGATTTTGATAAGACTTCTGTTTTGATTGGTGATGGAACTGGACATGCTGTTGAAGATAGCAAATACTTTATTGCTGAAACATGTGAATATCAGGATCATTTTTTACATTATTATCCAACATATGCAATTATTAATAATATAGAGATGGATCATGTTGATTATTTTAAATCTATGGAACAGTATGAAAAGTCATTTGAGCAATATGCAAATCAGGTGAAAGATACTGTGATTATTTGGGGTGATGATCCACATTTACCACATCTCCATTATAAAAAACGTGTTTTAAAGTTTGGAACTGGTGAACAAAATGATATTATTGCAAAAAATATTATCAATAATGATCATGGACTATCTTTTGATGTTTATATTCATAAAGATTTGTTTGGACATTTTGCTTTACCATTTTATGGTATGCATATGTTATATGATTCTTTAGCTGTTATTACATTAGGATATTTAGAAAACATGAGTGCTGAATATATTCAGAAAAGACTTTCTACTTTTACTGGTGTAAAACGTCGTTATACAGTGAAGACAGTTGGGAATAATGTATATGTGGATGATTATGCGCATCACCCAACAGCCATCAAATATGTGATTGAAGCTACACGTTCCCGTTATCCACACAAAAAAATTGTAGCAGTATTCCAGCCAGATCGTTTTTCTAGAGGATTGAGATTTGCGAAAGAGTTTGCGGAAGCTATGGATTTGGCTGATTATCCATTTTTTGTTCATTTTCCAGAAAATGCAAAAAAAGAACCTGGAATTGATATTGATATCTATGATATTGCCAAATATAATCCTCGTGCTCAGGTCATTCACGAAGATGAAGCTGCTGTTAAGTTATTAAGTCAATATGATGATGTTGTCTTTCTATTTATGAGCAGTAAAGATATATATAAATTAGAAGATCAGGTTATTGCATATAAAGAAGAACATTAATGGCAATCTTTCCAACATAATGGATATATGCTATAATATGGAAAATTAGCAGAAAGGAGAATTTATGGACGCACAGTTAATATGTTATTGCATTTTGATTTTATCAGGTGCATTTGCTCTTTTAAGCTTAGGTTTATTATTTATGAGAATGTCTCTAGCTGTCAAAGAAGCCACTGTTTTGATGACAATGCTGGAAACAACTATTCAAAAAGTTGATCATATTTTAGATGACATCAATAATAAAATGAATATGCTCAACGCTCCTGTTGAATTAGTAAGCGGATTCTTTTCAAAGGGTGGTATGAGATCTGGTTTGTTTGGTATTTTAGGTTTTTTAACTTCTTTCATTAGAAGAAAAAAATAGAAAAGAAAGGTGAGAAAAATGAAATTTGGAAAATTTATTGTTGGTTTAGGAATAGGGGCTATTGCTGGGTTACTATTAGCACCTAAAAAAGGAAGTGAATTAAGAGAAGATATTAAACGTGAATCTTTAAAAGCTTATGATAATCTTAAAAATATGACAAAAGAAGATGTAGAAGCTTTACTTGGTCAAACAATTGAAACAGTGAAAAAATCTGTTGATGAATTTGATATGGATGAATTTAAAGCAACAACAAGAGATAAACTGACTGAATTAGAAGCAAAATTAGAAGATTTTGCTGTCAAGGTCAAAGACAGTGATCAATATATGACAATTCGTGATGGAGTTGTTGATCTCACAAAGAAAGTTAATGAAAAAATTGAAGAAGTGAAAGTAAAGGTTTTAGATTCATCAGCTGATGATGATTATCTGGAAGCTTTTGAAAATGAAATCGATAATGTTGAAGAAAAACTTGATGAAATGATTGAAGAGATTCAAGATTAATTATGGGGAAGAATGTAACGATTTATGATGTTGCTAGAGAAGCGGGGGTTTCTCTGGCAACAGTTTCACGTGTTATTAATGGTTCAAGTGTTGTGAAACCGAAAACACGTGATAAAGTCCTTGATGCTATTCAACGTTTAGATTTCAAACCTAACCAAATTGCGAGAGGTCTTGCCACAAGTAAGACAACAACGATTGCAATTGTCTTTCCTCAATCACTATTTGCCCATGTTAAAGATATGATTGGTGGGATTGGCGATACCAGTCGTCGATTAGATTATAATGTCAGTATTTATACAACAGATGAAATTGGAGATGGGAATCCTATTGAAACTGTTATTGAAAAAGTTGTGAAATCTCGTGCTGATGGTGTAATTTTGTTTAATAATGAAGAAATTGAAAAAGAAATTGCACTGGTTAATAAATATAAAATACCTGCTGTTGTGATTGGAACACGTGTTTCTGGAGATTATATGGGTTCTATTTTTGCTGATGCAAGACAAATAGCTTATGAAGTCATTGATAGATATTTATCAGCAGGAAAAAGCGATATTTTATTTGTTTCGCCAAAACAAAATTTAATTAATATAGAGGAAATGATTGTAGGAATTCAAGAAGCTTATCAGAAATATGGATTAACTTTTGATTCTGAAAAGCAAGTTGTCCATACTTCTTCACATTATGAAAAAAGCTACCCACAATTCTTAGAATATTTCAAAAATCATAAACATCAGCTTGTTTTTACAAGTTATGATAAAGAAGCTGTCGCTGTTGTCAATGCTGCGGTTGATAATGGAATACATATTCCTGATGATATGGAAGTTATAGGAATGATGAATACAAGTTATGCACAGATTTGTCGTCCTTCTTTAACGTCAATCCATGTTCCTGTTTATGATATGGGAGCTTTAGCTGTCAGATTATTAACAAAAATATTAAATGAAGAAGACATTGAGAATAAAGAAGTTGTGATACAGCATTTATTAATGCCACGAGCAACAACAAAAGAAACTTCTAAGTAATTTAGAAGTTTTTTTAAGAGGGGATTTATGATGTATGTGAAACAGTTTTTTATGGATTTAAAATTAAATATATGTTTTGTATGTAAATGGATAGCGATAGCTTTGGTTTTAGGAAGTGTTTGTGGTGTTGTTGGAGCATTGTTTCATTTATCAATAGATTATGTGACGCAACTTCGTTTGGCACATTCCTGGATTGTTTTTGGGTTACCAATAGGTGGTATTATGATTGTCTATCTTTATCGACTTGTTCATTTAAGCAATGAACCAGGAACGAATACGATTATCCAGTCCATTCGTCAGCAAGATAAAGTGCCCGTTTTACTTGCACCAGCTATTTTTCTGGCAACGGTCATCACACATTTGTTTGGTGGTTCCAGTGGAAGGGAAGGGGCTGCCTTACAGATAGGTGGTTCCTTAGCAACTACCTTTGGAAAATTTATTCATGCTGATCAAAGAGAGATGTCTATACTGATCATGTGTGGGATGAGTGCTGTTTTTTCTGCTCTTTTTGGCACACCTTTAACAGCAACACTCTTTTCTATGGAAGTTGTCAGTGTTGGTGTTTTTTACTATGCTGCACTCGTTCCATGTTTATGCAGCAGTTTGATTTCATTTGGAATTGCGCAGTTATTTGGTTGTCAAACCACTTTTTATACGTTAACAGCCTCTTTCCAATTAACGCCATTGATGAGTGTTCGACTTGTTGCTTTTGCTTTGATTATTGCTGCTTTTTCAATCATTTTTGTTTTGATGATGCATTATAGCCATAAGTGGTTTCATCAGTATTTTCAAAATGCCTATATCCGTGTTCTTGTGGGATCGTTATTACTGATATTATTAGTCTTTATTTTTCAAGGGCGTTATTTGGGTGCCGGTATGGAAGTTGTTGATGAAGCTATCTATGGGCAAGTTTTGCCATATGATTTCTTATTAAAGGCTATTTTTACTGCAATCACAATAGGTTCTGGATTTAAAGGTGGAGAAATCGTGCCAACTTTTGTAATTGGTTCTACTTTAGGTTATATGTTAGCCTTACTACTTGGTTTTGATCCTCATTTAGGAGGAGCTATAGGCATTGTAGGTATGTTCTGTTGCGTTATTAATTCTCCTCTGACAAGTCTGATGCTTGGCGCAGAGATGTTTGGCATTCAATATTTAACGGCTATGGCTATTGTTGTTGCATTCTGTTATGTATTATCAGGATACTTTAGTTTATATCAGGCACAAAAGATTGTCTATTCAAAAACTTCTGTTGAATTTATTAATCAGAATGCAAAGTGATATTTTTGAGTTGACTTCAATCACAAAATTTAATATTATATACATAAGCGTTGAAGAAGACAAGTAGTTATAAATGGATGAAGATAGAGAATCTATGGCTGGTGGAAATAGATCATTGTTTATAATGAATACACTTTGGAGCAGCTAAGTGCAAAGCTTGGCCGGTGGCAACACCGTTATCAATCATGAGTGTATGCATAAGCATAAATAAAGGTGGTACCGCGAGAATTCGTCCTTTTGATGAATTCTCTTTTTTGTTATAAGGAGGATATGAAATGAAAATTTATGATGAATTGGTATGGCGTGGTTTGATTAAAGATGTCAGTTCGCCTGAAATTGAAGAAAAATTAAATAATGGAGGAATGACTTTTTATATTGGAACTGATCCAACGGGTGATAGTTTACATATTGGGCATTTTTCATCATTTTTAATTAGTAAACGATTAAAAGATGCAGGACATAATCCTATTTTATTAGTTGGTGGAGCAACTGGTTTGATTGGGGATCCAAAACCTGATACAGAAAGACCGATGATTACTAAAGAAGAAGTTCAACATAATTTTGAATGTTTGAAAAAACAAGCACAGGATTTATTTGGATTTGAAGTTGTCAATAACTATGATTGGTCAAAAGATTTAAATTTCATTGATTTTTTAAGAGATTATGGTAAATATTTTAATGTTAACTATATGTTGAATAAAGATATTGTTAAAAGAAGATTAGATTTAGGAATTACATATACGGAATTTTCTTATATGATTATGCAGGCCATGGATTTTTATTGGTTATATGAAAATAAAGATTGCCAAATGCAGGTGGCTGGTCAAGATCAATGGGGAAATATTACAGCTGGTATTGAATTGATTAGAAAGAAAACAGGAAAAGAGGCTTATGGATTTACAATGCCTTTACTAACAAAATCTGATGGTACAAAATTTGGTAAAACAAATGGTCATGCGATTTGGTTGGATCGTAAAAAAACATCACCATATGAAATGTATCAGTTCTTTATTAATTCAGAAGATGATAAAGTCATTGATTATTTAAAATTCCTAACATTCCTATCAAAAGAAGAAGTTGAAGAATTAGAAGAAAAGAATAAAAAACAACCACATTTAAGAGAAGCGCATAAAGCTCTTGCGAGAGAAGTAATTACTTTTATTCATGGAAAAGAAGCTTATGAAGAAGCATTAAATATTAGTCAAATGCTATTTTCAGGGCAAATACAAAACTTAACATTAGAACAAGTTCAATCTTGCTTCCATGGTGTTCCAAGTGTGGATTTAGAGGAAGATACACAAATTTTAAATGCTTTAGTGAAAGTTGGAGCTGCTTCATCTAATCGTGAGGCACGTCAGTTTGTTACAGGGGGTTCTGTCCTTGTCAATGGTGAAAAGATTACAGATGTAGGCTTTGTTATAAAAAAAGAAAATGCTTTTGGAAAACAGGCGACTGTTATTAGACGTGGAAAAAAGAATTATTATGTCATTAATCATAAATAGGAGGCTAAGATGAAAAAAGTACTAGGAAGTTTTATAGCATTGGTCATGCTTTTAGGGTGTTCATCTCAAAGCTCTGAGACACAAAATAACAATACACAAAATCAGGAAGCAGTTGCTCAAAATGGTGATTATGTGAATATTGATTTTGTAGGTAAAATCGATGGTGTGGCTTTTAGTGGTGGAACTGCAGAAGGTTATGAGTTAAAATTAGGATCAGACACTATGATTGATGGTTTCGAAGATGGAATTGTTGGCATGGAATTGAATGAAGAAAAAACAATTACTGTAACTTTCCCTGAAAATTATACAGAAGAACTTGCAGGGAAAGAAGCGACATTTGATATTACACTTCATAAAATATATCGAGAAATTCAATAAATTTGAGTCTTTTGACTCATTTTTATATGTCATTTCTCATTAGGGAGGTTTAAAGATGGATGGAATATTATTGATCAATAAACCAGCTGGAATGACAAGTCATGATGTTGTGAATCGTATGAGAAAGATTTTGCATACAAAAAAGGTTGGTCATTGTGGAACATTGGATCCTGATGCAACAGGTGTTTTGGTGTTATGCATTGGAAAAGCAACCAAAGCTTTACAGTTTCTCATGAGTGAAGAAAAAGAATATCAAGCGACACTATGTTTGGGAATAGCAACGGATACTTATGATGCGAGTGGAAAGATTGTAGAAGAAAAAGAATTTTGTGGCGTTGAAAATGTAGATTCAGTCCTTTCATCTTTTCTAGGTGCACAAGAACAGATGCCACCAATTTATTCTGCAATTAAGGTGAATGGAAAAAAACTTTATGAATATGCTAGAAATCAGGAAAGCGTTGAGATTCAACCACGATCAATATTTATTAAAAATATTAAATGCATTTCTCAAGAAAATCAGTACATAACAATACAAGTCCAATGTTCTAAAGGAACATATATACGTTCTTTATGCGTTGATATAGGTAAAAAACTAGGTTATCCTGCTCATATGACAAACTTAATCAGACTATCTTCAGGAAATTTTCATATTCAGGATTGTTATAGCATTGAAGAAATTGAAGAAGGCCATTATCATTTGATGAGTTTAGAAGAAGCGTTTGCTCATTTTGATCATTATTTTGTTGATGATGAAAATATTGTTTATCATGGTAAAAAAATAAAAAGTGATATTGATCATCAAGTTGTTGTCTGCAATCAAGAAGGAAAAGTCCTTGCGGTTTACAAGCCGGATGGTCAAGGTTATTTGAAAAGTGTAAGAGGGTTGTTTTAATGAAGGTTATTTATTTAAAAGAACATGAAAATATACAAATTTGTGAGCCAATTGTTGCTGCACTAGGTTTTTTTGATGGTTTACATGTGGGACACATGGCCCTAGTTAATGAAGTTGAACGTGTGGCTCAAGAAAAGAACTATCGCAAAGCTCTTATGACTTTTGATCATTATCCACTTTATGTATTAGGTAAAATTGAAGAAGAACATTATTTGACATCGCTTTTGGATCGTCAAAAGATTCTTGAAGAAAGAGGTTTTGATTATTTATTTGTCATTGAGTTTACTAAAAATGTTTCTGCTTTATCTCCTGATGCATTTATTCAAAAATATCTAGTAAACTGTGGTGTACGCCATGTTGTTTGTGGATTTGATTTTCGCTTTGGCTGTCAAAATCTGGGAACAACACAGACGTTACTAGAAAATAAAAATTTTGATACAAGTATTATTGATGAAGTGATATATAAAGGGGAAAAGATTTCCTCTTCCCGTATTCGTCAACATCTCAAAGATGGTCGAATGAAAGATTTGAATGAGCTATTAGGGCGTCGTTATACGATACATGGACAAGTAATACATGGCCGTAGAATTGGACATCAATTAGGATTTCCTACTGCCAATATTGATTATGGATCTTATTTTTTACCTTGTGGTGGTGTGTATGCTGTAAAAGTATATGTTCAGGAAAATTGTTATATGGGAATGTGTAATATTGGATATAATCCGACTTTTCATGCATTAAAAAAGGCATCTCTTGAGGTTAATATTTTAGATTTTGATGAAGATATTTATGGTCAGGAAGTTTTTGTTGAATTTTACGAACTTATACGTAAAGAACAAACTTTTCCTTCTAAAGAGGCATTAGTTCATCAATTACAACATGATTGTCAATATGTTAGAAAATATTTTGAATCATAAAAAGGAAGTTCTGGAATGTGTTTATCATTCAATCAGAACTTCTTTTAAAATGAATATGATGATATAATGCACCTAATAAATTGGCTTCGTTTTGAAATTGACAGGCTTTTATTATAGGTTCGTGGTTATCCTCTTTATAAAGTTCTCGCAGTTTATAAAATTCCTGTCTGATTGTTTGAATTAGGAGAGGTTGTTCACTTATTCCTCCACCAATAGCAATCACATCAAGGTCCAAGAGATAATCAAGATTATAGATCATAACAGCAATCTGTTGACAGTAATTTTGAAAATGCTGGATGGCTTCTTGTGAAGATGATAATTGTTGAAAAACGATTTCTCCATCATCAGGACAATGAAGTATAAGACTCAGGTCATGAATGAGTTTCACAGCATTGTATTCTCTTCCAAAATGAGAATACATATTTTTTTGAGGAATGAGAAAAGAACC
>CALUZM010000049.1 GCA_944325245.1 uncultured Massilimicrobiota sp. | reverse complement strand
TGTATAATTAAATCTATGTAATTCATCTACTGATAATTTTTTAATTCATATATATTCTTTTTAAAATTTTCGATTCTTTTATTGCTATCTTGTAACTGTTCTGAAGAAGTTGCTGATCTAGTTATAATTATTTTAGATTTTAACATATCATTTTCTGATTTTAAATCAACATACTCATTAATAATATTTGTTTCTTCTGCATTAACAGAAACCTATGACATATATAACGTACCAATTAATAATGTAAATGCAAATGTTAATAATTTTTTCTTATTTTTATATTTTCTTTTCCCTCCATAGATAGCAAATTATCATGAAAATATGAAATTAATGTGGAAAAAAATATGAAATTATTGTGAACGTTTGTTAAATAAAAAAAAGAAAATCATATTTTCTATTCCTTTCATAATCTATATTTTCCTTTCCTAATTTTTAAATTCCAATGGTTTTATGATTATTTTCAATTTGGTACAAATTTCTTCTTTTTTTGATGACCTGTAATAAGAAGAGTTTCTTTCTTATCAGACCCATCAACAAAGAATAACTTAATATTTAAAATCTACTTCATTGCGTACCTCCTAATATGATTATGTAAAGCTGACTCAACGGTAAATTGCTGTTTTTAATTAAGTTCAAGTCAATCTATTTCTTCTTCATTTTCATCTACCATTTTATCCTCATATGTTCTTAGGATTTGAACATAAAGTTCCTTGTCATTTTCTACCACTTTGAACTTTTCAAAAAATTTGGAATTTAATAGATGAAAGTTTTTCTTTTTCCTGGCATTCTTCCATATAGAGATATGTTTCATCTAATGCAATGCTTTGAACAAAAGACATCACCTCAAGCTTAATCCCATATCGAAGCATAGCAGTGCTTTTTTTCAAATCTTTTCCGTATTCCTTTTCAAGAAAAGCCAATTGATTATAGACATTATTCAACATCGCTATTTTAATTGTTTCATCCAGAAATAGTTCAATACTCTGTCCTAATATTTTTTCATAATGCTTTGAAGGTACATGTGTTGGCCGATGTGTTTCAGAATTACATACGTATATGTCATTTCTTCTATCGCTTTACATGTCTTCTTTAAATTCATTTTCTAAAAATCTTCAAATTGTGTCTTCATATATTTCCTCTTAATAGTATCACGGCAAATTGCCATTATTCTAATCTATAATCCTCTTGTTCAGATAAATCCAAGAACTCTTTTGTATTTGAATCATATGTATAAAGAGTAATCATATCTCTACGGGCTTTTCTTAAAATTTCACGTTCCTGTTCATTATAATTTCCTTTTGCATGGCCGCCCATTTGCTGCTATATTTAGGATCATTAGTATCGAAGCAATGCATGTTCATTTTTCACTTTATTCACCCTTTTCATAAAGTTCATACTAATATTAAGCAAAAAAAGAAAAGACGGCAAATTGCCGTCAATATATTATATCAATACGATTGTGTATCACATTTCCAATCCTTCGTTATTTTCTATATCATTTTCCATATGATGATTTATCATCCTATCTATAATATCCAAATATGATTTTGTTTCCGTTAATGAACGCTCTATTTTTCTTTTTTCAAGTCTATAATTCAGAATATAACGTGTTCGAGCTTCCCACAATGAAAACATCTCACTATGATCATCAATATACTCATTAAGATACAGATCAACATTATTGATATTTGCCAATCTTATCAACTGGTCAATATCGTGGGTTTTTGGGTAGTTGACTCCATTCATTTCAAGCATATACTTGATGGATAGTTCCAGTGCCTGCTGGATATGATACCCAACATAATTAAGATAAGCTTCATCATTTATGGCAATGGTTGAGTAAATACTTTCTGCAACCTTCAAATTCTGTTTTGCCTTATCAAAAAGAGTTTCATTGTTCATATATAACCACTCCTTTCTTTTGTATTTCTTTCTTAAGACGTTCATCAGCAGTGAAATTAGTCCATAAGTCAAATACAAAATCAAAATACCTATTGATTACCTTTTTATCCTTCTTCAATTCTACATATAGGTCAATGTCAGAATCATTATGACAGTTTGAAGTAATGCTTGAACCAAATAATGTTATAGACTTTATATTATCATCCTGTTTTAGATAATCAAGCATTTCTTTTACTTTCCTTTGTTGTGTTGGATATACTTTCTCGCAGAATGGAAATGGATTTTGAATACAAATTTTATATTTCAACTTAGATCACCACCTTATATTATAAGTATACCATATATGAAGAAATATTTTCCAGTAAATTAATGACAGCAAATTGCCGTCCTAATCTAGTCAATATTCATCTAATTGTTCTTCCTGTACATCATCGTTCATCAAATCAACTGATGGAATATTTACTAGAATCCTGTCAAATCCAGACCTATCTAGAACAAATTCACTTATTTTTTCTGCATCCATTATCGCTTTGAATAATATTTGTGGATTTCCTTCAACAACCTGTATCCAATCCTAAATATATGCCTTGTGTCTATTAACATTATACGATGTTATATAAGCGGATGCTATTTCTGCACGTAGTTCCTCATTCGCATATTCAACGCTTCCTTTTTTGACCTTCAAGATTTCTGTTCGTACGTTCGAAAGAATCGCTACACCACTTCCTTCACCCATGACATCACTGTCAATAGATTGTGGTTCACTACACTTGACGATAAATACCTGTGGTTGGATTATCTCCAACTGAATTCATGCCATGCTCGACACAAAAAAATATACCGAACAAAATTCTATATTTGTTCGGTATATTCATGTTTTGAAAAATATTTTTAAAATAAGTCCATGTTAAACTAAATTGGTGCCTGAGGTCGGACTCGAACCGACATGACATAGGTCGCAGCATTTTGAGTGCTGTGCGTATACCAGTTTCGCCACTCAGGCAAATCAAATTGCTTATTTATTATATTATAGTTCTCTATAAAAATCAATAAAAATCGCAATTAATTTCATGATCGTTGTAAATTCCTATAGCTTGCAGATAACTATAGATAATTGTTGGACCAACAAATCGAAAACCATGCTTCTTTAAATCCTTAGATATTCTTGTTGATAACTCATCATAAGAAGGAATATCACTTGATGAATGATAATGGTGCTGAATTGGTTGAAAAACAACATATGACCAAATAAAAGAATCAAAACTTCCAAATTGTTTTTGAATATTTAAAAATGCTTGAGCATTGGTAATAATAGCTTTCATTTTCAAACGGTTTTTAATCAGTCCATCTGTATTCATGAGCTCATCAAATTTTTTTGAATCATATAAAGCAATGAGATGGTAATCAAAATGATCAAGGGCCTGTTCATAAGCTTTTTCTTTCTTTAAAATGATATCCCAGCTCAAACCTGCCTGTAATCCTTCTAAGATCAACATCTTATATAATTGCGTTTCATCATGTTCAGGAATCCCCCAAACATGGTCATGGTATTCTATTAATCGCTCGTTATAAGCCCATTGACATCTTTTCATAACATCACCTTTTTTTATTCTATCATATTTTTTATTATTTACACACTGTTTTTTCATTTGTATAATGAAGGAGGTGAAAAAAATGAATCAATTATTTAAAGACGAAATGAAAAAATTATTAAAAGATGAATATAACGATTTTATGAATGCTTTAAAAAAGCCACCTATCAAAGCTTTTTATATGAATCCTTTAAAAAAGGATGCTCTTCAATATTTGAATAAAGATTATATACAGCCTCATCCTATGATTAAAGATGGTTATTATTTTGATTATCAGAACTATCCTTTAGGGAAATCTCCGTTTTTTTCTTGTGGACTCTATTATATTCAGGAACCAAGCGCCATGCTTGTCAATCATTTTTTAGATATTAAAGAGGATGATTATATTTTGGATATGTGTGGTGCTCCAGGAGGAAAAAGTTGTGCAGCTGCTAGTCGTTTAGGTCCTCAAGGCTTGATGATAACTAATGATATCAATACATTGCGTGCTAAGATTCTTTCTGAAAATATAGAAAGATTTGGCTTAAAAAATACGATTGTAACCAATAGTGACCCCATACAGTTGATAAATATTCTTCCTGAATTCTTTGATAAAATCATTCTAGATGCACCATGTAGTGGTGAAGGAATGTTTAGAAAAGATGAACAAGCTATTCAAAGCTGGTCTTTACAAAAAATCCAGGAATGTGCTCATATTCAAAGACAACTCATTGATTGTGCAATGAAATTATTAAAACCAGGTGGAATCCTTATGTATTCAACATGCACTTACAATACACAAGAAAATGAAGATCAAGTTCGTTATATACTGAATCATTATGATTGCAGATTAATTCCTTTAAAAAGAAGTCATGGTATGGCAAATGGCATTCAGCTTGATGGAGTGATACGTCTTTATCCTCATCGTTATCAAGGCGAAGGGCAATTTATTGCCTGCATTCAAAAAAATGGTCAGCCTTCTTTTCAAAAATACAAGCCAATGAAAGCTCAAATAGCTAAATCCAATCAGAAATTAGTGAATGATTTCTATCATACCTATTTAAACATTCCAGCCCCAGATTATCTTTATGATAATCATAATCATATTTATGCACTCATGCCACAATTTCCAGAACTGAAAGGTATGCGCGTCTTAAGAAATGGACTTTATTTAGGTGAATGCAAAAAAAATAGATTTGAACCTAGCCTTGCTTTAGCATTGACCCTCAAACAAAATGAAGTCAAACAGTTTTATCGTTTTCATGAAAATGATTTAGCTATTTCTAAATATTTACATGGCGAAGCCATTGAAGGAACAAATCAAAAAGGATATGGTATTATTTTTGTGGAAGATTATCCACTGTCATTTTATAAAGAAAGTCAGGGTATGGCGAAGAATTTATATCCAAAGGGGTTAAGAAGATGAATCGTTATGAAATCTTAAAGGAATACTTTTTGACACATATTGAAGAAAATTGCCACGGTTCTTACAAACAAAGAGCTTTGTTGCATAGCATACAGGTAAGTACTCTTTGTCAAAGTATTGCACTGCAAAAACATCTGAATATTGAACTGGCTGGCATTATCGGTTTATACCATGATTATATCCAATTCATTCATCATTCTTCTTTTCAACATGGACCTAGATGTAGTGAATGGATCATCTCCCTTTTAGATGATTTTTCTACTGAAGAAAAAAATATCATCCAACAGGCTATTGCTGTTCATAGTGAAAAAGATAAAGTTCATGATGAATATAGCGAAATTTTAAAAGATGCTGATGTTTTGGCACAATATCTAAACGAACCTGATATTGTTTTCAAAGATACAAGTATGAATAGAATAAAAAAATATCTCCCAGAATAAATCGGGAGATATTTTTTATAACATTGCTTCTAATGCTTCATAAGGAATAAAACCTAATTGACGATTAACAGCCTGTCCATTTTTAAAAGTAATTAATGTTGGGATAGATTGAACACCAAATTGCATAGCCAAAGAAGGTTCCTGATCGACATCAACCTTAACAACCTTAATTTCAGGATGTTCCTGTGCCAATTTATCAATACTAGGAGCCAACATTTTGCATGGTCCACACCAATTTGCAAAAAAATCTACAAAAACAACATCATTTTGAGCAATAACATTTTCAAATTCTTGACTATTTACATGTAATACTTCTGCCATATGCAGCACCTCCTTTATCATATTATAGCTTTTTCTTCTATTGATATACTGAAGTTTATCATAGTCTTTGACTTTTGACAACTGATGTGCTTAAAAAGAAAAAGGTCCTAAGACCTTAATCCATTTCAATAGCACCAGTATACAATTGATAATATTTTCCTTTTTGTTTCATTAATGTTTCATGGTTACCTCTTTCAATGATATGACCATGTTCAAGAACCATAATACAATCACTGTTTTTAATTGTTGATAATCTATGTGCAATGACTAATGTTGTTCTTCCTTCCATTAATCCATCCATACCTTTTTGAACAAGTGTTTCTGTTCTTGTATCAATTGATGAAGTAGCTTCATCTAAGATTAATGCTGGAGGATTTGCAACAGCAGCACGCGCAATGGCAATCAACTGACGTTGTCCTTGTGATAAATTCGCTCCATCACCAGTTAACATTGTCTGATATCCATCAGGTAAATGTTTAATGAAAGCATCGGCGTTGGCTAATTTTGCTGCTTCGATACATTCCTCATCAGTTGCATCCAAGCGACCATAACGAATATTATCCATAACAGTTCCTGTAAATAAATGTGTATCCTGTAAAACAACACCTAATGAACGACGTAAATCATCTTTTTTGATTAACTTGATATCAATACCATCATAAGTAATTGTCCCACTTTGAATATCATAGAAACGATTAATCAAGTTAGTAATTGTTGTTTTCCCTGCACCAGTTGCTCCAACGAAAGCAATCTTTTCACCAGGGTTCGCAAAAACATTAATATCATGTAAAACCATATGATCATCGAAATAACCGAAGTTGACATTTTCTAATTTTAAGTCACCCTTCATTTCAACCAATTCAACTTCACCATTTGCTCTTGGGTGACGCCATGCCCAATGTCCTGTACGTTTATCAGTTTCCACCATTTTTCCATCAACGAATTCTACACGACATAATGTCACAATACCATCGTCTACTTCTTTTTCCTGATCCAATAATTCAAAAATACGTTTTGCACCAGCTTGTGCCATAGCGATAGAATTGATTTGCATAGAAACCTGTCCAATTGGGTTGTTAAAGCTTCTATTCAATGTCATAAATGCAACAAGTGTACCAATTGTTAATGAAGAATCAAAACCAGATAATGCTAACACAGCACCAATCACAGCACATAAAATATATGACATATTTCCTACCTGGATAGTGACTGGCATTAAAACATTGGCAAATTTATTGGCCTGATATGAACTTTGACGTAATTCTTCGTTAATATTTCTAAAACCTTCAATCGCTTTTTCTTCATGATTGAAAACTTTAACGACTTTTTGTCCAGAAATCATTTCTTCAATATATCCATTGACTTTACCTAATGTTTCTTGTTGTCTAATGAAATATTTTGATGAACGACTTCCTATAGAACGAGAAATAAACAAAATAATACAAACCATAACAACACACACAATTGTTAAAGTGACATTTAATAATAACATTGAGATGAATACAGTTAAAATGGTAATCGCACTTGAAGTAAACTGTGGGATAGATTGACTAATTAACTGTCTTAAAGTATCAATATCGTTTGTATAAACAGACATGATATCCCCATGAGTTGTTCTATCAAAATAACGAATTGGTAATGATTCCATATGTTCAAACATTTCTACACGTAAATCACGTAAGAAACCTTGTGTAACAGTAACCATAATACGGTTATAGGCATAAGCAAAAACAATCCCTGCTAAAAAGAAACAAGCCATAACAGAAAGAGCAGAAAACAATCCAGAAAAATCAGGTGATGGTTGTCCAATTAAAGGCATAATATAATCATCAATTAAGCTTTGTTGAAACACCTGTCCCTGCACACTACAAATGGCCTGCCCAACAATACAAATTAAAACAATCACGATAGCCAAACCATAACGTTTAAAGACTTTCTTTAAAAGACGTATTAAAACATGTTGTTTCATATTATGCTTCCTCCTTTCCTTTTGTCTGTGTTTCATAAATTGTACGATAAATTTCACTTGTTTTTAATAGATTTTCATGTGTATCAAAATCATCAATAACACCATCATTCAAGACAATAATACGATCTGCATTTTGCACACTTGATACACGTTGTGAAATAATAATTTTTGTTGTATCAGGAATACGTTCTTCAAATGATTTTTGAATACTTGCATCTGTAGCTGTATCAACAGCACTTGTTGAATCATCCAAAATTAATATTTTTGGTTTCTTTAGTAATGCTCTGGCAATACATAAACGCTGTTTTTGTCCCCCAGAAACGTTTGTACCACCTTGTTCAATATAAGTGTTATATTTATCAGGAAAATCTTGAATAAAGTCATCAGCACAAGCCAAACGACATGCTTCCTGACATTCTTCTAAAGTTGCGTTTTCATTTCCCCATCTTAAATTTTGAAGGATTGTTCCACTGAACAAGACATTGTTTTGTAAAACAACAGCAACTTCATTTCTTAAAACTTCCAAATCATATTTTCTGACATCTTCGCCACCAACAATAACACTTCCTCTATCTACATCATAGAGACGACTAATTAAGCTCACAAGTGTACTCTTAGCGCTACCTGTACCACCGATAATTCCGATTGTTTCACCAGAATGAATATGAATATCAATATCTCTTAAAACTGGTTCACCACTACCATGCTTATATGAGAATGTTACATGATCAAATGTAACAGAACCACTTTTAACTGTCTTAAGAGCATTTTCAGGAGAAACTAAATCAGATTTTTCATTTAAAACTTCAGCAATACGACGTGCAGAAGCAAATGACATTGTAATCATAACAAAAGCCATAGATAACATCATCAATGACATCAGAATATTCATAATATAACTAAATAATGTTGTCAATTCTCCTGTTGTTAAACTTCCTGCTACAACAGTCTTTGCTCCTAACCATGATAACAGTAAAATACATCCATACACAGCTGTCATCATAGCTGGATTGTTTAAAGCTAATACAGATTCAGCCTTAACAAATAAACGATAGATATTTTGTGCCGCTTTTTTAAATTTTTCATTTTCATATTTTTCTCTGACAAATGATTTAACAACACGAATGGCAACAACATTCTCTTGAACACTTTCATTTAAATCATCATATTTAGGAAAAACTTGATTAAAATAACGTGTTGCTGTGACCATAATAAATCCTAAAACAATAATCAAGAATCCCATAGCTCCTACGAAAATCAAACTTAATTCACGATTAATCATAAATGCCATTGTTAAAGCACAAATTAAGTTCATAGGTGCACGAATACACATACGAATAATCATTTGATAAGCCATTTGAACATTTGTCACATCTGTTGTCAAACGTGTGACAAGCCCAGCAGTACTATATTTATCTATATTAGAGAATGAAAATGACTGGATATTTGTATACATTCCATCTCTTAGATTGGCTGCAAATCCTGTTGAAGCTTTAGCAGCATATTTACCAGCTAAAAAACCAGTTGATAAAGTTCCGATTGCAATAATAAACATGATAAATCCATATTTATATACTTCGTTAATGTTTCTAGCTTCAATTCCTAAATCAATAATTCTTGCCATTAATAAAGGAATCAAAATTTCTAAAATAACCTCGACGATAACAAAAAACATTGTTAAAAAAGAATCTTTTTTATACTGTTTAATTTGTTTCATCAATGTTTTAACAACCATCTAACCACTCCTCTTCTATTTATTACGTAACCAATGCAATGTCTTTTTTATTCATCTTTTGATAAATTCTGAATCATCTTATCCGCAATATTTAAGAATTCTTGAATCTCTTCAGGCGACAAACCATCAGTTAGATCATCATGAATGAGCATCATTGTCTGATTAATCCACTCATGAATGTCTAAACTTTTTTGAGTTAAAACAATCTTTTTTAAACGTCCATCATAATCCACCGGAACTCGTTCAATCAATCCCCTTTTATTCATCAGGGTCAGCATTTCAGAAGTTGTTGAACGATTAATAGAAAATTCTTCCTCAATATCCTTTTGAAAAGTATCCTTGTCTTCACTATCTCTTAATTGAACAAAACCAATGATCCAAGTTTGCATCATTGTTGCCCTATCATGTTGGGGTCCCAAATGTTTATCCATTTTCCTTTTCATTAAATTACTTAATGTTTTAATACGATATCCAATAGGATCTCTAAACATTCCACCACCTCCATTGTTCGGTTACGAACCGTATTATAATACACATTTTTATGAATGTAAAGAGATAATGTACATATATAAAAAAGAATGCTTTTTGACTTTGAGACAAAACTCAAAACAAATAAGCATTCTTACTGATTCTTAAATAGAAACCTTCACAGTTTGTCCATCTGGACCAGGTGTTTCATTTAAATAATTGGCAATTTTTTCTCTTGTTTCCTGATTGCTGACAACACAAGCTGAAACCTTGTTAGCTTTTCCTTCAACCAAAGCATTAGCAAAGCCAGAGCAGCCTGGATATCCACAACCACCACAATTGGCACCAGGTAGCATTTCTGTGACATCACCGACACGATTATCTTCTTCTACACGAAGATATTGATTGGCTATACCTAAAACGCATCCTAGTACAGCTCCAATCACCAGCAATGCTAAAATAGCACTAATCTGCATCTTTTATTTCCTCCTTATGATGAGCACTATGATGTGAGCAAGCAATATTATTGCATCCTACACATTCACTCATATCTTCACACCCTTCTGGTTTAGGTGTGTTTTTATTCAATAAATAAGTACCTATAAAGATAGCTATTAAAATAACTAACCAGACAATCGCCCAAATTGACATTATACAAGACCTGCGATTCCGGCAATAGCACATGCCATAATACCAGCAGTAATTAAAGCAATTGGTGTTCCTTTAAAACTTTCAGGAACAGAAGCAATATCCAATCTTTCACGAATTGTCGCAAAAACATAGATAACAATAGTGAATCCAATTGGTACTGCAAGACCAGCTACCATAGCTTCAATCAATGTATATCCAGCACTGATATTATCTAACGCCACTCCTAAAACGGCACAGTTTGTTGTAATCAATGGTAAATAAACACCCATTGATTTATAGATTTCAGGACTTGTTTTCTTTAAGAACATTTCAACGAACTGTACTAAAGAAGCAATAACCAAGATAAATGTAATTAAATCCAAATAAGTAATTTCTAATGGAGTTAAAACATAATAGTATAAGAGATATGTGATAATTGATGCTAAAAAGATAACAAATGTAACAGCATAACCCATATTCAAAGCATTTTTAGGCTTCTTAGAAACACCTAATAATGGACAAATAGCATAAAACTTACTCAATACAACGTTATTAACAAACGTCAATCCCACAAATAAACTTACTAATTCCATAAACTATTTGACCTCCGCTTTCTTTGCTTTATTTGCTTTTCTCACTTTTAAGAACTGAATGAATGCAAGAATTGTTCCTAAAGTCATGAATGCTCCAGCAGGTTGTGTAAATAAACTGATTGCATAATCACTAAAGAAACTTACCTGGAAAATCACTTGGCTGGCATCAAATGGATTATATAATGATAAACCACCTGTTCCAATCAATTCTCTAAAGAATGAAATAATAACAACAGCCAAAGTATATCCAAGACCCATTCCTAAAGCATCTAAAATAGAATCTAAAACACCATTTTTAGAAGCAAAGCTTTCAGCTCTTCCTAAAATAATACAGTTTACAACAATCAAAGGAATAAAAACTCCTAATGATTCGTATAACTCTGGTGTATAAGCATTCATAATCATTTGAACACATTTAACAAGCGTTGCAATAATCACAATGAAAACAGGAATTCTGATTTCATTAGGAATGATTTTTCTTAATAAAGAAATAATAAAGTTACTCATCAACAAAACACAGATAACAGCCATTCCCATACCTATCGCATTTGTTAATGAAGTTGTAATTGCTAGGGATGAACATAGACCTAACAATAAAACAAAGATTGGGTTTTCAGCAAACAAACCTTTTTTAAAGATATCGAATTTTTTCATCTATGTCCCCTCCTTATTTAAAATTTTCATTATAGTGTTGTGTTGCCTGTTCAATTCCTTCAATAACAGCACTAGAAGAATAAGTTGCTCCAGAAATTGTATCAATAGAATCACCAATATTTTTACCAACAACACTATTAATGAATGATTCTCCAGTAATTTGATCACCAATACCTTTTGTTTCAGTACTGCAATCAATAATCTCTAATCCTTTATATGTTCCATCTTTATCTAAAGCAATTAATGTCTTAACTTCTCCTCCGTATCCTTGAGCAGATGTTTCATAAATATAACCTTCAGCACTTCCACCTTTATCAGCTTCATAAACAGCATCTAGTGCATCATAATCACTTAATGAGACATCTAAAGCTTTAAATTCTTCACCATTTGGATATATTTTTTCCAAGTTTTCCTTAACACTGGCAATCTTTTGTTCTTGAATAATTGGATCTGTCATGCCATTAACAAATGATAAAGCTCCACCAGCTAAACCAGCAACAATCGCAAGGAAAACAGTTAATTGTAAAATCTTTTTCATCTTATTTCCCTCCTACTTTGTTTGATCAATAGCTTCTTGAATAGCATTGACAATTCCTTTTGTTGTGAGTGTAGCTCCAGTTGAAGTATCGATTCCTGAAACATCATCCCAACTTATTTCACCATTCAAAACATCATCATAGAACGCTTGGGCTTTTTCATTTAAGTTTCCACCTGTTCCAGCTTCAATTAAATCTTTTCCAAAGCCTGCAGTTTCTCCAGCATATTCAACAACTTCTACATCTGTCACTGTTTCAGTAGCTTTATTGACAGAAACTTTAATTGTCATTGGATTTGCTTCTCCACCAAATCCATTAGCAGTTAAAGTATAAGTATAAGTATCACCATCAACAACTGGTGCCTTTTGAGCCTGTTCAATAGCTCCTTTAATTGCATTGACAATACCATTTGAAGTCATTGTTGCTCCTGTTGAAGTATCAATACCATCAACATCACTTGTAGAAAGACTACCATTTAAAACTTGATCATGGAAAGCTTGAGCTTTTTCATTTAAGTTTCCACCTGATCCAGATTCAATTAAATCTTTTCCAAAGCCTGCAGTTTCTCCTGCGTATTCAAGAACTTTGACAGATGTAATCGTATCTCCATCAATCTTGACAGCAACTTTCATTGGATTGGCTTCTCCACCAAATCCACTCACCTGCATAACATATCCATCATCTGTTGTTTCAAGATATGTCCATTGAACTTGATTAGCTTCTTCTTCAGCTTTCTTCTTTTCTTCCTCTTCTTTTTGTTTTTGTGCTTCAATAGCTTCCTGTTCAGCTGCTGCAACATCATTTTTGATACCTGTGCTGATACCAAAGACACATGCAATAGCAACCACTAAACTAATAGCAATAGAAGCCCATTGTTTTCCAACATTTTGATCTGTTCTCCCTAAAACAAATGAATCAATTAATGGTGTTAACATATTCATCATTAAGATAGAGAATAAAACACCTTCAGGATAATTTGCTTTTAATCGAATAATCATCGTTAAGAATCCTAAACAAATACCATAAAGAATCTTACCAAGCGGACTTGATGGTGATGTGACTGGATCTGTTGCCATAAAGACAGCACCAAACATAGCTCCACCTAAACAGAAATGAATCATTGGATAAGTAATAGGATCAAGACCATTCACTAAAGCAAAAACTTCACTTAAAACAAGAATTGTACCCATATAAGCAACAGGAATTCTTGCATCAAACACACGTCTTGCTGCTAAAACAATACCTAAGATTAAAATCAGAACAATGCAAGTTTCCCCAAGAGCACCTGCATGATTTCCTAAAAATAAATCAGATAATGTATAAGTAAAGGTATCTCCACCTAACCATGAAGTTCCAGCTAGCATTGTAATTGGCGTTGCTTTTGTTGCCACATCAATACCATTAACAGTATCTGAAATATTTGCAACAAGCTGACCTCCAAATGCCAAATGAACAACAACACGTCCTACCAAAGCAGGATTGAAAATGTTTTGTCCAAATCCACCATAAACTAATTTTCCAAAGAAAATAGAAATAAATGAACCAATAGCTGTCACATATAAAGGTGTACCAGCTGGTAATGTTAATGTAAAAATAATAGCAGTTACCCATCCAAAACTGTTTTTCAAATAATCAAAAACTTTTTCTTTATGAATAAGCGCCCAAACAACTTCTGTTGCTAAAGCAACAACTAATGAAACAACATACATCAATGCAACATGAATGACTGGATCATTAGTCATATAGTTATAGTAATAGTAATATAATGAATAAGCGACAAGCACCAATAAAGCAATAGTCAAGTCTCTCATAATGCGATGTGTAGAGAGCTTTTGTCTATAATTTGGTGATGTTCTTTGTAAAGTAATCTTCATCAATATTCACCCTCCCTACGCATTCTTTCTTCTTTTTGCTAACTGATAGCGACGTTTCGCTTTGGCTACCATATCTGTCACTTCAATCTTACTTGGACAAATATAAGTACACATACCACATTCTACACATCGATCAGTATCTAATTTTTCAATAAGTTCAACATTTGCAGCTTTTTCAGCTTGCATAATACGAACTGGTTGTAAATGCATTGGACAATGCAATGTACATTCACCACATTTTAAACATGGTAATGGTTTAATGTTTTCTTTTTTCATAACTGTGATGGCATTGTTATGAGAATAAATAACAAATGTATCATTCATAACTGATTTTCCCATCATTGGTCCACCACCAACTAAGAATCCATCACAATCTTCATCGATGTATCCACCAATTTTTTCCACGATATAATTGACTGGTGTCCCTATCGCAACGTCAACATTTTGTGGATTTTTTAAACCGTTTCCTGAGAAAGTAACGACACGACGAGTAATTGCTTCACCTTGACGAATTCCTTTAGATACAGCTATTGCTGTAGAAGAATTGTTCACGATCACTCCGATTTCTGCTGGTAAGCGATCATATTCTTTTTTAAAGACAGTACGAATTAAGACTCTTTCCCATCCCATTGGATAACGATCAGGCACTTCACGTGGTTCAATGTTATCATAGTTTTTAGCTTCTTCTACTAATAATTCCATTAAATCAGGCTTATGCTCTTTAATCGCAATAATAGCATTTTTAGCTCCTGCTGCTTGAATCAAGTAATGAACTCCATCAAAAAGAGCTTTAACATCTCTTTTCATAGCTACGTGATCACTTGTCAAGAACGGTTCACATTCAACGCCATTAATTAAAATTGTTTCAATATTTTGAACATTTTCATATTTCACATATGTTGGAAATCCTGAACCGCCTAATCCAACAATTCCTAATTCTTTAATGGCCTTAATAATATCTTCCTGACTCATATGATCAGGATCACTCACTTCATAAGCTTTAACTCTTTCATCCTTATGATCATTTTCTATCACAATATGATCCTGTAAACGCTTTGAAGCATGCATACGTTTTTCTATTCCCTTCACTGTTCCTGAAACTGGAGAATAAATCGGAACATACATACTCTTACGAGTTGCTAATTTTGTTCCAATACAGACATGATCTCCTTCTTTTACATGAACATCAAAGTCTGTTGCGACTCCTAGAACTAAGGGAACATAAATAACGTCTGGTGTTTCAATAGTCAAAATAGGCTTATCTTTTGTCAAGCCCTTTTGTCCATCTAATTTTACTTTTCCTTTTCCAGATAAAATTGACATTATATCCCTCCATATCATTAACATACTTATATATTATAGCATTGTTTTTATATTTTGGAAATATTATTCATAAACAGTTATCAAATTCTATAGAAAAAAAGTTCCATAAAAGGAACTTATTTTCTAACCAAGCTGACAATTGTATCAAATTTAGCTGAATATGGATATGTATCGATTGGAATAATACGTTCAATTTGATAATATTTATCCAATTCTTCAAGATCTTTAGCTAAAGAAGATGGATGATCACTCACATATACAATGTGTTTCACCTTAGATAAAATAAAACTTTGTTTAAATGCATCACTTAATTGTGAACTTCTGACAATGACCTCATCAAAACGCTGTTTCTTACATTGATTGATAGTGGCTTCATTTACATTCTGACAAATCCACTGTATATGATTTTTTCCTAAAAACTTAGCATTATCCTTAGCATCTTTAATGTGATAATTCTTTTCATCCACTGCAACAATATTTTGTTTCAATGAAAGTTCCAGTAAACCAATACCACAATTTAATGACAAGATTTGAGAACCTGGTGATAACATTGATGCAATCATTTCCATTTTCTTTTGTTCCATTTGTGGGAAAACTGGAAATTCAGATTTTACAGAATAAAGATATTGTTGATCAAAACAAGAAAAAGGTAGAATAGATTGACCATAAACCTTTTTATATCCCTGCATTTCAAATTGCTGATAACGTGTTGTATTAATTGTATACCAGATACTTTTCACAGCAGGAATGCGACTGATTTCCTCTACCACTTCATTTTTGATACCATCTTGCCCTGTCACAAACAAGATCTGAATTTGTCCATCAATATTTCGCATACGCATAAAACGTAAACCTTTTTTGACTTTATCATTATAATCTCTGACATGATGAGCATTTAAAATGTCTTCAACTTTTTGAATACATTCATTAATCAATGTATCTTGCATAGGACATTGATTCATCAATGTTAAATATTTGGTTTCACGTTGAAAGATTCCTGCATAAATCTTTCCTTTCAAATAAGTTATTGGTAAGGAAACAACCTGACGATAATGATCTGTTACAGGAGCAGCTACTGTCTTTTCAATTGGCAAATGCTCAACATCAAATTGTGTATACTTTTTTAAAGCATCCTTCAAAACATGACGTTTATATACTAACTGTTGACTATATTGTAATGTTGTTAAAGCACAACCCTGACAATTTGCTGATTCCTTACATAAAGATAACTGACGATCTGCTGACTTTTTGACATAAGAAAGGACTTTTGCTTTCATAAACTGACGCGTTTCCTGCAAAATTTCAATATCAACAACTTCTCCAGGCAAAGCATTTGGAATAAAACATATTTTTTTATGAATATATCCAATGCCTTCTCCATTAATTCCCAATTTCTTTACTTCTACTCTTTCTTTTCTCATTAGAAATCCTCCTGAAATATAAAATATTTGTAATATACATACCTACATAGAAAAACTCAGCAGTCCAATTAAAGACAAATAAAACAATGACAATTGAAGCTAAAGGTCCATATACAGATTGATAATCAGCAAACTGAAAATAAATATTTAATGCATAATATAAAATTAATAATAATACACTTGCAACCAAAGCCCCTTGAAAAGCATCACTATAATGTATTTTCATTCTTGGCACAATCATATAAATACCAGTTAAACAAAAACATATTAAAAAATATAAAAGAATATGTCGAATAGCTGCATAAGAATATAAAAAATTAAAAATATACGCAAGTGGGCCAATAGCTGTAATACCGATAACACCAATAAACAGCAATAAGAGATATATGGTAATCTTAATCGTATATAAATAAAAACCTATAATACTCTCATCGGCATCAGGCTGATACATACGTTTACTGATTTCATAAATATTTCCAATTCCTCTTGAAACTGTATAAATAGAGACCAGAATCGTTACCAACGCAACTGTATTAAAAGAACGTGACTGCAGAATCTCAATTAACATCTGTGCATATTCCTTAACAACAAACTGTTCAATAATATTTTGTAAAATGGTCATATCGATATTAAAAAGCGATGTTCCAATCGCAATTAAGGTAAATGCTGGGACTAACAACAACAAAAGATAAAACGCTAAAGCCGCAGCTGCATATGTCGGTATCGCAGTGCGGTAATCATCATAAATAATCGTACAACGTTCATAAAATTCTTTCATAGATTGCCTCCACCAACAAGAAAGGAAAAACACTAATTTTGTTTTTCCTCTCCTTTCTGTTCATTATCTTCTGGTACTTTTTTTAATCTTAATAAAACAATTCTATTTTTATCAATTTCTTCAATTGTAAAAATGACACGATCAATAATAATTTTCTGATGAACTTCTGGGCTACCATTACATCGTCCTAAAACCAAACCACCGATAGATTCAAAATCTTCTGAATCAAATGATGTCTCACATGCATCATTCACTTCATCAATATTTAAACTTCCGTCAATTAAATATTCTCCATTGCCCAAATCAATAACAGATTGTTCAATTTCATCATATTCATCATCAATTTCTCCAACAATTTCTTCAACT
>CALUZM010000048.1 GCA_944325245.1 uncultured Massilimicrobiota sp. | reverse complement strand
GCAAATAAAAATGATGCTAACTCGATAGCAATATCAAATTAGCACCATTTTTTTCTTTTTAACTGCCAAAGACAGGAATTATAGTCAATATTTTTTGAGAAAAAAACTTATTTTTTTCATTTTTTTATTGAAAAAAAGAAGATGAACCATTTTGGGGTTCATCTATAGACTTAATAATTTTTCAACACTTACTAATTTTACACATAAAACAAAGAGTTCAGTTGCTTGCTTTAATTCATCCAATGGTGGAAAAGATGGCGCAATTCTTATCGTTGAATCATCAGGATCTTTTCCATAAGGGAAAGTTGCACCTGCATCAGTTAAAATGACCCCGGCTTCTTTACATTTTTGTACAATTTGTGAGGCACAGTTTTCTAATGATTCAAAAGTAATGAAATATCCACCAAGAGGGTGAGACCATTTTCCAATTTGAAGAGGTGCTAATTCCTCTTCAAAGATATCAAGAACCATTTCAAATTTAGGTCTTAATAGTTCAGCCTGTTTTTGCATATGTTGTTTTAAACTGTCCATGTTTGGAAAATATTCTGCATGTCTTAACTGATTTAATTTATCATGACCAATGGATTGAATTGTCAGATGTTTTAAAGTGTCTTTCTTGTTGTCGAGAGATGTTGCCATGGCTGCAACCCCAGCTCCAGGGAATGTCACTTTTGATGTTGAACAGAATTCAAACACAAGATCTGGATTACCAGCCTCTTCACAAGCTTCTAAGATATTCATAACATGATCATGTTTATCATAAAGATGATGAATGATATAAGCGTTATCCCAGAAAATTCTAAAATCTTTAGCAGCTGGTTTGAGATGAGCAAATCTTTGAACAACTTCATCAGAATAAGTGATACCTGATGGATTGGCATATTGAGGAACGCACCAGATTCCTTTCACACTATCATCGTGGTTCACATATTTTTCAACAAGGTCCATATCTGGGCCATTGTCATCCATAGAGATAGGAATCATTTCAATTCCAAAATGTTCAGTAATTGCAAAATGACGATCATAGCCAGGAACCGGACATAAAAATTTAACTTTATCTAAACGACACCAAGGTGTATTTCCTAAATAGCCATGTGTATAACCACGACTAATCTGATCAAACATTATTGTTAAACTGGAATTTCCATAAACAATAATATGCTCTGGTGTTGTTTCTAACATTTGAGAAAAAAGTCTTTTCGCTTCATCAATACCATCTAAAATACCATAATTCAGATAATCTTTCTTTGTAGAAAAATCATAATGACTGTTGATTGTATCAAGTAATGGCATCGAAAGCTGTACTTGTGAAAAGTCTGGCTTTCCTCTAGCCATATTCAATTGTAAATGTAAATCTTTTATGTTTTGATATTGGTTGGATAACTGTTGATGTAAATCTTTTAATTCATCAACACTCATTTCTTTCAATGGCTTCATTTTTCTCTCCCTTATCTTTCTATGTATCTTGAGGTCATTGTACCCTCTCATTGATAAAAATGCAATCTTTATCATGTAAAAGTCATGAGATTATTCATTGATGGGGAGTCTATTTAAAATCACAACAAAAGTTGTTTTGTCTTTATGGCTTGTCGCAAAGATTTCCCCATTGTGAATTTGAACAATATTTTTAGCAATGGCTAGTCCTAAACCAGTTCCACCAGTAGAAGATGAACGTGAAGCATCACTGCGATAAAACTTATCAAAGATATATGGTAAATCCGCTGCATCAATAGGATTTCCATAATTCATAATTTTAATAGTGACCGTTTCATCATCATTTAAGACTTCAATTTTAATTTTTTGACCATCTTCACCATATTTGACAGCATTTGATAACAGGTTATCAAAAACTCTGGCAATCAGTTGACCATCTCCTTTTATATACAAGTTATTCTGACTTGTTGTGACAACGGGTGTTAAATGATGTTCCTGAAAAGTAGGATAAAACTCATCCACAATCTGTAGGACTAATTCAGTAATATTGATGGTTGTCATATGTATTTTGACATTAGCCTGATCTAGGCTGGTAAATTCAAAAAGATCATCCATCATACTTTGAAGTCTTTTTGATTTTTCATAAGCTACACTAGAATATTTTTGGATGTCTTCTTTAGATAACTGTTGATTGTTCTTGATTAGTTCCAAGTATCCTACAATAGTTGTCAGAGGAGTTCTTAAGTCATGAGCGACATTTGTAATCAAATCATTTTTTTGTTTTTCAGCATTTCTTTCAGCATCATAAGCCATTCGCTCATTTTCTTTTAATATCTGACTTTCCTTCTCTTTATCATCCAATGTTTTAGCAAGCGCATTGATATTAGCAGCCAGAAGACCAAGCTCATCATCATATTTTATAGGAGCTTCAACATCATAATCGCCTGCTGTAACACGTTGAATCGTTCCATTTAAAACATCAATATACTTTAAAGTAATATTCATTAAGTCAAAAAAAGTGACTAAAAAAATCATTAAAGAGATTAAAAAAGCAATGACATATAACCATTCATATGGTAGATTCAGAAAATTGGTATGTTCAAATATAATAATTAAAGCAGAATTACATAAAAAAGCTATAAAATAAGCAACAACAACATTAATTAATAAACGCCATCGAAAGCTACTAATAAATAATCTTTGTATCTTTTGAATCATAATTCAAATTTATAACCAACACCCCAAACTGTTTTAATATGTTGAGGATTCCTTGGTTGCCTTTCGATTTTTTCTCTTAATTTTCTGATATGAACCATAATCGTATTATTAGAATTACTTGACTTCACATGCCATATTTTTTCAAAGATATCTTCAATCGAAAAAACAGTTCCTGGCTGACTGGCAAGTAAGACTAAAATTTCGTATTCAATTCTTGTCAAGGCAAGAGGTCGTCCATCCAATGTGACTAACTTCTTTTGAGTATCAATGATTAAATCTGTTGCTTCAATAATATGTGAAGAACTATTGATAGGTTTGTTTAATACATGAAAACGACGTAATTGAGACTTTACTCTAGCCACCAGTTCCATCGCATTAAATGGTTTGCTGACATAATCATCAGCTCCACTTAATAAACCATCTATTTTATCATTGTCAGCTGTTTTTGCTGAAACAATAATAACAGGAACGTTATATTTTTCTCTGATCATTTTTAATGCCTGCATCCCATCAATTTCTGGCATCATGATATCCAAAATGACCAAGTCAATCTGATACTTAGGTATATCTTCTAATAATGTTAATGCATTATATCTTTTTTCAACAACATAACCTTCTTGTGTTAAATAAATTTCTATTAAATCAGTAATTTCTTTTTCATCATCAACCACAAGAATATGAGGGTTTTCCATATTTATCGCCTCCCTATGATTATTATATAGAAAATCATAAAAACAACAATCATTTTATGAAAATAATTTTTGATAAGAGAAGTCAAAAAGATTATTAAGAATGAATAAGAAAAAATAATTGCTTTGATAATTAATTTTTGCTAGAATAAGAAAGGGCACTCTGGCTTTCCGCTAGGGTGTATTTTTATTTGTGAAAGGAGAGAAACGTAGAATGGCTAAATTTATATTTGTAACAGGTGGAGTTGTTTCCGGATTAGGGAAAGGGTTGACAGCTGCATCTTTAGGAAGATTATTAAAACAAAGAGGGTTAAAAGTATTTATGCAAAAGCTTGATCCTTATATTAATGTGGATCCTGGGACGATGTCACCATTTCAACATGGAGAAGTTTTTGTAACAGCAGATGGAGCTGAAACAGATCTAGACTTAGGTCACTATGAACGTTTTATTGATGAAGAATTAAATCGCAGTTCATCAATTACAACAGGAAGAATTTATAGTGATGTGATTTCTAAAGAACGTCGTGGAGATTATTTGGGAGCAACAGTACAGGTTGTACCACATATTACAAATGAAATTAAAGCAAAAATTTATGCTGCGGCTAAAAGTAGCCAGGCAGACATTGTGATAACTGAAATTGGTGGAACAGTAGGAGATATTGAAAGCTTGCCATTTATTGAAGCCATTAGACAAGTCCGTTTGGATATTGGATATAAAAATACTCTTTATATACATACAACATTATTACCATATATTGGGGCTAGCCATGAAGTAAAAACAAAACCAACACAGCATAGTGTTAAAGAATTACGTGGTTATGGAATTCAACCAGATATTATTGTTTGTCGTAGTCAAAAACATATTGATAAGGAGCTAAAGGAAAAGATTTCTTTATTCTGTAATGTACCGGTTGAAGCTGTCATTTCTAATTATGATGTAGATGTTTTATATGAATTACCAATGATGTTATTAGAACAACATATGGATGATTTGGTATTGGATCATTTAAGAATGGAAGCTCCTGCTGCTGATATGACAGAATGGCAGGAATTGATTACAAGAGTTAAAGGTCTTAATAGAGAAGTCACGATTAAAATGGTTGGAAAATATGTTCAACTTCCAGATGCTTATTTATCAGTTAATGAAGCTTTGCGCCATGCAGGATATTATGAAAATAGTGTTGTTCATATTGATTGGATCAATGCAGAGGAAATCAATGATGATAATGTCGCTGATATGTTACAGGGAGCAGATGGAATTTTAGTTCCTGGTGGTTTTGGTCAACGAGGAATTGAAGGAATGATTAAAGCCATTCGTTTTGCAAGAGAAAATCAAATTCCATTTTTAGGAATATGTTTAGGAATGCAGTTAGCTTCTATTGAATTTGCAAGAAATGTTTGTGGATTACATGATGTGAATTCTATTGAATTTGATGATATGTGTGAAACTCCATTGATTCACTTAATGAGTGATCAGACATTGGATGATATGGGAGGAACACAGCGATTAGGAAATTATGATTGTGAATTATTGAAAGGAAGTCGTGTACATCAGTTATATGGTCAAGATATGATTCAACAAAGACATAGACATCGTTATGAATTCAATAATAAATATAAAGAAATTCTTGAAGAACATGGATTAATTGTATCTGGGAAAAATCCAGAAAGAGATCTTGTGGAAATTATTGAATTAGAAAATCATCCATATTTTGTAGCGTGCCAGTTCCATCCGGAATTTGCTTCACGTCCAAATCGTAGTGAACCTATCTTCCAAGGATTTATCACAGCTGCATGTCATAAGAAATATCAAGAAGAGGGCACTCAAAACTGAGTGCTTTTTATGTGGCTTTCAAATGAGGATTTATGATTGGTATTGTCAGAATAAAAGGAATAATGTTGCATTTTTATATGAAGAATATAATCTTTTTTGATTATTTATTTCTTTATATAATAAACATAGAGGGGGTGGTAGAGAAAATGCGATTATATTCTATAATGAAAGATTTTTTTGAACAAGCAACCTACCTCCCAGTTGAATACTTTACAACAAAATATGGTGTATCCAAAAGAACTATTCAAAAAGATATTTCTTATTTAATGCGTATTTCTCCTCGCAAAGGTTTTAGATTACATATGAAAAGAGGAGAAGGATACTTATTAGAAGTCACAAATAAAGTGCTATTAGACGATTTTTTAGATACTTTAAATGAAAGTTTTTTTGTTCCAACAAAAGAAAGGCCAGCACAGATTTTATCTTTTCTTTCTATTCAAGATGGATTTGTTTCAATGGATAAGATAGCCGAGTTTCTTCAGGTATCAAAAACAGTTATCAAAAATGATATGGAAGATGTAGAGAAACTGGCACAACGTTATCATATTCTCATTGAACGTAAACATCATTATGGAGTAAGAATTCATGGGCTTGAAAAAGATATCAAAGCTTATTTAACAGATGAATATTTGAATCAGGATTTAGTTGTTCAAACAGCTGTTAATGATGTTGTAAAAGACTTTAAACTCGTAGAAGATGCTTTTATAGATTTATTGATACATGAAAATTTAAATGTGAATTATAATGAATTATTAAATATTACAGAGTATTTAAAGGTGATGATCTATCGTGCAATCCTGAATCATGAAAGAAAAGAAGGAGAAATTCAGGAAAATGATACATTTCATCGTATTGTTAAAGCAATTACTCAATTACTTCAGAACATATATCAGGTGGAGTTTAGTCAGGCAAGTATTGATGACTTTATAGTCATTTTGAATAAAAATGTTAGAAAACGCATAGAAAATGTTGGTTTTAGTGATACTTTGGAAAATGATATTAATGAATTTCTAAGCAAGATAGATAAGATTTATCAGACAAATTTTTTACAGGATGAAGACTTTAAAAAGTTTTTGTTATCGCACGTGACTTTGTTAATTGATCGATTGCGAGATAAGATTTCTTATAAAAATGAATTAGCAAATAAATTAAGCATCACAAATCCTATGATTTTTAATATTGCGATTCAATTCTGTGATATGTTATCAGAAAAATATAATGTTCAATCAACTTTTGATGAGATTGGTTTTGTAGCAATGCATTTTGCTGGACATATGGAAAAAGAAAAACAATTAAAATTACAATCATATAATCGCATTGGTGTTGTTTGCTCTTCTGGTGGTGGGAGTGCCTACATGATTAAATTACAGATTGAATCTTTATTCCCTAACGCAACAGTGCAGACATTCTCTTTTTTGCAGAAAAATGATTTATTGGCTTATAAACCTGATTTGGTTTTTACCGTTTTGCCTTTGTCATTTGATGTCCAAGTTCCAGTAATTTATATTAAAGAGTTGTTAGATGATAAAGATTTGATTCGTATTAAACAGATTCTGCAAACAGATGAGTATGATCCGTATACATTGATGCATGATGAACCACCTTATGCAGCTTTCTTTTCTAAAGATTTTTTCAAAATTGTGAAGGAAGATAACTATGAGCGATTAATTTATACTATGGCACAAGAACTGGAAGAGAAAAAATATGGAAAAGAAGGATTTACAGATATGGTTATGCAACGTGAATCTTTTGTGAGTACGATATATTTTAATGGTATTTGTATACCCCATCCAATTGAAACGGATGCTTTAAAAAATATGATTTCAGTCTGTGTTCTAGAAAATCCTTTTTTCTGGAATGAAAAAGAAGTTAAGATTGTTTTTATGATATGTTTGAAAAAAGATCAGATAGAAATGTATAAGGTGTTGACAACGCAGTTATATAAGTTGATGCAGGAAAAAAAGTATGTTGATCGTATTTTTCACGTAAAATCATTTGAAGAATTGATGGCCGTTATGAAGGAGTTAGGAGGTGTTAATCATGAATAGTCAATTGTTAAAAAAATTAAGTGATGCTGATAGTATTGCTTCTTGTGAAGATGAAGTTAGAGAAATACTTTATCAGGAATTAAAAGATGTCTGTGACGATATTTCTTGTGATGCACTAGGGAGTCTTATATTCCATAAACGTGGAACGGATGAAAATGCTTTGAAGATAATGATATGTGCACATATGGATGAGGTCGGTTTTATTGTACGACATATTTCTGATATTGGATTTCTTTATGTAATGGCTGTTGGTGGTGTTTTGGATAAGAGCAAAGAAATGCAAATTGTTAGAGTCACAACGGAAGATGGTCAAAAAATAGAAGGTTTATTAAATGTTACAAAAGATGATGAAGGCCATATCAAAGAAATGTATATAGATATTGGTTGTGATACGCGTGAAGAGGTAGAGGCTTTAGGAATTGAAGTTGGAAATATGGTTTGTTTTGCTAGTCAAATGCGCTCACTCTCATCGCCACATGTATATATGGGTAAAGCTATGGATGATCGTAGTGGATGTTATGTCATTGCTGAAACGCTAAAGCACCTATCACATGATACAAAAAATGATCTTTATTTTGTTGCAACAAGTAGCGAAGAAGTCGGATTACGAGGAGCACAAACAGCGACTTATCAAATTGATCCAGATGTGGTTTTTGCTGTGGATGTTGCGAACAATCCAGAGTTAGTCAAAAATTATACCAATCATCGTTTGATTGGAAAAGGTCCAATGCTTATCCATTATGACAAAACTATGGCGCCGAATCGTCAATTGATTCGTTATGTAAAAGCAGTTGCGGATAAGCATCAAATTCCTTATCAAAATGATATGCTTAGTGGAGGCGGGACTGATGCAGGACAGGCACATTTGCAAAAAGGTGGACGTTTGGCGATGGTTTTGGGTATTCCACTTCGTTATTGTCATGGAGCTTATTCAATGGTTCATGCTGATGATCTTGATCATTTGGTAGAATTGCTGGTGCATTTATTACAGAGTGATGCAAAGGAATATAGGAATATGACAGATTATTTGGGAGGAAAGTAAAAATGACAGAAATGGAAAAAAGTATTATTGGGATGATTTCATCTGCAGGGCAAAGTAAAGCTAAAGCATTTGAAGCATTAAAGAAAGTGAAAACTGGAGAATATGATGAAGCCAGAAAATTACTTGAAGAAGCTAGGGAAGCTGATGTTCAAGCACATACGATCCAGACAAAGCTTATCCAGGCAGAAATGTCAGAAAATGGAGATAAGCCAGAAGTTGGGTTATTAATGGTTCATGCACAGGATCATTATATGACTTCTCAATTAGCAAGAGATTTAATTGAGGAATTAATAAATGTATTTGAAGCAAAGGAGGGGAAATAAGATGAAAATTGTATTATGTTGTGCTGGAGGTTTTTCAACAACTATGCTTATGGATAGTATGAAAAATACTGTAAAGAATAGTGCTAAATTAGATGAAAAAGATTTTGAATTTGTAGCTATTCCAGTTGATATTTTACAAAGTGAAGTTGAAACTTGTGATGTATTAGTTATTGGACCTCAAATCGCTCATAAATTGGACTATATTAAACCAATTATTGAACCATACAATATTCCATATGTTATTGTTGATCAAGATACTTATGGAAAAATGGATGGAGCAACTGTTTTGAAAAAAGCACTTGTTGAAAGAAAAAAAGCAGATATGAAAAAATAGGGAGTGGGTGAATGTATGTTTGACAAATTTGAAGCATTTATGAACAAGTATTTAACTCCACTAGCAAACAAGATGGATAAACAAGTTCATTTGAGTGCTGTAAAAAAAGCCATGGTTGCAATGACTCCGTTGTTGATTATTGGAAGTTTCTGTTTGATTCCAGAAGCTATTCCAAATATGATTGGAGAAAATAACGCAATTTCTCAATGGATCTTAAACAACCTGGATATTATTTATATTCCATATAATGTTGGTATGGGATTAATGTCTTTATATGTATCAGTAATTATCGCATATCATCTTGCAAATTCTTATAAGCAGGATGTTCCTGGAAGTGTCAGCATGGGATTAATTGCCTTTTTAATGATGACAGTTCAATATACTGAAGATGGTGGAATTGATACAACTTATTTTGGAACAAAAGGTTTATTTGCAGCAATGTTTGCATCATTGATTGCAGTAGAACTTTATCGTTGGTGTAAGAAAAAGAAATTTACAATTAGAATGCCTGAATCAGTTCCAGATTTCGTATCACGTTCTTTTGAAATGATTCCTATTTCAATAATTGTTATTGGATTCTTCTTGATTATTCGTATTGTATGTGTCAATGTATTCAACACAATGCCACCACTTATCTTTACGAATTTATTAGCACCTTTAGTTGGTTCTATGGATAATCCATTTGCTTATACATTCTTGAAGATGTTGCATTGTTTATTATTCTTCTTTGGTATTCATCCATCAGTATTAAGTCCAATTACAAGTCCAATTTCAACACAATTCTTAGCAGAAAACATTTCAAATTATCAAGCTGGAGTTGAAATGGTACACTTCTTTACACCTGGACCTGAATCAGCATTTGGTAACTTTACAGGTACAGGAGTTACATTTGGATTAGTACTCTGGTGCTTATTATCTAAGAATAAAGCTTTAAAACAAATTGGTGGAGTAGCACTTATTCCTGCATTGTTTGGAATCAATGAACCAATTTTATTTGGTGCTCCAATTGTATTAAACCCTGTATTCTTTATTCCATATGTTATCTGTGGAGGTATTATAGGAAGTTTAGGTGGATGGGCTCAATATCTTGGTATTATGAGTTGTTCATTCTTTACACCTCCATATGTTGGAGTTTTCCTAGAAGGTTATTTAACAAATATGGACTTTATGTCTATTGTTGTTAATGCAGTACAGATGATTCTTTCTATTATTGTATGGTATCCATTCTTTAAAATGTATGAACAACGCTATGGAAAACAAGATGAAAAGACTAATGATAATTCGTTATTAACAAAAGAAGATGAAGATATCTTAAATGATTTAGATTTAGACTTTTAATGATAAGGCAAGCAAAAGCTTGCCTTTCTATCTAGGAGGTAAATAATATGGCCAAAAGAATAGAAAAAGTGCAGGATTTTCTAAAGAATCAAAAACTTGATGCTTTATTAATTCAAAGCAAAACCATGAAAAAATGGATGTCAACAATGTTAGGAAGTGGGTGTAAGGTTCTCATCACTCAACAACATGGATATTTAATTCTGGATGGACGTTATATAACTGAGGCTAAAGAAACTGAGTTTGATTTAGAAATCAGACTTCATAATCCTCATACGACAGGAAAAAGTTATTTATATGCAGTAGAGAACATATTAAAAGAAGAACATTGTCAATCATTAGGTGTAGAGGCTAGTGAAGTACTGGTTAAAGATTATCAAAAACTACAGACATTGGGTGTAGATATTCATTTACTTGATGAGGAAATCACGAATTTAAGAATTGTTAAGGATGATAGTGAAATTGTTGCTATGCAAAAAACGATTTCTTTGACAGATGATGTGTATGCAAAAGTATTACAACATATTCGAATAGGAATGACGGAATATGAAATAAGTGCCTTAGTTCAATATTACGCAATTGCAGTTGGAGCTCAGCAAATGTCTTTTGATACGGTTGTTACAAGTGGAGAAAGAACTGCTTTGCCACACGGACGACCAACATCACGAAAAGTCAAGGCTCATGAGCCAATTATGATTGATTTTGGAATTCAATATCAAAATTATCAGTCAGATATGACGCGTGTTTGTTTTATTGGTGAACCATTGCCTCAATATAGAAATATTTACGATTTGGTTTTAAAGGCACAATTAACAGGGTTAGAGGCTATTTGTGCAGGTGCAAAGGCATGTGATGTAGATCGTGCAGCTCGCCAAGTCATTGAAGAAGCAGGATATGGTGAATATTTTGATCATGGTCTTGGACATGGTATAGGGGTAACAGATAGTGGTGAAGGGCCCATTTTAAATAGTCAAAGTCAAACAATCCTGCAAAATGGCATGATGATGTCTTGTGAACCAGGGGTTTATGTTCCTGGTTTAGGAGGTATTCGTATTGAAGATGATGTTGTAATCGTTGATGGAAAAGGTGTTCCAATGAATAAAACACCAAAAGATTATATAATATTGGAGGAAAAATAAATGAAATATGATTTTGATGAAATTCATAATCGTTTGGGAACATATTGTACACAATGGGATTATATAGAAGATCGTTTTCACAAAAAAGATTTGATTCCTTTTTCGATTTCTGATACAGATTTTATTGTTCCTAAACCTATAACAGATAAAATTCATGAAGTTGCCAACCATCAGATTTATGGATATACCAGATGGAATCATCATGATTTCAAATCATCTATCACAACTTATTTTCAAAGGCGTTTTGATACACATATTGAGGAAGATTGGATTCTATATAGTCCAAGTGTTATGTATTCAGTTTCACTGTTAATTCGTTTATTGAGTCAACCACACGATAAAATTTTAACAATGAATCCAATGTATGATGCATTCATCAATGTCATTTTAGAAAATGATAGAGAATTGGTTTCACATCATTTGATAAAAACAAATGGAACCTTTGAAATTGACTTTAAAGTATTTGAACAGCAAGCATCAGAATGTCAAATATTACTTTTATGTTCGCCACATAATCCAACGGGTAGAATCTGGCGTGATGATGAAATGAAAAAAATGATTGAAATATGTAAAAAATATCAAGTTAAGATTATTTCAGATGAAATACATATGGATATTCAAATTAAAGATCAAAAACATCAGCCGTTGTTGAAATATCTCAATAAATATGATGAAATGTATACTGCGAGTTCTTCAAGTAAAACTTTAAATACTCCAGGTTTGATAGGATCTTATGTAATCATTCCTAATGAAAAAGTAAGAGATGCTTTTGTGGGTGTAACGCGAAGAAGAGATTTTTTGAACTCAGCAAGTATTTTTGGAATGTATGCAACAATGATTGGTTATACACAATGTGATGATTATATTGATCAATTAAATGAATATATTCGTGGGAATATGGAATTAGTGGAAAACTTTATTCATAATTATTTACCGGATTTCCATTTTCAAAGACCTGAAGCCACTTATTTAGCTTGGATTGATGCTCGAGATGTTCCTTTTACTAGTGACGAAATTCAGGAAGCTTTAGTAAATATCGGTGGTGTTGCTATTATGAAAGGTGAGACATATGGTGAAAATGGAACAAAATATTTGAGAATGAATTTAGGATGTCCACGTGCTAAAGTACAAGAAGGATTAAATCGCTTTAAAAAGGCAATGGATGCCTTATATCATAAGTAGGAGGATCGTTTTATGCGTCAATTATGGAAAAAATTAACATTTTGGGTTGATCGAAAGCCTTCCAAAGTCAATTTTTCAACACGCTTAATTGCTTATGCTTTAGATTGGGCAATTGGTGGAATTGTTGCGGGCTTACCGGCAGTGGCTATTTATGGTTTGGTTACTGATCGTAGTGATATGTTCAGTGATTTATACGTTTTTCCCTCTTTAGGATATTCAGTCTATTGGAGTTATTTAGCTGGATTTTTGAGTATTATTTTAGCGTTGATTTATTTGGTTTATATTCCATTGAAAAAATATCCTGGACAGACTATTGGAAAACGTATTATGAAATTGCAGATTGTGAGAATGGATAATCAGCCATTAGATTTGAAAACATTATTGATAAGACATGTTATTGGCTTAATGATTTTAGAGAGTGTCTCAGTTGTAGTAGCTAGATATTATCGTCAGATGTTAACTATGGCAACAGGTATTTATTTTGAGTATTATTTAATGGCTATTGGAAGTTTTATTACTATTATTTCTGCAATTATGGTATATAATACACCCTCAAGACGTGCAATTCATGATTACCTCTCTGGCACGACTGTTGTTCATTTAGGAGATCAAGCTCCTCAAGAGAAAGGAAAACAGAAGAAAAATAAGCGTAAGCATAAGCGCTCATAATGCATAAAACATCAAAAAGAAAAAAGCTGTACAAAATCAATTATTTAAAAAGTTATTTTGTTACAGCTTTTTTATACAATTTATAAATAACGAAGAATATCTTTTTCACTATGAATATCAAAAATATGTACTGTAAGTAAATCAAGTTGTTCTTGATTGCATGATTGGATTTTTGTAAGGGTGTCTTTTGAGAGAAATCCTAACTTTGATTGAAGTTGCTTAATTAAAGTTTGGATGATACCTTCATTTCTTCCGATATTAATACCTTCTTTTTTCCTCTTCTTCGATTTTCTTTTCCATAATCTCTGATAGCTTGACACATATCAATCTTCTCCTCCTTTACCTTTTTATAAATATGCGTGTTTTTTGTAAGTGCTGCGAGTGTGATTGCAATCTCATAACTGACTGCTATATCATGAGCTTTATCATATTGATGATTATATAAGTATTTCAATCCAATGATAAGCTCTTTAAGTTCTTGAGTGTGAAATCTCTCTGGATTCAGATATCTCATTTCAATGAGTGGATAGGATGCAACATTCATATAGTTTTTTAAAACGGGAGGTAGGGGCTTCATCATGTCCTCATATGTTCTTGGAGCTTTCCATTTCCTTTGTCCGTAATAAACAACAAATGTCATAACACCTATAATCATCTGATGATTCGCGCGATATAGAAAGAACTGTTGAAGATAATTCATTTCATCATATTCCCTTGTCCTTTGAAACATGCTTTGATCAATTTGTGATTGATGTTCTATACCAATCAGACACTCCCTGCCATCTATTTTTACATGATAGATATTATCACGTTCACGTTCTCTTGTGATGTTTTGAATCGGGAGATGAGCATCGAGATTAGAATCAACTAGAGAGACGTTATCAAAGTGAATGATTCCATTTCCATAAAAAAGAATGCCATTGATAAAATCAACCAAGATGTGATGATTTTTAAAGAGCGTTCTGATGCGAATATCAAAAATCTTTCTCAATTTATACTCTTTTTTAGCCATGAATAATACCTCCTATTATTCATATACGCAAAAAAAGTTCATTTTTCTTCTTTTTTAGACAAATTTTTCTTACAAACATATTATATCATAAAAATTGCTTAAAGCATATAATTTGAAATTTAATGATTAACAAAATACTATGACAGACGAATAATGATTTTTTGAATATTGAAGATTTGTTAATGGAAAGTGTTGGGAAATATGTTAAAATGGTATACAGGAGTGGTTTGATATGGCTATTAATCTGATTTATTTTAGTGGTACAGGGAATACGAAAAAAGTTGTTGAATTTGTAGGAAAACAATGGGGCCAGCCAATCTATGAAATTGATTTATCTCAAAAAGATATACAGTCACAGACTTTCTCTGATGATTCATTGTGTATCGTAGGTGTTCCTTCATATGGTGGAAGAGTACCTTTCGTTGCGGTTGAACGTTTACAAAAATTAAAAGGAAATCATACACCTGTGGTACTTATCGTGACTTATGGAAATAGACATTATGATGATACTTTTATAGAATTAAAAGATACTTTAGACCAATGTGGTTTTATAACTGTTGGAGCTTTGGCGGTTGTCTGTGAGCATTCTATTGTTCATGAATACGCAAAAGGTAGACCAAACGAGGAGGATTTTCAGGAAATTCAAAGTCTTGTTGAGACAATGAAAAAGAACCTACATCCTATTGAAGTTCCAGGACATAGACCATATAAAGAATTCCACGGAGGATTAAAACCAAAAGCAACTTCTGAGTGTACAAAGTGTGGATTATGTGCTAAACTTTGTCCTGTGGGAGCTATTGATATTCATCATATAGAAAGTGTAGATGAAAAACGATGTATTTCGTGTATGCGTTGTGTTTCTGTGTGCCCATCACAGGCCAGGCAATGTGATCCAAAGCTGGTAGAAGCAACGCGCATAAAAATACAAAAGCCATGTCAAGTATATAAAAAGAGTGAATTGATAGGAGGATAATCATGTTAAAAGCGATATTTATTGATCATATGGGGACTTTAGTCTATGAGCAAAGTGAGTGGTTAGAAAAACTGATGGACATGTGTGTTCAAAATTCAAATGTCAAAGACCCTCAAAAGATAGCTGATTTATGGTATCAGAAACATGATGAACTGCTTACCAAATATAATGGAGATAACTATAAAAGTGAATATGATATATCTTTAGAAGCTTTTGAATGTATAAAAGATGAAATTGGATTACAGGGAGATAGTCATCAGTATTGTGATTTATTGGTTCAACATTGGATTCATTCACCAGCCTATGACGATTCCTATGATTTTTTTGCACAATGTCCTTTGCCTATCTATATTATTACGAATAATGACATACGTTATGTAGAAGAAAGTATGAAAAAGCTTGAATTAGAACCGAAAGGTATCATTTCAAGTGAAACAACGCATTATTATAAACCAGCTAAAGAAATGTTTGAAAAAGCATTAGAAATCACAAAATTAAAACCTTCAGAAGCTGTTTATATAGGTGATAGTTATAATAAAGATATGCAATCAGCAAAAGCTGTTGGGATGCGAGCATTTTTGATTGGTCATAAAGATATTAATGATCCAGAAATTACTTGTATTGAAACATTGTTGGATGTCTTTGAATATTTATAGTCCTTTTTAGGACTTTTTTAATTTCTTCAAATCTTAAAAATATAAGAACTTGTTTCTTTGATAGACTTTTCGCAAGAATTCAGATTTTTTCATAAATTTTTGACATGTTTTTTTCATCTTTTGTTGATTGCTTTGAATGCCATGTTGAAAAAATGATAAAATTAAGCGGTAATGAAGGAGGAAGAATTTTATGTCAATAAAAGTCATTATCATGGATGTGGATGGAACACTTTCTAATAGCCAAAAAGTGATTACCCCTAAAACAAGAGAAGCTTTAATTAAAGCTGAAGAAGCAGGAGCTATTTTAATTTTAGCTTCAGGACGACCTACATCTGGATTGAGAGATTTTGCGAAAGAATTAAAGATGGATCAACATCATGGATTATTGGTTTGTTATAATGGGTCTAAAGTTGTGGATTGTGAAACAGATGAAGTCTTATTTAATCAGGCTTTAAATGTTGAAGAAGCCAAAGCAGTTTTGGAACATATGAAAAAATTTGATCGTGTACGCCCTATGATTGATAAAGGGGAATATATGTATGTCACTAATGTTTATGATAATATTATTCAATGGAATGGAAAACCATTTAATGTTATGGAATATGAATCACGTGGTGGAAAATATAAATTATGTGAAGTTGATGATTTAGCTGCATTTGTTGATTTCCCATTGAATAAGATTTTAACAACATCTGATCCTGAATATTTGCAGGCACATTATAAAGAAATGGAAGCACCTTTTAAAGAAACATTAAGCTGTATGTTTACTGGGGATTTCTATTTTGAATTTACAGCTAAAGGTATTGATAAAGCTAAAGCACTTGATTCTGTTTTAAAACCAATGGGTTATACACAAGATGAAATGATTGCTTTTGGTGATGGACATAATGATGCATCTATGGTTAAATATGCAGGAATTGGTGTTGCAATGGCAAATGCTGTTCAGGATTTAAAGGATATCGCTGACGATATGACATTATCTAATGATGAAGATGGTATTGCTGAATCATTATATAAATACATGCCAGAAATAAAATAAATTGTTTTCAGTGAAAATATTATTTATAATGTTCATGAGGTGGTGCTCATGAACATTTTTAATAAGCTTGATCAAATTGTTGATTTGACAGATAATGAAAAAATATTAGTGACATATATGAAAGAACATACTGATGATTTTATGAAATATAATGCGACACAAATAGCTGAAAAATGTTATGTATCTATTTCAACGATTTATCGTCTCTGTCATAAATTAGGAATCGCTGGATTATCTGATTTAAAATTACAGGTTTCTGCATCTATTGAAGATTATCTCAAAGAATCTGAAGATTTTGATTATAATTATCCAATTAAACAAAATGAGACACAATATCAGATTGCTCATAAATTAAAAGATGTTTATAAGCAGACAGTCACATCAACATTGAATTTATTGGATTTAGAACAGTTGCGACTATCAGCCAGTTTATTAAAAAAAGCCAAATTCATTGATATTTATACATCTGCCGGGAATATTTATTTTGCTGAAAATTTTAAGTTTCAGATGCAAGAAATTGGGGTTATGGTCAATGTCCCCTTAGAAGATTATCAACAGAATCTATCAGCTGTCAGTAGCAATCAAAATCATGTTGCAATTGTGATATCATTTGGTGGTAGAGGAACATCTGTTGAACATATTGTACACTTGCTTAAACAAAATAAAACACCTATTATTCTCATCACATCAACATTAGAAAATCCTTTATATCCTTATGCGCAACATACTCTTTATATGAGTTCGCATGAAGATCATTATAATAAGATTTCCTCTTTCGCAACACGCTTGTCATTATTATATATTTTAGATTGTCTATATACATGCTATTTTCGATTGGATTATCAAAAGAATATTGAAAAGAAATTATATTTTTATGAAACCATGACAAAAAAGTAGAAAAGAGGAAAACAAATGAATATTTTTACAAGAATTAAAGAAGAACAGCATTTCACAGAAGGTGAAAAGGTTTTTGCTGAATATATCTTAAATGCACCTCAGGAAATCATTCAAGATGATATACAAACAATCGCTAAAAAGAGCTTTGTTTCTGTTTCAACAATTTATCGTGTTATCGAAAAACTAGGCTTGTCAGGACTCAATCAGCTCAAGGTGCAACTTTCTTTACAGGTCGAAAGATATCCTCAAAAAGAAGTAGATTATAATAAGTAAAAAGTATCCAGTGAATACTTTTTACTCTTGGGCATTTCCCCGCTGCTTGCGGCGTAGTGCCCA
>CALUZM010000047.1 GCA_944325245.1 uncultured Massilimicrobiota sp. | reverse complement strand
CAGATATTCTAATTCGCTTAATACCAGGTTGATCACTGACTAAAACATAAGAATAGGAATGCAATGGATCAAAACTATTGAGCGAAACAAGATGATCTTCTTTTAAATTCATAGCTTTTATACCACCAGCTTTTAAGCCTAAAACAGAAATTTCCTGTTCACTATAAAGAGAAACATAACCAAGTGATGATGTCAAAACAATCGCCTGATGATCATTTGTTAATTGGACTTGAATAAGAGCATCATCATTTTTTAAATTCATACACTTGATTGGTTTTGTATATCTGACAACTTCAAATTCTTTTAATGAAACACGTTTAATCTGTCCAAGGCGCGTTGCTAAAACAACATAAAGAGGTAATTCAAATGATTTCACAAGAATGGATCCAATGATTTTTTCTTCTGGTGAAACTTTAATTAAATAACTAATATGTTTTCCGAGTTCTTTCCATTTAAATTCCTCAAGTTTATGTAGTGGTATAAAAAGATAATTTCCTTTATTTGTAAAAACAAGTAATTTATCTAGAGTATTGGCATGATGGACATCTAATAAAATGTCATCATCTTTTTTACCAAAAGCAATATTTTCACTTGCCTTATAAGAACGCTGAGATATTCTTTTGATATAGCCATCACGTGTGATTGACACATAAATATCTTCTGGTAATATCATTGCTTCTTCATTAATGACAATTTCTTGAACTTCGTCCTTGATTTCAGTCAATCTAGGGCTAGGATATTGCTTTTTAATTTGTTTTAACTCATCAACAATAACCTTTCTTAAAACTTTATCGCTATCTAAAATATTTGTCAGTGTCTGAATTAAAGTTTCCAAATCTTTTTTCTCATTTTCTAAAGACACAATATCAGTATTTGTTAAACGATACAATTGTAACATCACAATGGCTTCAGCTTGTTTCTCAGAAAATTGATATTGTAACTGTAAATTATTTTTCGCATCTTGTTTATCACGTGAATGTCGGATAGTATGAACAACATCATCTAAAATAGAAACTGCTTTGATCAAACCATCAACAATATGTTTACGCTCTTGTGCCTTTTTTAAATCATACAATGAACGTTTTGTAATGACTTCAATCTGATGCTCAATATAACCATCAAGAATTTCTATAATTCCCATACACACAGGTCGCTTATTTTTAATAGCAACCATATTATAATTATAGTTTTTCTGCAAATCAGTATTCTTATAAAAATAATTTAAAGTATTTTGTACATCTACATCTTTTTTTAATTCAATTACAATACTTAATCCACTACGATCCGATTCATCTCTAACTTCAATAATACCATCAATATTTTTCTGAAAACGTATTTCATCTAATTTTTTAACTAATTCTGCTTTATTGACTTCATAAGGAATTTCACTAACAACAATTTTATTGATGTTTTTTTCTTCAATCACTTTTGTCTTAGAACGAACAACAACTTTTCCTTTTCCTGTCTCAAAAGCTTTTCTAATACCCTGAATACCTTCTACAATAGCACCTGTAGGAAAATCAGGACCTTTCATAAACTTCATTAAGTCATCTAAAGTACAATCTGTATGCAAGATACGATAGATTGTGGCATCAATGACTTCTTCCAAATTATGAGGAGGAATATCAGTTGCATATCCAGCAGAAATACCAGTCGCTCCATTGACAAGAAGATTAGGAAATTTTGCTGGTAAAACAGTTGGTTCATATTCTGTATCATCAAAGTTTAAAGCCATTTGTACAGTATCTTTATCAATATCTTTTAATAATTCTAATGCAATAGGTGATAATCTTGCTTCAGTGTAACGCATTGCGGCAGCTGGGTCATTATCAATAGAACCATTATTTCCTTGCATATCAATAAGAGGTATACGCATTTTCCAATCTTGTGATAGACGAACCATAGCCTCATAAACAGAACTATCTCCATGTGGATGATAATTACCAATAACATTCCCTACTGTTTTTGCCGATTTACGATATGGTTTTTGATGTGTATTTCCTTCTTTATACATAGCATAAAGAATTCTACGCTGTACAGGCTTTAATCCATCTCTGACATCGGGTAAAGCACGATCTTGGATAATATATTTTGAATATTTTCCAAAACGATCACCCATGATATCATCTAATGATTGTGTTATGATTTTTTCTTTCATAGCTTACCTCCCTACTGATTAATAAAAAATGAATCTTCTAATGAGAATTGAACATTATCTTCAATCCATTCACGTCTTGGTTCTACCTTATCTCCCATTAAAACAGAAACTCTTCTTTCAACTAAAGCCGCATCTTCAATAGAAACCTGAATTAAAGTACGCGTTTCAGGATTCATTGTTGTTTCCCATAATTGATCAGCATTCATTTCACCCAAACCTTTATAACGTTGTATATTATAGCCACGACCAATTTTCTTTTTCGCTTCTTCTAACTCATCATCATCCCAGGCGTAAACAACATCTTCATGCTTACCATTTTTCTTTGACACTTTATATAAAGGTGGTAGTGCAATATAAACCTTTCCAGCTTGAATCAATCCACGCATATAGCGATAGAAAAAAGTTAACAATAAAACCTGAATATGGGCGCCATCAGTATCCGCATCGGTCATAATAATCACTTTTGCATAATTAGAATCATCGGCATTAAAATCAGCACCAACACCAGCACCAACTGTATTAATAATGGTACTAATTTCTTCATTTTTTAAAATATCACTCATTGCTGCTTTTTCCGTATTAATGACTTTTCCTCTTAATGGTAAAATAGCCTGATATTTACGGTCTCTTCCTTGTTTTGCACTTCCTCCAGCTGAATCTCCTTCGACTAGATATAATTCTTTACGCTTTTTATCCTTAGATTGTGCTGGAGCTAATTTTCCACTTAAAATCTTTTCAACTTTGTTTCCTTTTCCCTTACGCGCTTCTTCGCGAGCTTTTCTAGCTGCATTTCTCGCCTGTGAAGCTTTAATCATTTTCTTAACAAGTTCATTAGCAATATCTTTATTTTCCTCTAAAAAATAATTCACTTGTTCATACACAACATTTTCAACAATATTTCTTGCTTCAGGTGTCCCTAATTTAGACTTTGTCTGACCTTCAAATTGCAATAATGACTCAGGAATTTTAACAGAAATAACAGCTGTTAAACCCTCTCGAACATCACTACCTTCTAAGTTTTTATCTTTAGGTTTTAATAATCCATATTGTCTTGCGTATTCATTGAAAACTTTTGTGAAACCTGAACGAAATCCAGTTTCGTGAGTTCCTCCATCTCCTGTTCTGACTAAATTGACAAATGAGATAATATTTTCTTGATAGCCATCAGTAATCTGGAATGATACTTCAACTTCAATCGGATGAGAATCATCATCGAATGTAACCGTTGAATGCAATGTTTTTTTATCATAATTCAGATATTCAATAAATGCTTCTAGCCCATTATCATATTGAAATGTATCTCTTTTTTCCGTTCTTTCATCGATAACATTCATCTCAATGCCTTTTAAAAGAAAAGCACTCTCTCTTAATCTTTCACATATTGTGGAATAGTTAAATTCAATAGTAGAAAAAATATCTTTATTTGGCTTAAAATGAATAGTCGTTCCAGTTTTTGAAGTTTTTCCAATAACTTTTAATGGTGAAATTATTTTTGCACCATCTTCAAAACGTTGCTGATATATTTTACCATCACGATATACTGTAACTTCTAACCATTCACTTAACGCATTCACGACAGATGATCCAACACCATGTAAACCACCAGATGTTTTATATCCGCCATCCTCACTAAATTTACCACCTGCATGAAGAATTGTTAAAATAACTTCTGTCGTTGGTCTTCCCGAAGCATGCATACCAGTCGGCATTCCTCTTCCTTCATCTTCAACCTGAATGCTATTATCTTTCCCTATAGTTACTGTAATCTTTTTCCCATATCCGGCCAAAGCTTCATCAATTGAGTTATCTACAATTTCCCATACGAGATGATGTAAACCACGAGAATCAGTCGAACCGATATACATACCCGGACGTTTTCTAACTGCTTCTAATCCTTCAAGAATTTGGATATTTGATTCATCATAGTGATTTGCTTTCATATGTGATTTCCTCCTTTTCCAACTTTATAATTATACCAAAAATAAGCTTATATTGCTAGGGATATCCTATCTTAACAGATTTCTATAATTTTCGCAAATTATTTAAAAAATTTGATTTTTCTATGTTTTTATGTATAATAGTGCTCGAGGAAGTGAAAAAATGAATATATTGATATATATTTTATTAATCATTATGGCTTACTTGTATGGTTCAGTTCCATTTGCCTTAGTCATTGGAAAACTGTTTTACCACACTGATGTTCGAAATAGTGGTTCAGGAAATTTAGGTGGAACAAATGCCGGAAGAGTTTTAGGAAAAAAAGCTGGGTTAGCAGTTATTTTATTGGATGCATCCAAATGTTGTATATCCATCTTGATTGCTTCAATGATCGCTGAAAACATGAATCTCAATCCAGATATTATTTATCCATGTGCCTTGGCATGTGTTATTGGTCATTGTTATCCTATTTTTGCTGGATTTCGTGGTGGAAAAGCCGTTTCGGTTGCTATTGGATATGCTTTAATGACAAATATATATGCATTTCTTATTGCATTGGTCATCTTTTTAGTTACATTAAAGATTTCTAAGTATGTTTCATTATCTTCAATATTAGCATCTCTTTCTATTGCTATTATTTCTCCATTTTTAGGTTACAGTTCTATTGGCATCATCACCAATATATGTATTGTGGCATTACTTGTTTATAAACATAAAAGCAATATACAAAGATTAAGAAACGGAACAGAGAGCAAGATTACTTGGATGTAAAAAATGAATATAAATATAGAAAAACCTCTCAGAAAACAGTATTACATATCAAATACTGACGAGAGGTTTTTATTTTACAAACCATCATATCAATTATGATTTTGAAAAACTCGCATGCATCACATGTGGTAAAAAATGATAATCATTATAATAAACCACTTGATAATGCCCATCGTCTTCATCAACACAAGTTAACGAACAACCTTCAACAATCTGTTGATTGATTTTGACAAAATCTTTTTTAGCAAGATTCATTATAACTGCCATCAAAACAACAAAATACATTCCATGTGTGACAATCATAATCTGACTATCAAATTTTAATTTTTGTAAATCTCGTAAAAAACTTTTTACTCTTTCAATAACTTCATCATAACTTTCACCATGAGGAATGCGATCAAAAAGTTCTGGATGATTCCACAATTGATCATATAACTGATCTTTTTTGGCTAATAAATCAGAAATTTTTTGACCTTCAAAATCACCAAAATTCATTTCCATCAAACGTTCATCAGTGATAACCTGACTTTGATCAAATAACAAGCATGCTGTTTCATAAGCACGTGGTATAGGACTTGAATAAACATAATCAAATTTTAATGAAATCTCATCTAAATATTTTTTTAAAGCTCGAGCATTTTCAATACCATCTTTTGTGAGCGGGGAATCTAAACGTCCCTGTAATCTTTTTTCTTCATTCCACAATGTTTTGGAATGACGCGTTATATATATTCTCATATATGAAAAAATAAGGGTTAACCCTTATTTGTATTGATCATTAATGCTCTTCATAATACGTTTAATTTGAGTTTCATTTGGTTTACGTCCCATTTCCATAAACATAGCACGAATCATCTTTTCATTAATTGGTGGATTCTTTTTCAAGTTTTTCTTAAAGAAGTAACGAGCAGCAAAGAATCCTATAACAAGACCTATTAAAAGTCCTAAAATTCCGTATAACATCTTTCAATCCTCCATTCAATTACTTGTCTATTATAGCATAGTCATATTATTTTTGCAAAATTATTTCAAAATCATATAGAAGTTTTTAGAAAAAGTTGAAATCATATCAAAAATATAATGATGATTCCCCTCTTCTTCAACATCCAAATCATATTCATTCATAGAAATAAATATTTTTTCATGCGTAATAGGATTTTTTAATTGGTGGACTCCGTGATAATAAGAATAATTTTCTCTTTCCTGTATATTATGTAAAAGTTTTTCTTTTTCTGAAATCATTTTTGAAAACATCAATTCTATTTGTTTGGTTTTATACATATTATTCTGTTCCTGATAAATATCCGATATTAATGTAGGATACGTATTTACGAGTTCAACAAATGGAATTTTTATACATACAATTATATATTTCAAAACTATCAACAAGGTCATTATAACTGATTTATATGAAAAGATAAAAAAAAAAAAAAGAATCAGTTCTGATTCTTTTTAAAGTGATAAAAATGTATCTACAATATTGTCAACAGTAAATCCATATTTTTCAATAATAACATTTGCTGGGGCACTAGCACCAAATTGATTAACAGAAATAACTTTTCCATCTAATCCAACATATTTATGCCAACCAAAATCACTTGCCATTTCAATAGCTAAACGTTTACGATTTTCTTTTGGCAATACAGATTCTTTATATGATTCATCCTGCATATCAAATAATTCCATTGATGGCATTGATACAACACGGACATCATATCCTTTATTTAATAAAACCTTCTGAGCTTTGACTGCTAACTCAACTTCACTTCCTGTGGCAATTAAGATACCATCTAATTGATTTTGTTCTTTTGATACAATATAAGCACCATGGCAAACATCGTTGTATGTTGCATGTGTGAAGTTTGTAACATTTTGTCTTGTCAAAATCAAAGCTGTAGGTCTATCAGTTGTTTCAATAGCTTTTTTCCATGCTCCTGCCATTTCGTAAGCATCAGCAGCTCGAATAACCTGAATATTAGGCATAGATCTCAACATAGCCAACTGTTCAACAGGTTGATGTGTTGGACCATCTTCACCAACAGCAATAGAATCGTGAGATAGTGGTAAAATGATTGGTAACTTCATTAAACAAGACATTCTTAAAGCTGCTTTAAAATAATCACTAAAGACCATAAATCCACCAGCTGCAACTTTAATACCTTTATGCAATGTCATACCATTCATAATAGCTACCATAGCAAATTCACGAATACCGAAGAACAAATTACGTCCACTATAATTTTCACAACTGAAACGTTCTGCATCTTTAATAATTGTTTTTGTAGATGAAGCCAAATCAGCAGTACCTGACATAAAAGTTGGATTTTGTCTTGCAACTTCATTAATTAGCTTTTCACTTGTAGAACGTGTTGCTTCACTCATTCCATCCTGATATGCTTTTATGAATTCATTAATATCAAGTGTATATTCGTCATTTATATTTGAGAATAATTCCTGATATAAATCAGGATATTCAGTTTTATATGAATCAATCATTTTATTCCATTTATTATATAAACGTTTACCACGATTGAAAACATTTTTCTTAAAGTCATCATAAACTTCCTCTGGAACAAAGAATTTTTCTTTGTAATTGAAACCATAATGATTTTTTGCATATTGTCCATCTTCCTCACCTAGCGGAGAACCATGAACTTGATTTGTTCCTTGGAATTTTGATCCATACCCTATAACTGTGTCAACAATAATCAAAGTTGGTTTATAAATTTCTTTTTTGGCCTTTTTAATTGCTTTATGAATAGCTTCGTAATCATTTCCATCCTGAACACAAATAACTTGCCAATTCATAGATTCATATCTCTTTTTTACATCTTCACTAAATGAATAATTTAAAGGTCCATCTAAAGTGACATGATTAGAATCATAAAGGACAATTAATTTTCCTAATGAAAGATGCCCAGCTAAAGAAGAAGCTTCATATGTCACACCTTCCTGCATATCACCATCACCACAAAGTACATATGTATAATGATCAATGATATGAAAATCATCTTTATTGTATCTTGAAGCAAGAAAAGCTTCAGCCATAGCCATTCCTACTGCCATAGGAATACCTTGACCTAATGGCCCACTTGAAGCATCTACACCATCAGTCATCTCAACTTCTGGATGTCCAGGTGTACGACTTTCCCACTGTCTAAAAGCTTTCAAATCCTCAATTGATAAATCAAAACCAGATAAATGTAATAAACTATATAACAATGATGAAGCATGTCCACTTGCCAAAACAAAACGATCACGATTCATCCAATGCGAATGTGCTGGAAAGATTTTTAACTCTGTTGTAAATAAAGAGTATAAAGCTGGTGCAGATCCTAGAACCATACCAGGATGCCCAGAATTCGCTTTATTAATCATATCTATTCCAAGCGCTCTAATAGTTGCAATTGATAACTCAGATTGATTCATTATCTCATTATTCCTCCTTATAACACACACTAACATTATACACAAAAAAAATGCAATATCAAACATGAATTAACATAATTCGAGATTTCTTTAATTTTTCTGTTTACGAGGTGTTATATCCTTTCCAGTTGCATCTACTACTTTGACATGATCTAACTGTTGTTTAAAACCTTGTCTAAAAATACGTAGATATTCTTTTCTCAATTCCTGTTGACGTTTCTTTTCTTCATCATTTAAACCTTCAGCTTTACTTTTTCTTGCTAAGGCATTAATTTCATTAATCATTTCATCACTTATTTTACTCATATTTCCTCCTCAAAAAGAAAAACCTAAGAGTTTTTTAGATTAATCCCTGGTATATGCAGGTGGGTATCTTGTGCTTTGTTTTAGGATCCCTATTCAAGATAGGTTTTCAACACCACAAAGCAACAATCAGATTCCCTTATCTATAGTGTAGGAAATACATATGTCTCTTAGGTCACTCACATTATAACATAAAAATCATTTGTGTAAATAGATAAATCTTTCAATATCTAAAATGTCTTCATAAAATCGACTTATTTTTGTGGAAGAATCATAAACGAACTAGCATATTGAATATCAAATAGTGGCCTTAATTGTTCCAAATCTTCAATTGTTAATTCATTGAGACAATCAATTAAATCAAATATCATAATTCCTTCAAAGTAATAACGACTAAAAATATTTGCAATACTTTCAGGACTGTTAAAAACTGAAATTAAGATTCCCATTGTTTTTTTCTTTAAACGCAAGAAATCTTTTTCATTAAAGTCATATTCAGCAAAATGAGAAATAAAATCTTGAATTTTGTTTTTTAGTTTTTCAGGATAGAGTGAATCTCCCCCTATCTGCAAGAAAGAATAATCTCTCTCTTGAGTAAACTGTGCACTAAAGCTATCGTTAATTAACTCTTCCTTCATCCATTCTTCATATAAAGAAGAACTTTTTGCAAAGAAAATATCCAATAAAAGATTCATTGATAGTTCACGTTTTAGACGCTCTTGAGGATTGATTGGAATATCATTAATTTTTAATGAAACAATCATTTTAGGCATCGTAACATCCATATAAAGCACATCTTCTTTTTTATCAATAGCCAAAGGTTCTTCTACTTTCATTCTTTCAATAGCATTCGCTTTTTCAAATGTTTTGGCATTTTGATTTTCACGAATAAACGGCATAATTTCCTGAGAATCAATATTCCCTACAACAAACAGCATCATATTACTTGGATGATAAAAAGTATGATAGCATTTTTCTAAAGTGCTTTTATCAATTTGCGAAACTGTCTCTACTGTTCCTGCAATATCAATTTTTACAGGATGTTTTTGATATAAATTTTGTATACTTCCAAAATAGCAACGCCAATCAGGATCATCATCATACATACCAATTTCCTGATTAATGATTCCTTTTTCTTTTTCGATATTTTCATCTGTCAAGTATATATCTTGAACAAAATCAAGCAATAACTCTATACATTCTTTTTCATGACTTGTTGCACTAAACAAATAAGCAGTTCTTGATGAAGAGGTAAAAGCATTCGTATTCGCTCCTAATCGTGCAAATTTAGTGCTGGCATCTCCATCTTCCATTTCAAACATTTTATGTTCTAGAAAATGAGCAATGCCATCAGGAACTTTTATCATTTCTTGTTCATGTAGAGGAACAAAAGTTGTATCAACAGATCCAAAACGTGTTGTAAATAAACCATACGTTTTAGAAAATCCCTCTTTAGGTAAAAGATAAACTTTTAATCCATTTTCCATTTCTTCAAAGTAAAGTGTTTCCTGTAAATTCGGATATTTAATAATTTTCATGGAACTCCTTTCCTGTAAGGAAGTAAATTGTATCAAGCTTTACGTTTTGAGCCACTTGAACAATTTCTTCTAAAGTTACATTCATCAATTTTTCAATATATTCTTCATTTGTTTCATGGATACCAGTGATATCACGATTATATGCCAAAGCAATCATGCTGCTCGCTTCATCATTGGTTTTTTTCAATGCATTTTTCAGCATCATTTTTGCAATAGCTATTTCTTCATCTTGAATATGACCATTTTTCAAATCACTAAGTTGCTGTTCAATTAAGTTGAGTGTTTTTTGATAATCTTGTGCCTCAATTCCAGCATTAACAAGCATAACACCATTAAAAGCATCATAGCTTGATGAAATATAATAACAAAGACTATTTTGTTCCCTCACAACCTGAAATAATCTTGATTGAGAAAAACCACCAAAAAGAGCATTAAAGACAGTAAAAGCATAATGATTTTTTGAAGTAAAATCACAATCAATTGTATATCCAAGATTTAATTTTGATTGTGTAATATCCTGCTTTTCTATCACTTCTAAGACTTCAGCTCTTGGACTTTCAAAAGTATAAGACGATAAATAATTTTGCTGATTTTGTGGAAACTGTAGATTTTCCTGAAAAATCTCAACTATATTTTCCTGAAAATCACCAACAACATAAACATGTTTCACATCTTCACGAATACATTTTAACAAATATTGATAAAGTTGTGATGCTGTTATATCTTGAATCTCATTTTCATATCCAGTGCTAGGAATTCCTAAAACCTGGTCTCTCCCCATGTATTCAAACAATTTATCAAGTGAGTAAGAGAATTTATCATCCTTGTTTGCTTGTAATTTTTCTTTTAATTCCTTTTTTTTGAGTTGTACAATAACTTCATCAAAAGCATCTTGGATGATATAAGGATCATAAAATAAATCATTTAATAGCTGTAATTGTTTCTCCAATAAATTTTCTTTTGTAGGCAAAAACTTATCATTCACAAAGCTTGTATTGATATTGATAATTTGTGACTTCCCTTTTGTTGAGACATGTGTTGATAAACTTGCTCCATAATTCTCATCTAAATAAGCAGCCAATTGCTTTGTGGATGGATATTTTTTTGTAGCAGCAATCAAAACAAATGTTAATAATGTTCTGATAGTTGTTGTTTCTTTCAATAATGGGCTTTGTAGCCTTAATGAAATTGTGATTGTTTTAAATTTTTTTGTTGGAATAAGATGTAATGTATATCCAGACATTTGATAGATGTTTTCCATAAATACCTCCAATTACATATATATTATACTCATTTTTTTACAAAATAAAATAAAAAAGACCAAGAGATTCTCTTGATCTTAACGTTTACCTTTATCAAACGGCTCTCCTTCTGCACGTGGTGCAGCAGAATTTTTAGATGTAAAAGCTAATACAATAAGTGTTGCTACATATGGTGTAATTTTATAAAAATAATTTGGAATAGATAACGAAGCTAGGAATGGCAAACCAGCAGAAGCAATAGTTTTCATAAAACCAAAGAAGAAAGCTGCTCCAGCAATATGCCAAGGCTTCCATTGACCAAAAATTAATACTGCTAATGCCAAGAATCCATAACCAGCAACATCTGCATTAAAGTTTGTACTTGTAGGAACAATAAATATTAATCCACCCATACCAGCTAAGAATCCTGAAATAAGTGTTCCTGCATAACGAATTTTATAAACATTAATACCAGCACTATCAGCTGCTTGTGGCAATTCACCACAAGAACGTAATCTAAGACCAAAACGTGTTTTATATAAAATCAGCCATGATAAAACCAAAATAAGAATTCCTAAAAAGTTTGTAATATATGTATTTTGGAAAAGAAACTCTCCAATGAAAGGAATATCTCCAAGAACTGGAACTTTTGTAATTCTAAATGTATTAGAAAATTCAACCTGCTGTGTTTGTTGAACTAATCTGGCAACAAATATACAAAATGCAGGTGCAAACATATTCAATGCAGTACCACTAATTGTTTGATCTGCTTTCATATTAATAGAGGCAATCGCATGGAATAAAGCAAATAATGTTCCCGATAAACCAGCAATGAGTAAAGCAACCAACAAACAAATTTGTGGATCCATTGATTGTTGAAAAAAGTGAATGAAAAAGATACCTGCAAATGCTCCAATAATCATCATACCCTCTAACGCAATATTAATAATACCACTACGTTCAGAAAATAAACCACCCAATGCAACAATTAAAAGTGGAATAAAGAAGAACATTGTTTGTTGAAATAAGAATAAAATATCACTCATATTATTGCCCCTCCTTTACTTTAGGCTTCTTCTTAAAATGGAAACCGTTTGCTAAAATACCCTTAACCATAAGTGCAAAAGCTGAAAAATAAATAATAATTGCTATGATAATATCAACAATTTGTGGAATAAATCCATAAATCTGCATTAGTGAACCGCCGATTGTTAAATGAGCGATAAATAATCCCGCTGCTAAAATGCCGAAAGGACTAGAAAGACCTAATAAAGCAACAGCTATACCATTAAATCCTTCAGGAGCCAAAGTATCGACAACTGCCAAACATTTTCCAGTTCCTCCCAAATAAACCAAAGCACCACCAATACCAGCTAATGCTCCTGCAATCATCATAGAACAAACAATTTTTTGTTTAGCATTAATACCAGCATACTTACTCGCATCACGATTAAAACCACAAGCCTTCAATTCATAACCAAGTACAGATTTGTTGAGAATGATATGAATAACAATAACGAGAATAATCGCAATAACTATACCTCCATTCACATTTGGAATGAGATGTTCAATGCCAAATTGTGGAATGACAGCACTTGAGGCAACTGGTAATGTTTCATTTTTATTAATATTAAATACTGTTAATGGAACAATATAATTAACTGTATACATTCCAATATAATTCATAATAATCGAAGCAATAACTTCATTAACATTTAAATAGGCTTTCATAATTCCCGGAACACATCCCCATAATGCTCCAGCTAATGCCGCAAAGATAATAGCAACCAGCCAATGAATAGCACCAGGAAGAAAAGTCCATTCTACACCAATATAAATAGCTACAAATGCCCCAACAACAAACTGTCCAGGAGTTCCAATGTTAAAAAGTCCTGTTTTAAAAGCAAATCCCACTGATAAACCAGTTAAAATAATAGGCGTTGCATTATTCAAAACTTGTCCAATTCCTCTTGTTCCATTACTAAAGCCACCTTGAATTAAAGTTAAAAAACCATTCAATGCATTTGATGGATTAGCAATAATAATAACAATTAATCCTATAATTAATCCAGCAATAATTGCTGTGACAGAAGATGCAAAATTAAGTGATGCTTCAGATTTAAACAGCTTTTTCATTTGTATCACCTCTCTTACTTCCTGCCATATAAAGTCCTAATTCTTGTACTGTAATTTCTTTAGGATTAAATTCTCCAACAATTTCACCTTCATATATAACTAAAATTCTATCAGATAAATTCATAACTTCATCTAACTCTAAAGAAACTAATAAAACAGCTTTTCCCTCATCTCTTTCACGAATAATTTGCTTATGAATATATTCAATAGCTCCTACATCCAAACCTCTTGTTGGTTGTACAGCAATTAAACAATCAGGATTTTTATCAATCTCTCTAGCGATAATTGCTTTTTGTTGGTTACCACCAGACATACTTCTAGCAATTGTTTTTGAACCTTGACCACTTCTTATATCATATTGTTCAATCAATTTTTCAGAATATTTTTCAATTTCTTCAAATTTCAAAAATCCATGCTGTGAAAACTGAGGTTCAAAATATCTTTGTAAAACCAAATTATAAGAAAGAGGATAATCCAAAATAAGTCCATGTTTATGTCTATCTTCAGGGATATGTGATATACCACTCACATTTCTCTGTCGTATTGAAGCATGTGTGATATCTTTTCCATTTAACAATATAGTCCCATTTAAAATAGGCATCAATCCTGTAATAGCTTGTACAAGTTCTGTTTGACCATTACCATCTATACCAGCTATACAAACAATTTCTCCCTTTCTTACAGAAAAACTGATATTATTTACTGGATTTTTATGTCCTTTTTTACTTACTGAAAGATTTTTTACAACCAAAATATCATCTGTTGGGTGTGATTCAGTTTTTTCAGTTGTTAAATTGATTTTTCGTCCAACCATCATTTCAGACATTTCTTCTTTAGTTGTTGTGGCAACATCAATTGTTCCAATGTATTTACCCTTTCTAAGTACAGTGCAACGATCAGCCACTTCTTTAATTTCATTTAACTTATGCGTAATAAATAAAATAGATTTACCTTCTTTTGCTAAATCTCTCATAATTTGCATAAGCTCTTCAATTTCCTGTGGTGTTAAAACTGCAGTAGGTTCATCAAAGATTAAAACTTCATTGTCACGATACAGCATCTTAATAATTTCAACACGTTGTTGCATTCCCACAGTAATATCACTAATCAATGCATCACAGTCAACTTTTAAATTATAACGTTGAGAAATTTCTTCTACTTTTTTTCGAGCATTTTTCATATAAAGGAAACCATGTTTTGTATCTTCGGCACCTAAAACGATATTTTCTAAAACAGTAAAATTATGAACTAATTTAAAATGTTGGTGAACCATTCCAATTCCCAAGTTATTTGCATCATTAGGATTATTAATTTGAACAACATGACCATTCTTTAAAATTTCTCCCTTTTCAGGTTGATATAGCCCAAACAAGACACTCATCAAAGTTGATTTTCCTGCACCATTTTCCCCTAGTAGTGCATGAATTTCACCTTTTCTTAATTCAATAGTCACGTCATCGTTTGCAATGATTCCTGGAAAAACTTTCGTAATATGTCGCATCTCGATAACGTTTTCCATTTTCTTCCTCCTTTTTCTATTTATCTTCATTATTTATTATAACTTAATTTTCAATAAAATCACAACAATAAAATATATTTGAAAATAAGGCTTGAAAATTATGAATTTCAAGCCTTAAGTATTTCAATTAATTTTCTATTGTTAAGTCTACATTTGAACAATTTAAATCATTTGGAGATTCAGCATCTTTATTATTTTTAATTGTTACAGAACCATCAACAATTTTATCATAAATTGCATTATAATCAGCTTCAGTAAATTTATCGAATTTAGAAGTTTCTAAAGGTAACCCAACATCTCCATCTTTAGCACCTAAAACAATATTTTGTCCACCTCTAAATTGGATACTTGTATCATCAGTTTTATCGAAATCACCACTATAAATAGATTCTAGTGCTTTTTGAACAGCATCACCTAATCTTTTATATGCAGAAGTGACAACTGTATCAGATTCAGAAGATTGATCAACGTCAACACCAATAACTTTTCCTGCAGGATTACTAGCTTCAGCAGCAGCCATAACAGAGTTTCCTACAGAACCACCACATCCAAATACAATAGTTACTCCATCTTTATACCATGAAGAAGCTTTTGTTTGAATTTCAGGAGTTGCACTAAATCCACCTGTATAATGATATTTCATTTTGACTGTAATACCTAATTCTTTAGCAGCATCATTAGCACCTTGAACATAACCATATCCAAAGTTCATAACAGCAGGTACTGCTTGTCCACCCATGAATCCTAAGCTTGTATTACCATCTTTAACAGCAGCATATCCAGCTAAATAACCAGATTGTTCTTCTTGGAAAGTAATACCGATTGTGTTCTTTTCAGTTTTATAGTCTTCATAACTTGCATCATGTGGGTTTCCATCAATTAAAATAAATTTAACATCAGGGTATTCAGTTTGTTTGATATAGATTGATTCTTCAAATAAATATCCAGGACACACAACAACTTTTGCTCCTGATTTTACAGCCTGATCAATAGAATTGTTGTATTCATCTGTTGTTGCATCAACAGGTTTGATGTATGTACAGTCAATTCCATTTTTCTCTGCATATGCTTTAACACCTTCATATGTACCTTGGTTGAATGACTTATCATCAATAGTACCTTTGTCAGTTAACATAACAATTTCAGGCTTTGAACTAGATGCAGAATCACCTCCATCACCACCACATCCTACTAACACCATAGATAATGCCAATAAAGACGCAAACATTTTTTTCATATCTTGTTTTCCTCCTTTAACATTCTAACCATATTTTAACATTATTTTCACAAAATAAAAAGAGAAAACAACAAATCTCTTTATATTCATTATTTTCTCTTTTTTAAAATATTTATTTTTTATAAATCTTCTTCATGATATTGACGAATATAAACCTCTCTTGGTTTGCTACCTAATTGAGGACCAATAACGCCTTCTTCCTCTAATCGATCAATAATACGTGCTGCTTTATTATAACCTATTCTAAATTTTCTTTGTAGTAATGACGTACTTGCTTTTTGAGCTTGAATAACAAATTCTCGACATTTTTCATATTCCTCATCTTCTTCATCAAAACTATCACCTGTCTGTGAAGAAGAAACAGACTGAACATTGACATATTTATCATCATAAGCAGCTTCCTGCTGAGAAGAAACATAATGAACGATAGAAGCAACTTCATCATCGCTGACAAAGCATCCTTGAACACGAACCGGAGACGAAGATCCCATTGGAGAAAAAAGCATATCCCCTTTTCCTAAAAGTTTCTCTGCCCCAGAAGTATCTAAAATAGTACGCGAATCAATACTAGACGAAACTGCAAAAGCAATTCGTGAAGGAATATTGGCTTTGATGACACCTGTAATAATATCTGTTGAAGGTCTTTGTGTCGCTACAATCAAATGAATCCCAGCTGCACGTGCCATTTGAGAAATACGCATAATACAATCTTCAACTTCTTTGCTGGCAACCATCATTAAGTCTGCCACCTCATCTAAAATAATCACATGATATGGCAAAATTTCTTTTTGCTCTTCTGTATGATCAGCATTATAATGTCTGATAAAATCATTATAACTTTGTATATTTCTGGCATTTACTCCAGCAAAAAGATCATAACGTCTTTCCATTTCTGCTACTACTTCTCTTAAAACGCCAGCTGCTTTTTTAGGGTCAGTGACAACTGGTGCCAATAAATGAGGAATTCCATTATATATGGACAATTCCACTTTTTTAGGATCAACCAGAATCAATTTGACTTCATCAGGTTTAGCACGCATTAAAAGAGAAGAAATAATCGTATTTACACAGACAGATTTTCCAGAACCCGTTGCACCCGCAATAAGTAAATGAGGCATTTTATCCAATTGTGCAAAAATAGGCTTTCCTGATACATCTTTACCTAATGCCACAACTAGCTTATTATCCTGATATTTCTGATTAGATAATAAACTTTTTAAAACATCCTTAAATCCAACCACAGAAGCACTTTGATTTGGTATTTCAATTCCTACATAAGGTTTACCAGGAATAGGTGCTTCAATTCTAATATCAGCTGTCGCCAGTGCCAACTTAATATCATCCTGTAATTGTAGTATTTTATTCACTCTTGTTCCAATTTCTAGTTTCAATTCATATTTTGTAATAGTTGGTCCAATAAAAGCATTCTCAACAGTGGCATTGACACCAAACTGTTTCAAAACATTTGTTAATCTTGAAGCATTTTTTGAAGCAATACTTTTTTCTTTCGTGCTATTTTTTGTTGATTGTGTTGACAATAAAGATAATGGTGGTAACTGATATGAAGATGTATCAAAATTTCTAGGAACCACTTTTTCTTTTTGTTTATTGTTTTGTCTCGTTTTTTCTTTGACTGGTTTTTCAGGCTTTTCTTTGATATCCAACTTCATATCATCCTGATTAAATTCAAAAGCACTGGTTATTTCAGGATCAATCTTATCATCAGACGCATCTTCAAAAACGGAGTCAGGAAACAAAGGAATTTCCTTATCCTTAGATAAGAAATCAAAAAAATGTGATTTCTTTTTAAGAACAATGGTTTGTACTGGCGGTTCACTTTTTTTCTTTTTTTTCTTTTTAATTTTCTTCTTAAAATACAATTTACTAAAAATTAAGGCTAAACCAATAATAAGAATGACAATCGAAAGAATCAAAGCTCCCAAACTTTCAAACAACGCACTAAAAACACCATAAAGACATGATCCAATAAAACCACCTTTATTCATCTGTTGACTTTGAATATATGTAGAAATCACCCCTAGTCCACTCACCTGAGGTTGACTGGGAATC
>CALUZM010000046.1 GCA_944325245.1 uncultured Massilimicrobiota sp. | reverse complement strand
GGAGGTTTTTAACATTATCACTACGCTAAAGCTTTTTCTTGACCCACAGACTATCTGTGGGTTTTATTGTATACAATAAAAGGAGTTGAAAAAACAACTCCTAACATATTATTTTACTTTTAATTTTAATGATGATTTGCTTCAGTCATTGTTATTATTATCTATAGCATAAAAAAGCTAGTGAATGTATATAAAATTATCATGGCTATGAATAACGGGATATAATCTAGGATTTATATTTAAAACATTTTTGTCATTCTTCTTTGATTCTCATTCCATTTTTGATTAAAAAATATGCTCACTTCTGTAGAAACAATAAACATATACACATTAAAGCCCTGATTCTTCCAAAATAGTAAAAAATTCTTCTTCAGTATGTGTTTTTATTTTTCCTTCTTTGATGAGCTTATATTTTTCTAAAGTTCTATTTTCAAATTCTTCATCAATACTATCATTATAAATTTTTATCATTTTCGTTAATAAATCTGTAGGTATTTTAGAAATACCATTAGAAGTTGGAAAATCATTTACATTCAATTTATAATCCATGAATATCGCCTCTGCTTATAATATACCATAATATCAAAGAAAAATATACTCTTAAATTAGAGATAAAACACGTAGCGTTTCATATTATAAATTTTTTTAAAAACACACCTCGGTTCATCAAAAAAAAGAACTCAGTTAAGAATTATGAGTTCATTTTATTTGAAATTCGAATTTTATCTTGAAATTGATTGGAAAACATAAATAACGCTTGATAAAGTTCGTTCGTAATTTCTTGGACATTTTTTTCCGGTATCTGATTAATCCATATATTAATAGTATTAAAAAGGATTCCAGTCCATATAATATCACAATAATCATATTTTTTTGTTGCCACTTTTTGATTCAAAACATCAAGAACTATAGAAGAAAGATGATTGCCAAATACAGATTTAACAAAATCCTTATGCTCAGATATTTGAGAAAAAATAACATTTAAATCATGATAAGCATCACCATTTAATTTTCCTACGAATTTTTCTACTTGATTTTTTATAGTTTGAATAAATAAATCTTGTTTTGAAGTATAATTCTTATAAAATGCCGATCTTGATACTCCAGCTTTTTTTACAATGCAAGTAACTGTGAGTGTTTCATAGGATTGACTTTCTAATAAAATAATTAAAGATTCTTGAAGACACGATCTTACAATTTTTTTAGATTCTTCATTATTCGCTATCAATGTATCCTTTTGCTTTTGAGTCAAAAACATAAACATAATCCTCCTTTTTGTCCACTCCAATAATTGCTTATAGTATTATTAAATTTATCTAGATATAATGATATTATATTATAATTTAAAAAAGAGAAAGGAGCTATAAAATGTTATTAAAAGATAAAATTTGTTTGATTACAGGAAGTGGTAGTGGTATTGGTAAAGGTATTGCAAAAGTATTTGCTAGAGAAGGAGCAAAAATCGTTGTCGTTGATTATAACGAAGAAGCCGCAAAAGAAGTTGTCCAGGAAATTAATACAGCTGGTGGAAAAGCTGCTTATTATAAGGCAGACGTCACTCAAGCAGCAGATATTAAAGCAATGATTGATTTCACAGTTAAAGAATTTGGGCATTTAGATGTTGCAGTCAATAATGCAGGTAAACAAGGAAAAACTCTGAATGTTGTTGATATGCCAATAGAAGAATTAAATGATGTCATGGAACTAGATTTGAATGGTGTTTTCTTATGTATGAAAGAAGAAATTAAAGATATGCACATATCTGGAAAAGGTGCAATCATCAATATTTCATCTGTGTCTGGATTACAAGGCAACCCTGGCCTTTCATCATATAACATCAGTAAACATGCTGTTCTTGGCCTTACAAAATCAGCTGCCTTAGAAGAAATTAAAAATAATATACGAATCAATGCAGTGTGCCCAGGTGCTACTATGACTCCGTTAATTGAGAAATTCAAAAATGAAGATCCTGAATCATTTCAAGCCATCCTCACTCAATCCAATATACCTATGGGAAGACTAGCATATCCTGAAGAAATTGGAAACGTTTGTGCTTTTTTAGGAAGTGATATGGCAAGCTATATAGTAGGTGCATCCATTATTGTTGATGGTGGTGTCACAATTCAATAAAAATAATTTATGGTTTAAAATAAAACAGGTCAATGAAAGTGAGATAATCTTGCTTTCACTAACCTGTTTTTTATATACTTTAATATAAATAATGAGAATCCCTTGTTTACAATTGATAAAAGATATTTTTATGTTTATAATAAACAAGAGTCATTGCATGAGATAATCTTTGCCTTACAATGCATTGTTTATTTCATAATATTCAACAATAAAAAAAAGAATCGTTAAACGATTCTTTAAATATTCTATTGGCTGGGGTACTTGGATTCGAACCAAGGAAATGTCAGATTCAGAGTCTGATGCCTTACCACTTGGCTATACCCCAATCACAAAAACTATTATATAACTTTTTTTTAAAGGAGTAAAGAAAAAAATGAAAATACGTACACGTTTTGCACCTAGTCCTACTGGTTATATGCATATTGGCAACTTAAGAACTGCATTATATTGCTATTTGATTGCTAAAAAGGAACATGGAGACTTTATTTTAAGAATCGAAGATACTGATCAAAAAAGAGAAGTGAAAGATGCTCTTCATTTTATCTATCAGGTTTTAGAAGAAACAGGTCTCCAGTACGATGAAGGGCCTCAAATTGGTGGTCAATATGGACCTTATATTCAATCTCAAAGATTAGATATTTATCATCGCTATGCGAAAGAACTGATTCAAAAAGGAGGAGCTCACTATTGTTTTTGTCATCATGAAATAGATGGTGATGATCCTTGTCATCATTTAACCAAAGAAGAAGTACAACAAAAAATAAATGATGGTATTCCTTATGTCATTAGACAAACCATTCCTCAAGATGGAATGACTGCTTTTGATGATCTGGTATATGGCCATATTGAAGTAGACAATCAAACTTTAAATGAAGGTATTCTTATTAAAAGTGATGGTTATCCAACTTATAATTTTGCCAATGTTATCGATGATCATCTCATGAAGATTACCCATGTTATCAGAGGAAATGAATATCTTTCCAGTACACCTAAGTATAATTTGATTTATCAGACTTTTGGTTGGGATATTCCTCAATATATCCATCTGCCTTCTGTTAATAAGGATGAAACACATAAGTTAAGCAAACGTGATGGTGATGCTTCTTATCAGGATTTAAAGAATCAAGGTTTTTTAACAGAAGCCATTATAAATTATATTGCTTTATTAGGTTGGGCTCCAGAAGGAGATGAAATTCTTTCACTCAATGAACTCATACAACAATTTAGTATTCAACGTATTTCTAAAGCTCCTGCTATTTTTGATATAGAAAAACTCAAATGGATGAATGGTATGTATTTACGTAGTATGCCTTTTCAAGATTTTCATAAATTATTATTACCTCATTATCAATTTATAAATAAAGATGTTGATTATGAAGAGATTTCTCATGTATTACAGCCTAGACTGCTACAAATTCAAGATAGTATCATACAAGATATGCTCAATTTTATAAATCAACCTTTGCCATTTGATATAACTATTTATACACATAAAAAATTTAAAACGAATTCAGAAAAATCATTAAATGCTTTATTGCTTGTTGAAGAAAATCTTGATCAAATCAAAGATTTTCAAAACAATGATGACATTCTTACATTCTTTAGAAATCTTGCCAAAGAAAATGGAATGAAAAATGGTCAAATCATGGAACCTGTTAGAGCCGCTTTAACTAACAAACGCTCTAGTGCAGGTGGTGCTGTTGAACTCGTTCATATATTCGGTAAAGATGAAACACATATTCGTTTAAAGCACGCGATAATCTCTTTACAAGTCAATTGTCGTGAAAAAAACGATGCCTAGGCATCGTTTTTATTTTGGAATAACGAACTTTTCTTAATAATGAAATATCCTAATCCTGCAATAGTCATCAAAATAATTGATGGTAAAAGAGATGTTGTATCCTGAGTTTTTGTTGCCTGTGCAACATCTGTTGCTACTTGAACTGATTCATCAGACAGATTTGTTGTTGATGATTGATCAGGGACAACACTTATCTCAATTTGACTTTCATCAGATGGAGTTGTTGTAACCTCTTCCTCATCTGAAGGAGATGTTTCAATTTCTTCACTCTCTTTGATCTCTAATTGATCCATTGCTTGACGTAATTGATTATACATATCATTCACATCTTCCTGCGAAGCATTTTCATTATCAATAAGAGCTTCTACATCTTCTAATAATGAAACGACTTTTGCATAACTATCTGATGTATATTGATCTTCTTGTAGCTGGTATGCAGCATTGAAAAGTGTTATCAAGTTCGTTTTATCTGCTTTTTGTATCAAACTATTAATAGCTTCATTTAAAGTTGATATAGCTTCATTGACTTCTGTTTCTGTTGCATTATCATCACTCATAACATCTCTAGCAGCCTGCAATGCTTCATTAAGGGTTGCGATTGATTGAGGGGTATATTTTGTTGTGTCTAATTTGTTATTGGCAGAATCAATCGCTTCTCCTAACTTCGTTTTATCTGCTTTTGATGTTAATCCATTCACACTTTCCTTTAATTGTTCAATAGCTTCTAAAACATCCTGAGATGTTGCTTCATCATCATTATAAACTGTTACAGCATGGTTCAATGCTTTTGAATAATTTTCAATACTTGCCGGTGTATATGATGATACATCTAGATTTTTATATTGATCATAAACATCCAGTAATAATGCCTTTAATGTTGTTCCATAAACTTCAAATTCCCACAATGAATAACCATATTGGCTACCCACTTCGATACCAAGCATTCTGACATAACGACCTGTTACATCTTCATATGTAAATTCATCAATACCACCTTGACCATCTGTTATATGTGTGATATCTGTCCAGTCTTGGGCATCATTAGAAACCTGAATCTTATATTCTTTCGCACCATTTCCTTCCCAGTTTAAAAGAATGCTTGTAATGTTATAAATATCTTCTAAATCCACATAAATCCATTCATCGTTAGAATCTCTTTGAGATACCCAACGTGATTGTTTACCATCAATTGTACCAGTTTCACCATCAAATGCTAATTCTGACTCGTATGTTTTATTTCCATCTTTTGGGTCAGTATATTCTGAGCTAGCCGTTGAAGGTCGATTCAATGCTAAATTATCACTAGGTTCTTCTGGTTCTAAAACAGCTTCACCATAGACTTCAAATTCCCACAATGAATAACCATAAATACTTCCTGGCTCAATTCCTAGCATTCTCACATAACGACCTGTCACATCTTCATATGTGAATTCGTCAATACCACCATTACCATCTGTTATATGTGTAATATCTGTCCATTCTTCACCATCATCAGAAACTTGAATCTTATATTCTTTCGCACCATTTCCTTCCCAATTCAAAACAACTTTAGAAATATCATAAACAGCATCTAGATCTACATAAATCCATTGTGATGTAGCTGTAGGATCTTCTTTCGTTCTTAATGAAACCCAACGTGATTGTTTACCACCTACTGTAGATGCTGATCCATCAAAAGCTAAAGAAGATTCATAAGTTTTGTTTCCATCATTAGGGTCAGTAAACTCAGAGCTAGCGACTGATTCTTTATTGAGGGCAATATTGACTTCTGATACAGGTGGTTCTGTTTCCTGACTTAATGTTCCATAAACCTCAAATTCCCATAATGAATAACCATATTGACTCGCTGGTTCAATTCCTTGCATTCTCACATATTGAGCTGTCACGTTATCTTCAAATTCTATATAAGCAATACCTGGCTGACCATTTTCTTCAACATAGATGTCTTCCCATTCTTCACCATCTTGAGAAACTTGAATAGCGTATTGATTCGCACCATTTCCTTCCCAGTAAAGTTTCACACCAGTTAAATCATAAAGTTCACCAAGATCAACTTGAATCCATTCATCATTTGAATTACGATTAGAAACCCATCTTGATTGATTATTTCCACCACTATTTTCAAAACTTCCATCAAAAGCTCTATCAGCTGTGTAAACATTATTATAAACCGAAGACGCTGTTGCTGATTGATTCAATGCAATGTTATTAAGATTTTCTGCTTCAATTAACTCTCCATAAATAGACCATTGAATAATCTGATATGATGAACCAGTAGATTGATTAAGTTTCAATCTAATATATTTGGCCTGTTGATTACCTAAATCTAAAATATCTTCACTGTTTCCTTGTCCATTTGCAACTGTTTTTATTGTTGTCCAATTTTGTGCATCATCAGATATTTGAATTTCATATTGAGAAGCATAATTTGTTCCCCATTCAATATCCATATGTGAAATTTCATAAATACCTTTTAATTCTACATAAATCCATTGTTCTCCGGCTTTTTCAGAAATCCAAGATGTATTTGATTTATGATCAACGGCATTTGTTGGTAAATTTAAATCCTTAATTGTACTTGAAAATGCATTTTTATTAGATGCTATATCTTCATCTACAAACTTTCCATAAACAGATAGTTCATAAATACTAATACCATATTTTAATTGTGTTGACTTATGTGAATGAACTTTCACATAACGTCCATAAACAGGCTCATCGTAACTATAACTATCAAGATATTCACTAGATGTTTTCTTACCATCTTCAACAGTTGTCCAATTCACTTTATTGCTTGATACTTGAATATCATAATCATCAGAACATGCTGATTCCCACTGAATACTCATGGCATCAATTTGTGCATAATGCCCTAAATCAACAATAATCCAGTTATCATCTTCATTTCTTAGAGAACTCCATCTTGTTGAAGTATTTCCATCAACAGCCTTCTCTTTTGTATTACCTGGATCATTTGTTGAAGTACTGCTGACTTCAACCTCTTTATTTAAAGCCAGTGATTCACTTGCTTTCCATGTCATTTCTTTAATTTGATAATTTGCTCCTGCACCATTACCAAATTTAATCATAATATATGGATAAACACCATTTAAATCAATGATATCTTCTCCACCATCACCATTTGTCACAGATTTCAACAATTCATATTTTTGACCATTATCTGATACATAAATATCATAATCATTAGCAAAGTTTTCACCCCAAAGAATATTGAGTGTAGATAAATGTTTATTGTTTTCAGTAAAGAAACTTACCCATTGATCTTGTTGAGATTCACTTTGCCAATATGTTGCTTCATCATTATCAAATGCTTTTTCGATTCCATGACCCTCCACTTGTGAACTTGTTTGATAATGATTATCCGCACTTTCATTCATTGTCATTGTTTGACCTGCATATGGTAAACCAGATGATACAAATGTTGTTTGTGATTCATGATTATCATCTTTCATTTGTACATTCACTGTTTCATTAGCCTTTGTGTCACTCACAGCTAATGAAATTTTTCTGACATCACTTGATTCATCAACAATGATACTACAAGGTTTATCAACAGTAATTGTCATGCCGTTTTTTAAATCTAATGAACCAGCTTTATAGAAGTTAATTTGTGTAATCTTTAATCCGTTATGTCTTACAGCTTGAATTTCACTTGTATTAGAAAGAATTTCAACAGGAATTGTTCCTTCAGCATAGCTCTTAACTTCATTGACATTCTTATCTGGTACAACAATATAAGCATAACTTTCATTATCAGGATTTAATCCATGATTAATATAAGCTTTAAATGCTGGTGCAACACCTTTTTTAGCTTCTTCTGTCCATAATGATGGATTATCCTGTTTTGCATTACTAACCACAACATCAGTATCTTCTAAAAAGACATATCCAATATCATCGTTATATAACCATTTTGTGTTATATGTTTCATCAACTGTTCCGTCTGGAACTACAGTTCCACCGACATTGACATCTTTAGCTTCACTTTGATTGAGTGTTGTATGAATATTGACTTTCTCTGTAGAATTGATTCCTGCACCTAATGCGACAAATTCATCATCAAAGAAGAAATATCCTTTTTTGACTTGTGTTCCTTTTTTATTCATATCATAGGCTGTTGCCCCATATCTTCCATCAGATACACCAATCGTATGTTCTGTTCCATTTGTAAAACGTCCAGAATTTGAATAATCTTCAACAACACGTGCAGCGGTTGTTGTTCCTGGAACATGTGCCCAGTCATAAGTTGGATAAACATTGTTATATTCTCCACCATCAACAGTAATATAAGATGAAGCTGAAGATGTCCAATAAATCAATTGTCCACCATCTTCTTGACCAGTCCAGCTTCCACGCCATTCTCCACCAATAACTTGATTAGAATCCATCTTAATATTGACACCATAATTGTTACGCATATGTGATGCATAAGCTGAACGCCACATATAATAATTTCCATTTTTACCATTTGTTGTAGTTTTATCAGTAATATTGTCTAAAATAGCCTGATATTGATTAGCACGTTCATGATCAACTTTGATCATTCTTTGTAATGGCAAAATATAAGCCGATGCATAATTTTTATAACCAATAGCTAAGTCATATGGACGATAACCAAGATACAATTCCATAATATCATCTCTAATTGTCCAGCTTGTTCCATCTAACATGTAATCAGCCATTAAATCAACAATATCTTGATCAAATTCATAGGCTGTATCATTGAGCATATAAAGCCAGTAACTCATATCTCTAAACATAGAAAGACCATACCCATTAGAATAAAACTGTCTTCCATGCATATAGAAACTATTGTCTACTTGTACAGCTTCAGCAGTATTGTCATCTTCCTGTACAACTAAACAATAACTTAAATAGTTATCAACCAATTCTTTAAGATCAATCATATGTCTATCTTTTAAAGAATCTTTATACTTTGTACCATTTTCTGTAATAATAGCGTAGTATACATAATTTTGATCAAACCAGAGATTGTTTTGACCTGTCCCATATTTTTCTGGTGTTTTCTCTAATAATTTATAAAGTAAAGTATTCATTGTATCTTCTGTAATACCTTCTACTCCATCCATCATCAAAGCAATACGAGAAAATCTTAATTGGATACCAATTTGTCTTTCCCACCAGTTTGTATTTGTTGGCTCACTGCCATTGTTGGCTTTTGTCCAATGTGCAATGGCTAAATTCAATTTTTCAATGACTTCTTTATTTTGATAAAGATCATTACCTTCAACATGATATGCAATTGCAATAGCTTGAAGACGATCCAATGCCAAATAAGGCTCCCATGCTCCACCATTGGCTGCACTTCCTGTCATTGTATAATCCACATCTGCAAAAGAACCGTCTTCTTGAATCATATCAAGATAATCTTTTGCCTTAGTTACATAACATGTTTCTACTTTTGCACCATCATCAAAAGTATTTTGAGAAATCATAAACTCTTTAAGACGTGATTTGATTGTTGCAAAATCATCATTAGCCGCCCATGTCACACTTAAAGAACTTATAACCATTCCAAGCGATAGTACAAATGATAATACCACTTTTAACACCTTTTTTATCATGAATAGACCTCCCTTTCCTTGTAAACGCTTACCACACCATATATTTTTAAATAATATAACTTGAATTACAATAAACATTTACTTGAAAAAAAGATCTTCATTGAACAGAAGATCTTTCTATAAGTTGAACACTTAATAATTCAGTTTTTTGAATATAGTCCTTTCTTTGAATACGATCCACTAAACGATGGACTGCCTCCTTTCCCATACTTTCTTTTTGTACCTGCATTGTTGTAAGGGGTGGATTCAACTTGGCTGCTAAAGGTGTATCATCAAAACCAGTCACACCTATATCTTCAGGAACTTTTATTCCTAGATTTGTTAATGCTTGAATGACAATAAAAGCATTAGAATCATTCGCACAAATGAGAACTTCTGGTAATTCTTTTGATTGAAGTCTTTTTTCTATTTCATCCGTTTGGTGATTGAGAACATATTTTTCAATGTGATCTAAGAAAGAATATTTTTGAATATATGTATTATCATGAAATGTTTGAATCATATGATGATTCATCAAAGCCATTTTATATCCTAAAAAACGATCTTGAAAACTTAAAGAATAATCTAAATCACCAAAGAACCCTATCTTTTGATATCCTTTTTGTATAATATAATTCGTCATCATATAACCACCCTGTTTATTATGGGTTAATACACAATCCAAGCTATCATACAATGATGTAAAATCAACTAATACAATTGGTATTCCCGTTGTCTTCAATTTTTTTAAATTCATATCAGAAATCTTACCTACAATAATGATTCCAGCGACTTTTCTTTCCACAATACATTCAGGTATATCCATATATTGATCTTCAAAATAATTCATTATAGATGAATATCCTAAATTCTTAGCTTCTTCCACAATAGATTTTAAAACAATGGAATAAAAATGCCCTGTATCAGCATAATAACTCTGCATCAATATACAAATATTAGACCTTGAAAATACAGATAAATATTTTCTCTTTTCATTAATATACCCCATCTCATCAGCTGTACGTAAGATAAGCAAACGCATTTCATCACTGACACCTGGTTTATCATTTAAAGCAATAGAAACAGCATTAATAGAAATATTCAATTTTTTGGCTATATCTTTCATAGTCACCTTCATATGCTCACCTCCACACCTATTATTTATAATATATCATTAGATAAACGAAAAAGCCATGTATTCATGACTTTTACAATTCTTCCCCATTTGTTTCAATGACATGTTTATACCATTCAAAAGATTTTTTCTTCATTCTCTTTAAATCTTTCAAATCATCATTTGTACGATTAACATAAACCATACCATAACGTTTATTCATATTCGCACGACTACTTAAAATATCAATAGGACCCCAGACAAGATATCCTCGACAGTCTACTCCTTCTTCGACAGCTTTTTTCATTTCCGCAATATGTTTTCTCATATAATCAATGCGATAGTCATCAATGATTTCACCATTTTCATTGATTTCATCATCACATCCAAAACCATTTTCTACAACATAGATAGGCATCTCATATCTATCATATAATTGACGTAATGTAATTCTTAAACCAACAGGATCAATTGTCCATCCAAATTCAGACATTTCCAAATAAGGATTTTTCTTAATCACAACATCTTCTACATTTGTTAAACTTTCTTCACCATAATGAGAAATCGTAGACATGTAATAACTAATAGATAAATAATCCGTTTTTCCCAATTTTAAAATATCTAAATCACCATCAAGAATTTCAGGCATTGTTCCTTCATTTTTCATATTGGCATAATAATAAGAGTTGTAATGTCCTCTTGCAAAAACATCTAAGAAAACATAAGCTTCACTCTGTGCTTTCATACTTTCAAGTGTATCTAAAGGATGACAAGTTTCAGGATAACTTTGTACAACAGTTGCCATACCCATGACTTTTCCACCCTGTTGATGAATATAGTCATTGACTAAACTATGAGCAATTAATGTATTATGCATAATTTGATTATCAAATGTTTGTGGGTTCATCCCTTCAGGACATACTCCACCAAAAAACATCTTTGGTCCTTTTTGTAGTATTCCATTTTGTTCATTAAAAATAATCCAATAATTAACTTTATCGTTATATCGATCTACAATTTTTTTGCATAATTCTACAAAAATATCAACAACTTTTCTATTCGCAAAACCATTATATTTTTCTTGTAAAACTACTGGCATTTCAAAATGATATAATGTAGGAATAGGTTCCATTCCTCTTTCTTTTAAGGCATCAATAAATTTATCATAAAATTGGAAACCTGCTTCATTATAAGTATTTTCATCACTCATCAATCTAGACCAGTCTATAGAAAAACGATAAGCATTAAATCCCATTTCTTGAAATAAGTCAAAATCTTCTTTATATCTATGATAACTATCAATACCATCTTTAAAATCTGAGAAATCACCTGTTACAGTTAAATCACAGACAGCTGGAACTTTTCCTCCTTCCTGATAAGCTCCTTCACTTTGATGAGCAGTGACTGCCCCACCCCATAAAAAATCTTTTCTTAACATCATATTGACTCCTTCCATTCACTATAACCGACATTATCTCTTGTTCTTACTTGAAATACAATCATTTCTTACTTGAAAAAATAAACTTTCTACTTGAAAAAATTTTAAAATGATTACGTTGTATTGATGAAACGAACTAAAATTAAGTCATCTTTTAACATTTAATATTTTCTTCTTTATTTTTTGAATTTCCAAATAATAGAAAAGATTTGATTATAATCCTTTAAAAGAATAAAAACATTTAAAAATGACATTGATAAACTTAGAACAAGTTTTTTCAATAGAATTAAATTGAGTTTTGATAATCCTGTAATAAAAGCAGAATATACCTCTAGATACAATTTTAATGAAATAGTAGGAGTAACGATCCTTAAAAGTATAATCAATGTATTCAAGACTATTGACTTTAATATTGAGAGTTTTTATGAGATCTTTATAAATAAGCAAATATTTCTCTTCATATATGGATTAAATGTCAAAAATATTCAAGCATTAGGGTTTTATTATATATGAAAAAGACTCCATACTAAGATTTAAAGTCTACTTTTAAAAGCAAAGTATAAACTTTAAAAGTCCTCGCTACAACACCATATTTTAAATTGCTTAATTTCTTAGGGCGTTTTTTATATTTTATAAATTTTTTTGATATTAGAAAACTATAAACAAAAAAATAATTCATCTCTAAAATTTCCAATTTTCCCTCCAAAATGATTCTTTAAAGTAAAATAATTTTAGATATTTCGTTTATCTATTTTAAGAGAATAATAATTAAGTATCTTCCACTATCGTATTATGTAACTGCTTTTCTTTAGCATTATTTAAAATATCTAATTATATGTATCATTGTTTCTCCTATTTTCAACCATGACAACAATTATTTTTTTAAAAGATTTTAGCATTGAAAATAATTAAAACCGAATTAATAGTAATATCAAATATTTTAGTAATATCATCGATAGTTATTTTATTGAGATATTTGCCTCCCTTTTTTGAAGATATAATGTAAAAGCAAAGATAAAAATTGTTTCAAGTAAAATATGAATTTTTTCAAGTAAACATATATTGTGAAAACATATACAAAAAGTCATAATAGTTTTGTAAAACAGACTAATATTTATATATTAGCTTTACCACATTGTGTAGTGTGGAGAATGGAGGAAAATATGAAAAAAATATTGAAGATGTTTTTATGTATGTTTGTTATACTATCAAATATGACCTTAGTAGACGTAAAAGCAGAATCTTCATCTAAAATAGGTGATGTTGTTTTAGAGGGAGATGATCAATTTGATTGTGATGAATTGTTTACTGAAGATTCATATGATTGGAATTGGTTGAGCACCATAGGTAGTAGAACAGTTTTATTACCAAGTCAAAATTTGAATAATAAAGATTTTAGTTTGGACTTTGATTTATTTGTTAATAAAGATGATAAAAAGATTAGAAATTTTGAAAAAGTAAAACTAGGTCAAGACGAAAACAGTCTTAAAGTAGCAAACAATTTGGACTATCAATGGACTCCATATTGCATTAAATATAATGGAACATATGATAAAGGCCAAACTATTAAAATGACAGAATTTTATAACGATAAAAACACTTTTATTCGTTTATATGATATTTCTAATGCCGACAGTAATATAATACAAATGTCATATAAAGGCGAATTTAATCATGGCAATACACAAGATGAAGTAATTATTAAAAAATTAGAAGATAATTCTATTTTGTTAGAAGGACCAGATTTTTACTTTCTTGTTAAAATGATGTTGCTTAATGAAGATACAACTGTTAATAAATTGTTATCTCCTGAAATCAATGGAAAAGAATATTCATTTAATATACCCGTTTCTACAAATAAAATGAAAGTGGCAACTTCAGTAACATTAGCTGTAAAACCAGATGATAAGTCTTCAGATACTGTTATAGAAAGAGCAAAAACAATTGTTGATGGTAAAATTTCTGATAGATTAGCTGCTACAAAAGATATGTGGGATGAAAAATTATCAAATATTCCAAAACCAACAGTATGGGGTATACAAGAAGTATCTGATAATAAAGGAGTAACAGAAGTACAACATCAACAATCATTTTACGCAGCATGGACATTTAATTATCAAAATATAATGGAACCTGTTCATGAAAATGGATTTAATCATTATCAAGTTACTTTAGGGAAACCTTCAGGATATACATCTGGCCCAGATGGTGCAATTAATAGTTGTGCATGGGAATCATTATTCTGTATTCAACAATTATCCATGATAGAACCAGAAATTGCTTGGGATGCAATGTTAGGATTTATTGAATCAATTCCTAGTAGTGGAAAATTAAGTGGTGAGAGTTTACCATCTCAAAAAGCTCATACTGTATGGGTTTGTTATGAAAATTATAAAGATCAAAAAGATGGATTAATTGAAGAATTAAAAGACATTTATCCAAAACTTAAAGCATATTTGAAATGGAGAGCAGATAATCCAAGATGGATTATGGGCGGAAATGATATTTATGATGAAAAAGATATTTCATTTGTAACGCAATGGTATAGTGATGTTAATTATGTTATAAAGATTTGCAACGAAATTGGACAAACAGAAGATATTGCAATGTGGGAACAAATGAAAGAAACTATGGCTGAAAACGCGAGAGAATGGTTCTTTCAAGAAGATGGTAAAATATATAACTGGTATTTTACTGACAAGAAAACACATTATTATGATTATAGAAAAGTAGAAAATGAATATGTAAATTATAGTGTATCAGCCTTAAATGCTGATTTGCCAGAAGATTTAATGGATAAAGTTGTAGATTTTTTTATAAAAGAGGTATATAAAGAAGACGAAGATTTATTAGGATTTGATTTTTATAAATACGGTGATGGATGTCAAATTGCATATGGTTTATTCGAAAAAGAACATAATTATCCAGAATTAGAAAATATGTGGAAAAAACTTAATAATGTTATTTTAAGACATGTCATCAAGACTGGAGAATTTAGTGAAGAATGTAAACCTAATGAATATAAAGTAAGTGGTGTTGCACCTTCGACTTTCACAGCAAGTGCTGTTATAGATTTTACTTATATGAATAACGGAATACGAATTGATGAAGGAAAACCAATGGTTTTTTCAGATATAGATACTCAATATACTTTAAAAGAAGATAATTTAGAGTATGCAACACTTAAAGGAAATGAAATAACACTTCCAGAGTCAATTAAAGTATCAAATGGCACAGAAGAATTTGATGCTTATGTTATATGGGATTTAACAGAAGTTAATAAAGACAAAGCAGGTGATTATAAAGTTTTAGGTAAAGTATCTGTTTCAGATTTGACTGTAAATGCAACGGTACATGTCTATGACGGGAATTTAACATATGATTCAATACAAGTACAAACTGTTGCAAATACTAAACCCCAATTGCCTAATACAATATCTGTGCGATATGTCATTAATGGAAAAACATATTATGGTTATACTTATGTGAAATGGGATGAAATTGATGAAAGTCAACTTGTCTTAGGGGCAACGCTAGATGTAAAAGGTACATTACAAGTTAACAATCAAGAAATTAAAGCAAAGATTACAGTGAGTGATTTAAGTATTATTAGTGAAAATGGTTCTTTTGAAGTCGATAAAGGTGAAAGTCTTCAATTATCTGTAAAAAATAAAGACAATAACGTAGTCAATGTAAAACAATGGAGTATTGAAGACTCAAACAACAATAATGTTTTTGGAATAAATGAAAAAGGAAAACTAATTGGTATTTCAGAAGGAACTCAAACAGTAACAGCATTATTAGAAGATGGATTATTATTAAAGCAAAAAATAAAAGTTAATGAAAAAAATATGGTAAGTTTATCATATCAATCAATTGTAAGAGCAGATAGTGAAAAAGAACCCGCTACAAATGCTATTGACTTAAATCAATCTACAATGTGGAGATCTGAACATACTAATCCCAATCAAAAATTTGAAATAAAATTAAATCATATAAGTCAATTGACAGGATTAAATATTTTATGGTATCAAGAAACACAACCAAAGCATTTTAAAATTGAAACGTCTCAAAATGGTTCCGAATGGGAACAAGTTTATGAACGTCAAAATTCTATTAATGACAAAGGAAAAAATTATTCTGACACTATTGTTTTTGAAGAAGAAAAGGAAGCTCAATTTATAAGAATTTATATATATGAAACAGGAACATTTACACCTGGAATAGTAGAATTAGAAATTTTTGGCAAAGTTAAAGATACATTGCCTGCTACAAATATAAGTTTAAAAACTGCAACGGGAACATTTGAAATTCTAGATAAAGCGAGTGAATTACAAATGATTGCCGATTTAGAACCAACAGATATTAAAGACAAGAGAATTATTTGGGAAATTCATGATAAAGGTGCAACCACAAATAATATTGCTCGTATTACGGCTGATGGAAAAGTAATACCGCTGAAAAATGGGACAGTAGAAGTAAGTGCAACTTCAGCAACTAATCCTAACCTGAAAGAAACAGTAGAAATTATAATTAAGAATCAGGATTTAATGAATGTAGCTTTAAATCAAAAGGTGATTGCAACAACTGAAGATTCAACTAATATAGCTGAAAATGCTGTTGATGGTAGTATGGATACACGCTGGGGATCTGTGTCCGGAGCGCCACAAGACTCACACTTCACTATTTGCTTTGATCAATCATACGAAATTGTTAGTACAAAACTAAATTTTGAATCAGCAAAACCTATCGATTATAAGATTCAATATTCTAATTCTCCGTTTAATATTGATTATGATGATATTGATTGGATTGATTTGGAAGTGATTACAGATAATCAGTCACAACAAGTTATGTATAATTTCAATGAACCTGTAGTTGCAAACTATGCAAGAATTATTTCTTCAAAAACATCAAATGCAGAATGGGGTTATTCAATATTTGAATTTGAAGTTTATGGCAAAGAAGCTTCTAAAATTCCAGTGGAAAAAATAGAAATAAAATCACCATTAGAAAATAACAAGATTACTAAGAAAAACCAAAACGTACAAATGACTGCAAATATATATCCAAATAATGCAACAAATCAAAATATTGAATGGTCTGTGTGGAATTTAGATGACACTGAAACTACAAAAGCAATCATTACCAATGAAGGATTGTTAACAGCAAAAGAAAATGGAAGTGTTAAAGTTGTTGCAAAAGCAAAAGATGGAAGTTCTGTACAAGATCAAGTAATTATGGAGATTGAAAATCAAGATTTATTAAATGTTGCTTTGAATAAAGAAGTAATAGCTTCAACAGATAAAAACGACAATGGAACATCAAAAGATTTTGTAGTAGATGGAGATAAAAATACACGTTGGTCTTCGGATTATAATGATGATGAATATATAATTATTGATTTAAAAGATATATATTATATTAATCAGGTTGTTTTAAATTGGGAAACATCATTTGGTAAAGAGTATAAACTTCTTGGTTCAATAGATGGACAAACTTATTCTGAATTATATCACGAAAGTAATAGTGATGGTGGAATAGACGATATTAACTTAGATTTGACATTGGTCAGATATGTTAAACTGCAAGGAATACAAAGATCAAGTGAATACGGATATTCATTATGGGAGTTTGAAGTTTATGGAAAAGCTTTAAAAGAAGATTTACGTATTTTATATGATGCAGTCAAAGATACTGATGAAGCATTATATACACCAAAAAGCTTTGAAGCATTTAAAAAAGCTTTAGATACAGCAAAAGCTGTATTAGAAAAAGAAGAAGTCACTGAACAAGAAGTTAAAGAAGCTTATGATGCTTTAACAGCAGCTAATGAACAATTGCAATATAAAGCTGATAAAACATATTTAAAAACGCAATTGGATAAAGCTCATACTTTAAAAGAATCTGAATATACACCAAATAGCTATGCTCAGTTTAAAGAAGTATTGTCCAATGCACAAAAAGTCTATGATAATGAAAATGTCACTCAAGAAGAAGTGCAAGAAGCAGAAAAAGCATTAAAAGATGCCATTGAAAACCTTGTATTAAAAGCTGATAAAACAGAATTAGGAAAATTAATCGAAAAAGCTAAAGGAATTAATTCCAAAGATTATACTTCTGAAACTTTCAAAGCATTGAATGAAGCACTTAACATTGCTCAAAAAGTTTATGATAATGAAAATGCTACTCAAAAAGAAGTACTAGAAGCAGAAAAGACATTAAAAGATGCCATTGAAAACCTTGTATTAAAAGCTAATAAAACAGACTTAGGAGAACTAAT
>CALUZM010000045.1 GCA_944325245.1 uncultured Massilimicrobiota sp. | reverse complement strand
AGGCTTAAAAAATGCAATCTGGGCTGGACGTTTTGAAATTGTTAATGAAAAGCCTTTGATGATTATTGATGGCGCTCACAACAAAGAAGGCATGGAAGCCTTTTATCAATCAGCAAAAAAATATTCTCATATAAAAATTATTTTTAGTGCTCTAAAAGATAAAGATACACACGCAATGATTGAATTGTTATTGCAACTAACAGATGATATCACAGTTTGTGAATTTGATTTTTATCGTGCACAAACAGTTGAGAAGTTGGCAGAAGATTTTCCTGTGAAAATTGAAAAAGATTGGCATAAGGCCATTGATCAGGCTTTTTTACATCAAGGTGTTGTTTTTATTACAGGTTCACTTTATTTTTTAGCTCAAGTGCGTCCTTATATTCTTAAGCATCAAAAGAAAGTGTAAGAAAATATTGTGTTTTATTTGAGAGTATGGTATTATCGCATAGAAAAGAAATACGAAAGACCTGGAAATCTTTTCCGGGCTTTTATTTTGAGAGATTTGCATGACGTTTGCCTCGATTTTGTCGGGTAAGAGGTGAATGTAAACAAATGAAGATGAAAGAGAGGTTTATATGAAGCAAATAACTTTTTATGATTTAGGATTGTCAAAACCAGTTTTACAGGGGATTGAGATGATGGGATATGTTATTCCTTCACCAATTCAGGAAAAAGCGATACCTGTTTTATTAGATGGACATGATATGATTGGACAGGCTCAAACGGGAACAGGAAAGACTTTGGCATTTGGAAGTGTATTATTATCACGTATTGAAAAGAAAAACAATCATGTACAGGCATTGATTTTATCACCTACACGAGAATTGGCGTTACAGATTGATGAAGAATTAAAGCGTATTGGAAAATATACGGATTTATCTATTGTGAGCGTCTATGGTGGAAGTGAAATCGAAAAACAAATACGTGCCTTAAAAAAAGGAGCCAATATTGTTGTGGGAACACCAGGTCGTGTTTTAGATTTAATGCGTCGTAAGGCTTTGAAGTTAGATAATGTTGAATGGCTGGTTTTAGATGAGGCAGATGAAATGCTAAATATGGGGTTTATTGATGATATTGAGACCATATTAAAAGCTACACCTGAAGATAAGCAAACTGCATTATTTTCAGCAACGATGCCTAGTGATATTAAGAAAATTGCTAGTTTTTATATGAAAGACAATTATCAGCATATTCAAATCAAATCAAAAACAATGACTGCAACAACTGTTTCACAGTATTATTTTGAAACAAAAATGAATCGTCGATTTGAAGTGTTATGTCGTATTTTAGATTCGCGTGAAATGGAAAATGCAATTATTTTCTGTAAAACAAAACGTTCTGTTGATGAAGTGGTCGCAGCAATGCAACAAAAGCATTATAATGTAGAAGCTATGCATGGGGATTTATCTCAGAATCAAAGAATGAATACTTTAAGACGATTTAAAAGTGGAAGCATTCAATATCTTGTCGCAACGGATGTGGCAGCGAGAGGAATTGATGTCGATAATATCTCACACGTTATTAATTATGAATTACCACAAGATGAAGAATTATATGTTCATCGTATAGGTAGAACTGGTCGTGCAAATAGAAAAGGGGAAGCTTATTCTATTGTGACATCACGTGAGAAAAATTTCCTTAAAGTGATTGAGAAAAGAACGCATAGTCATATTGAAAAATTACCTGTTCCTGCGATTGAAGATATTTTTGATCAGAAAGTAAAGGAATTGCTTTTTGATGTTCAAGCTACCATTCTTAAAGACAATATCAAGCCATTTCAAGAGATTGTCAAGGAAATACCTGGACATATGAAAAATGATGTCATAGCTGCTTTATTGGCTATGTGTTATTCGCAAAGAGTAGGGTTTGATTATCAGGATATAAGCGAATTAGATAAAGATTATCAGCGTATATTTATGAGTGTTGGTTCAATGGATAAAGTTGGTGTCAAAGATATTATTGATTTTTTAGTACGTTTTGGTCAAATTCAAAAAAGAGATATAGGTGATATTACATTAAAAAGAAAATTTACTTTTGTAAATGTAAAACCAAATGTAGCTAAACAGGTTATTGATTATTGTTATAATCAAAAAATAAAAGGAAGACGTGTTCGTTTGGAGTTTGCTGAAGAAGAATAAAAAAGATTGTCAAAATCAAATGAATTTAAAAAATGAAGTGGAAATGTCCTCAAAAGGAATTTCCACTTTTTTAAAATTACAACATTTTTTTATTGAATGTAAGCACTAACATAGTGTATAATATAAAAAGTAGTAACAAAGGAGGAAGTTATATGAAAAAATATGTCTACTTATTTAGTGAAGGAAACAAAGACATGCGTAACTTACTTGGTGGTAAAGGGGCAAACTTAGCTGAAATGACAAATATTGGTTTACCAGTACCTCAAGGGTTTACAGTCACAACTGAAGCCTGCACTAGATATTATGAAGACGGAAAAGTGATTTCTAAAGAAATTGAAGACCAGGTTTATGAAAAACTTGCAGAACTTGAAAAAATTACAGGAAAAACTATGGGGGATGCACACAATCCATTACTTGTTTCTGTACGTTCTGGAGCAAGAGCTTCTATGCCTGGTATGATGGATACAGTTTTAAATTTAGGTATGAATGATGAAGTGGCTAAAGGATTTACTGAAGCAACACAAAATCCACGCTTCGTATATGACAGCTATCGTCGTTTTATTCAAATGTTTGCTGATGTTGTTATGGGATTCCCTAAAAGCTCATTTGAACATATGTTCGATAAAGTTAAAGAAGAAAAAGGCGTTGAATTTGATACTGATTTAACAGCTGATGATTTAAAAGAAGTTGTAGAAATTTATAAAAGTGAATACAAAAAACATGCTGGAGAAGATTTCCCTCAAGATCCAAAAGTACAAATGATGGAAGCAATCAAAGCTGTATTTAGATCTTGGAATAATGATCGTGCTATCACATATAGACGTTTAAATGATATTCCTGCAAGTTGGGGAACTGCTGTTAATGTTCAGGAAATGGTTTATGGTAACCGTGGTGAAACTTCAGGAACTGGTGTTGCGTTTACAAGAAACCCAGCAACTGGTGAAAAGAAATTATATGGTGAATACTTAATGAATGCACAAGGTGAAGACGTTGTTGCAGGTATTCGTACACCTCAAACAATTGATACTTTGAAAGAAGTTATGCCTGAATGTTATGATCAATTTGTAAAAATCAATAAAATTCTTGAAGATCATTATAAAGATATGCAAGATATGGAATTTACAATTGAAGACGGTAAATTATTCATGCTACAAACACGTAATGGTAAGAGAACTGCTGCTGCTGCTTTAAAAATTGCTGTTGACTTAGTGCATGAAGGTATGATTACAAAAGAAGAAGCTTTATTAAAAGTTGAACCAAAACAACTTGATCAATTATTACATCCAAACTTTGATGATGTATCATTACGTTGTGCACAAGTTGTGGCAACTGGTTTAGCTGCTTCACCAGGTGCAGCTACAGGACGTATTTATTTTACTGCTGAAGATGTTATTGAAGCTCATAATAATGGGGTTCAAGATATCTTATTAGTTCGTCTTGAAACTTCACCTGAAGATATTGAAGGTATGAATATCGCTCATGGTATTTTAACAATCCGTGGAGGAATGACTTCACATGCTGCAGTTGTTGCTAGAGGTATGGGAACTTGCTGTGTTTGTGGATGTGGTTCATTAAAGATTGATGAAGAAAATAAAATTTTAACAACACCTGATGGTAAACAATATCATGAAGGTGATTACATGTCATTAGATGGAAGTACTGGTAATGTTTATGGTGAACAGATCAAAACTGTTGAACCAGAAATCAGTGGTGACTTTGAAACATTTATGGAATGGGCTGATGCTGCACGTACATTGGAAGTTCGTACAAATGCTGATACACCTCGTGATGCATTACAGGCACGTAAATTTGGTGCAGAAGGTATTGGACTTTGTAGAACAGAACATATGTTCTTTGAAGAAGAAAGAATTTTCAACTTTAGACGTATGATTACTGCAGAAACAGAAGAAGCAAGAAGAGAAGCACTTGAAAAAATCTTACCATATCAAAGAAGTGACTTTAAAGAATTATTTAAAGCTATGGAAATTTATCCAGTTACAATTCGTTTCTTGGATCCACCTTTACATGAATTCTTGCCTCATACTGATGAAGAAATTAAACCTCTTGCTGAAAGTTTAGGTATGACTTTTGATGCATTAAAAGCTCGTGTTGAATCATTGAAAGAATTCAACCCAATGATGGGACACAGAGGATGTCGTTTAGCTGTTACTTATCCTGAAATTGCTGAAATGCAAACAAGAGCCGTGATTGAAGCTGCTATTGCAGTTAATAAAGAAGGACAAAATGTTGTTCCTGAAATTATGATTCCACTTGTTGGAGATGTTAACGAATTAAAATATGTTAAGAAAATTGTTTGTGATACAGCAGATAAGATTATCAAAGAAGCTGGTGTTGAATTGCCATATAAAGTTGGTACAATGATTGAAATTCCAAGAGCTGCTTTAACTGCTGATAAGATTGCACAAGAAGCTGAATTCTTTAGCTTTGGAACAAATGACTTAACTCAGATGACATATGGTTTCAGCCGTGATGATGCTGCTAAATTCTTAGGTGATTACTATAGTAAACAAATCTTCGAATCTGACCCATTCGCTAAAGTCGATCAGGAAGGTGTCGGAGAATTAATGAAAATCGCTATTGAAAAAGGTAAGAAAACACGTCCTGACATTAAGTTAGGTATCTGTGGTGAACATGGTGGTGAAGCAAGCACTATTGAATTCTGCCATAAATTAGGTTTAACATATGTTTCATGTTCTCCATTCCGTGTACCATTAGCACGTTTAGCTGCTGCACAAGCTGCTGTTAAAGAAAAAATGGGTATTGACTAAAGGTATGATGAAATCATACCTTTTTTTATCGACGTATCTTGAGAACTATGATATAATATTTGAAAAGTGCAGGTGGTTTGATGAGAGTGCAATTAAATTTAGATAGTTTAGCTGTTCTTTTATTTTGTGGTGATTTAGTTGTTGATAACACAGCTCCTCTATCTCAGGAAGAATGGTATATTATAGAACGTAAATTGAAAAGTTCTTCTAAAAAAACACCATCTAAATTATTTGGAATGAATAAAGATACGTTGATTGATATTTTAGGAATAGATGAATATATTGCTTATAAAATGATTGCACGTTTAGCGAATGTCAATGAACTTTTATTTGCTTTAGCAAATTTAGAAAATGAGGGTATTTCTATTACAACGAAATATGAAGATAATTATCCAAAAGTTTTATTAATGTCTCTAAAGAAAAGAGCACCGTTATTTTTATATTATGTTGGTGATATGGGTATCACAGATCATCATATGGTATCAGTTGTAGGTCCTCAGGAACTTGAAAAACGTTTAAATGTTTATACGAAAAATATCGTAACGAAAATATATGATGAAGAAAAAGTTCTTGTTGCTAATGGAACAAAAGGAACAGATGCTTATGCTTTAAAAACTTTTTTGAATTTAGGTGGTAAAGCTATTTGTTTTGTCAGTGATCATATGTTTGATAAGAAAAAATCTTTTTCAAAATATATTAAAGATGGACGTTTATTGTTAATAAGCGCAGTTGATCCGTTCGCTTATTTTAATGTTACAAATGCTTTAGATCGTAATATTTATGTTTGTGGTCTTTGTGATGTTCAAATTATTACAGCTACGCATATTAACAGTGGTGCTGTATGGTTTACAACAATTCAAAACTTTCATTATCATTGGACAAAACAAATGGTATTAGATGATAATCATTATGGTGGAAATATACGTTTATTAGAGATGGGAGCTATAAAAATAACTTATGAAGATATTTTATCGTTATTGACGCTTGATCAAATTATAGAAAAAAATGAAGTTGTTAAGGAGGAAGAAGAGATACTCATAGATCAGATGTCTATTTTTGAGTTCTTGGATGAATAATATGATAAATGATTTTTTTAGAAAATATAAAAGATCTCCTGTTACAATTATACTGATATGTGCTTGCATAGGCATTTATGTCTTATCATTTTTTATGTTTGGTGAGGAAATGAATGCATATGAAGGGCTATTATTTGGAGGTTATAATCCTGTATATATTCAGCTAACACATGAATATTTTCGTTTGATAAGTGCAAATTTTATTCATTTTGGTATTTTGCATTTGGCTGTTAACTGCTATTCTCTTTATGGGATAGGTGCTTTTATTGAAAATTCACTGGGATTAAAAAAATATATTATTTTAATCGTTGCCAGTACTTTATCAACAACGGGATTGCCATATCTGTTTTACTTATTAACAGGATATGAAGCAAATGTTGTGAGTGGTGGTATCAGTGGAGTGATTTTTGGATTGATAGGGGCACTTGCAGCTTTAGCATTGTATTATCGTTATATTTATATGGATATATTTAAGCAATTGGCACCAAATCTTATTTTAATGTTAGTTATATCTTTTATCATTCCATCTATTTCTCTTTCAGGACATTTGGCAGGACTGATTGGTGGTTTTGTATGTACATATATCTTGTTATGTTTTAAGCAAAAGGAACATCTTATTCATTGATAGAGGAGGAAAAATATGTCATTTCAAAATAAATATAAAGAATATAAAGAAAGACAAGAAGCAAAAAAATATTTTCGATCAAATAATGATCAGTTTTTAGACTCATCACAATGGATGAAAGTGATTGGTTTTGGATTGTTGGTGTCAATTATATGTGGTGTTGTTTTAGGTTTGGTTATTTACGCATTACATATCACTTCATCTCTTTTTTATATTGTTTGTGCTTTGGCTGTTGCTGGTGCTATTAATAAAATATCACAAATTCATTCTTCACAAATGGCTATCTTAAGTGTTGTTTGTACATTTGTATGTTATATCGTTGGAGAAATGACAATGATATATTTACCTCTCCATGAAATGGGAATAGGTTTAGAATATGTATCTATTTTATCTATCCTGTCATCGAGCATTCAATCTTTATTTGTTGGAGATTTGTTTACAACAATTGTTGCAGTTATTGGTTTATTTATTGCTTATACTGTTGCTAAATAAATATATTGAATATCCTAAAAAATGAGTGTATGAAAATACACCCATTTTTGTTATAGTTGAAACGAGAAGTTCAATTTATTATTATCGTTCAATGAAATAAAACAGATATTTTTATTTTAAATCAGGTTGATAATATTTTTCTACATATTCTTCATAAAGTTCCTTAAATCTTTGATAGTGAACGATTTCTCTTTGTCTTAAAAAAGACAATGGTGCTAAAAGATCAGGATCTTGTGTCTGATTCATTAAATTTTCATAAATGGCTCTGGCTTTTTGTTCTGCTGCACAATCTTCAGCTAAATCGGCAACAGGATCACCTGTTGAAGCAATAGCGACAGTATTAAATGGAACTCCATTTGCATCATTTGGAAATAACGAGCAACCATGTTCTGTATAATAAGATTGCAGACCTGCTGCTTTAATTTCTTCCATTGTTGCACCCTGTGTCAATTGATATACCATTGTTGAAACCATTTCCATATGACCTAATTCTTACGTACCTTTATGATGTAAGTATAAGCTATAGTAAAATAACATCTAAAATTATTTTTCCATCAACATAAGAATACTCAATTCTTTTTATAATTGATTTTAATAGATTATTTTTATCTATAGATTCTATATCTTCATCCTTAAGAGCATTAATAACATCTTTGAATTGTAATGCCTTTTCTTTATAATCGGTCTTAGAGGGCGAATTCTTAAGTAAATCATCATATCTTTGTTTCACTTCATTTCTTTGAATTGCTAATTTATCATTTCTTTTTACAAATATATCACGACTGTATATTTTGCTCTCAAGTAAATCATAAAGTTCGTTTTGTTTTTCTTCTATATCATCTAATTCCTTTTGTATATTCTTAAGCATATTGTTATATTCATTTATATATTTTGTATTATCATTGGTAGCTTTAAATTCAAAATCAATGACTATTTTATCTAAAGTATTAATAAGTAATTCATAAACGTCAATGAATCTGGATGATTTTGTATGACAGTTCTTTTGATTGCCACATAAATATCGTGGTAGATTTTTCATAGTTCCATCTTTTCTTTTATATTCTCTATAAATGATTGCTTTACCACATGTTTTACAAAACAATAAAGAAGATAGGGGATTGATCATTTTATGTCTGCTATTAACACGAGGATTCTTACCCATTTTGTTCTGAGCTGCATCAAATGTTTCTTGGCTTATAATTGCAGGATGTTTTCCTTTTATTAATTCATAGTTTTTATTTCGAGGTCTTGTTTTAATCATTTTCCCATCTTTTAACATCCTAATTTCTTTTTTTCTTCCTTTTGCTATATATCCAGTATAAATTGGATTAGATAAAATGTCTTTAACAACACTTGAACTCCAATTTTTATTATGTCGTGGTTTATATCCATGCATATCCAATGTTGTCGCAATTTTATTATATCCGTATCCCTGTAAATATAAATCATATATCAATATGACTGCTTTAGATTCTGTTGGTTCAAAATCCAAAGTGGGTTGTTTATCAATGAATATTCTTTTATATCCATAAGGAGCAACTGATCCAATATAATTTCCCTTTGAAGTGCTTAAATTTCGACCACGATTCATAATCATTTTCGTGTATTCAAGATATTCACTACCATTACCTAATTCCATTTTAAGCATTTTTTCATCATAGTTAGGACCATCATTATTGAAACTCAAATCAAATGTTTTAATGGGTGTTATTATTAAGGTGTTTGAGTATTTAAATGCATTAATAATTGTCCCACAATCAATTAGATCCCCACGAGTCAAACGTTGTGGATCTACAACAAGAACACCTAAAATATCAGGACTTTCCATTCGTTTTAGAATTTTATTTATTTCAGGACGTTCATCAATAGTTTCACCAGATACAACTTCTCTATAAATATTACTTTCTTTTATATACTCACCAAATTTGTCGTAAGCATATCTTTGTAATATTTCATAATGTTTCTTTAATACTTCTTCAATTGTTTCGCTTGGATCATCTGCTCTTGATTTTCTTAAATACATCAGATAATTATCCGCATACATAAAAATCACTCCTTATATATTGTATGGTTATGCAATCCTTTCTTGTACAAAAAGTGATTTCATGCTAAAATATTGTACGTAAAAGGACTTTAGCGAGTTACTTTTATTTTGAGATGAGGTATTGGTAGTACCTCGAAAAGTTTACTGTTGGTAGCAGTAGACTTTTTTTAATTATTTTCTACTCCTCTGTTGGTAGCAGAGGAGTTTTTAGATAGAAGTAATTGATTTATTTTTTAGTATATCAATAATGTTGTGTGGAAATGAAAAAACATCATAAAAACTTTTTGAATCAAATGTATACTTATTCATATTGCTACAGAAACTAATTAATTCTTGAATAAAGTTTTCCTTTTGTAATCCTCTGGTTAAAGTACAGATGATCATGACAACGCAAAAGGTATCATTTTTACAAAGCCCATTGTTGTATTGTAATCGTGTAATGTTATTATTTGAAATTTTTTTAGCTGAGGTAAAACTTATATATGATTTTATTGTGTTTGAAAATATTGTATGGCCATGAGCTAGATTATTTCTGTATTCTCTTAATACATCTAATGAGTTGGTCAAAAAGGCCTTTTTTTCATCTAATGACATTTGATTACAATCTACTAATTCATTACATATGTAATTTTTTTCATCGGAATTTAAGATTTGATATAATTGTATAGCCTGTCCAAAATATATACCATTTATCAATATCCAACATGGTAAATGATTATGGTGTGTTTTATAGTAATTTATACTAGCATTTCTGGTGTTACTAATACTTCGTTTTATATCTAATAATGTATTGTTACGATTTCTATTATTTTGGTAGTTATAACGACATAAATAATCATTTGGATTCATATTTGTTGTATCTTCTAAATCTGTAATCACCCCATAATTTTTGGAAATTATATAAGATAACTTTGATTTTAAAGATTTTTCAATATGTAGAATGTTTTTTAACAATATTCCATTAAGGGTATTTTCTATCATGTACAACAAATATAATTCTTCAAAGTTAACTGGGTGAACAAATATATCATTATCCAATGTATAAAATTTTTTGCAGCCATTTATTATAGAATAATAAGATATGTCAGATAAACATTGTTTTGCAAATTCTTCATTATTAATTATAACATTTCTGCTTTTTAGAATTTCGATTAAATCATCATAATCTTTAAAGGGTTTATCTACGATCATTTCTTCTGTTGCATCCAAAATAAAAACTCCTTTCCACAGGAAGGAGCATTTATTAACCACATTGTGCTGTGATTTCTCTGTTCCTTCACATCATAACATATTACTTATTTTTTTTCAATCACTTTTCTTTACTGGGTCACCGATTTTTATTGTATTAGTAAATTTACTTTGCAATGGGCTTAAATCACTTTGGTTTACATCTAAACATAAAGTTTCCTTTTTAGTAACTGGTGAAAATGCTGATAAAATATTCAATGGTGATTCGATAGTAGATTCTATATTTTGACATATAGAAAACTTAGGTGTAACATAAACAACCTCTAATGTATTCTTTACATGTTCAAAATAACCCAAAGATGTATGATCTAAATCAAATATTTCTTCACCAACTTCGTAAACACTTATTGTATCTCCTACATTTAGGAATGCTTTTCCAACGTTGATAATTATTTCCTTATCACTTAATATTCTTATAACTTGACCAATGCACTCACTACCATATTTATCTCTTAATTGTTTAATATTCATTTTAACCTCCATAGTTTATTTTTTGAATTCTTTTAACATATTTTGAATTTCTTTAATATTTTTAGTTCTTATCAATTGAATCATCATCATAAATAAATTATCGTACCATGATATATATTCTTCATCTGTATCAAATTTAATGTTCTTATCATTATTATGTCTGATATAAAAGTTATTCAACATAAAGAATACATCATCAGTTAGTGATTTATTCAATGAAGAAAATTCTTTTCGACGTGACTCTAGATAATCACCAATCTTTTTCAAAATGATTTTCTTTTCTTCTTTATTATTCTCTATTCTAAAATCATTATATTCAAGCAAAGCAATTCTCAAATCATCTTCATTTTCAAGAATCGGTAAAACGCTGTCAACATCAGCATCACGTTTAATAAAAGTATAATGATCATTTATCTCTTCAATATTATAATTACACAACTCCGCAATATGATTTATATTTTCTAATATTGTTTTAAAATACTGTTCATTATTTATTAATAAGTTATAAAAAGAATTAGGTTCATTATACCCATAATAAGGTTCATACGGATTACATGGTTCCTTTTCATATTCCTTTTTAATCCATATAATGAAGTTCATGATAAACTGTAAATAATACAGACATTCAATATTAGTGAAATTTTGAACTTCAAATGAAATTCCATATTGGTCAAAAAAATCATTTACGTTTGTTGCAGTGTACCTATCTGGCCATAATTCAATGCAACTATTAGCCATTCTGTAAAAATTTCCATAATATTCATTATAATCCTCAAATTTTGTTCTTGATAAATATTTATGTAATTTAATGGTTTCATTTTTTAGATTAGTTCTTTTTTCTAAATCAAAAATACTTATAGCCATTATTTAATCCTCCCAATCAAAGTCTTTAATGACTTTTTTCAATTTACCAATACAACGAATATTATTGTTTAATGGATCAATAGGAATCGCATCAAAATCGCTGTTCATTGGTTGTAACATCATGATGCCATTCATTTCTGTAAGTTTTTTACATGTTGCTACATTGTCCTCTGTACAAAAGCAACCTATAACGCCATAATCTACTTTATCTGTTTTCTCAAAGACAAGTAGATCACCATCATTTATTCCTGCATCTTTCATACTTTCGCCTTCAGCATATTGGCAAAAATATTCTTTTTGTTTATTTAAACCTTTTGAAGGTATTGGAATCATTTCTATAATGTTATCGTCAACAAATCCACCATTACCACAACATAATTTATCATATAAAGGAACACGCATAATATCCATTCCAATAGATTTATACATATGTTCTTCCTGTTCAAAGCCAACAATTATAGAAGGAGATATATGTAAAATTTTAGATAATGCAGATATCCTGCTTCTTTTCATATCACCAATATCCCCACTTTCCCATCTTGAAACAGTAGCTTCACTTACACCACAAGCATCAGCAACTTGTTTCATGGTTAAATTTAGTTCTTTTCTTTTTTGACGTAATATATTTTTAATATCCATATTAATAATTTCACCTTACTTTCAAATGTATTATAATTCATATCTTGCATAAATGCAATAAATATTGTATTTTAACGAAAAACTTGCATAAATGCATTGACTTGCGTTTATGCAAGTGTTATTATACTTACGTAAACGAAAGGTGGTGAGTTGATTGAACTATTATCTTTTAGAGATGAAGATGAAAGAAGCTGGAATAAGTGTAGAAACTGCTTCAAAAAAAATAGGTGTTGATCCAGCAACTTTTTATCGTAAGAAAATTGGAGAAAGTGATTTCTATAGAAGGGAAATACAGGTTTTAAGAAAAATATTAAACTTAACATCAAAAGAAGTAGATGAAATTTTTTTTGATGAATAACTTACGTTTACGTATATTCAAAAAATAAGGAGTTTTATATGAAATACGAAATCATTGTAGATGAAAATGGAAGAAAGATGAAGATTCCAAAGAGAAATACAAAAAAAGAAAAATGTCCATATTGTAATCATTTGATTAGATATGAACATTCCAAGTATTGCACCAATTGTGGTAAAAAACTTATTTAATGTGTAGCTGAATTAATATTTAAGAAAGGACGGTTTATGAGAAAACAAAAATATGAATTATAGTGAATATTATTTGATTTGGTTTTTAACAGTTGTTATTGGATGGATCATTTTATATTTTTTAATAAAGTTTAAGCTTTGAATTAATATTTAAGAAAGGGTGATGAAATGACAATATTAATTATCTGTGTTTTAAGTATGATTATTTTAATCGTTGCATTTATTTTATATAAAATCTATGTCAATACAAAAAAAGATATAGACAAAGCTATATCTTGTAATGCTGGAATATATGAAACAATTGAATATTTAAATATACTTTGCAAGAAAATTTGGCTTATTCAATCTTTATTGTTATTTGACTTGCTATGTTCCTTGATATTAGCTGTATTTGAATTTTTGCTATCTTGAAAATATAGATGTAAATCAATATTGATTTCGTTTATCTGTGTTTCAATCTGCTCTTTATCATTTTTGATTTTATCAATCAATTCTAATGTAGAGTTTGAAATATTTATAATTTCTGCAAGGATTGTAATAACAATTCCAATAGTTTTAATTTTATCAATAATTGTCTTATCTTCTTTAATATGGCCTTTGTCAGGGGAATGTTTGTCATATGCAAGAATAGACAAATTATAAATTTCTTCTATTCTATCTAAGAACTTTGGAGGAATTGGTAAATTGTTATCAATAATTAGATTTAGTAATTCTGAACAGTCTTTGTTTAAATCCTGCCATGTTAATTTTGAGTTATATAAATTATCCCATGAATTAAAATATTTTAAATCATTCCAAGTTATTTTATTCAAAATTATTCACCTCGCTTTCTATATTTAATTATAGCAAATAATTTATTCTTTTCTATCGGTTAAAAACATAATTTGTAGAAGGGGGTCATATGGAAACGAAAAGTTTTAAATTTGAAAAAGGTATAGTAAATGTTCATTTTGATTGTCTTCCAGGAAAAGAGAGTCTAGAAAAATCATGTAGCTTGTTTATGTCAAAAGTATTACAAGCAAAAGAAAAAGCCGATGTTGCAGCATCGACTAAAGATAAGTTAAATCGCTAAAAATAACTCTTTTATATTATAGCGATTTACACATTAAAAATCAAGGAGTGTAAGTTTATGAATAAGAAAGAAAAGCAATCATTAATTAATAATTTAAATAGGATAAGAAACATTATAAATATGCCTGAAAATGAATTGAGGCAATGTTATAAATGGCTAGAAGAATTTGATGAAATCAGTTATGCAACGAAATGTGGAATTATACATGCAGAAATAGATCATTTGATTGAAGAATGTAAAAGAGGAGGAATTGGATAATGTATACAATTAAGGATTTTATAGAAAAGGATTTGGTTGTTTATTGCAGTTATTCAGAGGCATTAAAGTTATGTGGAAAATTAAAAAAAGAAGGCATTGATACAGGAGTTATTACAAATCTTGTGACAGTGCTGGATACTGAATATTATCTTGAAGTTGAAAACAATACTCTGATTAGATTATGTGATGATTATATTGATGATATGTATGAACAGCATCATATTAATATTATTGAATTTAAAGATATTGAAATTCATGAATGCTGCTGTCAATGTAATCAGAAAGATGATTTTCAATTGAATGAGGTTGTACACGTGTTTATCAGTGAGTTTTTAGGTGCAGGCAAACATATTACAGCATATATATCTGCTATTGATAGTGAAAGCAAGATGTGTGAAATCTGTTATCTTCATGAAAAGCATGAGGCTGTTTGGGTGAATTTTAGTGATGTGCACCATATTGAACATATCTATGGCGACTTTGTAGGTGATTTGAATGCTTAAGATATTTGTTACTCTGTTTTTGATAATTGTCTTATCTGTTATCGGTTTAAATACTTCTAACACTTCTGCATTAATTGTCATTTTTAGCATTGTTGTATTTTTAGGACTTGTACTAGAAAAGATGTTTGTATATGAAAAGAAAAAATATGACAAGGCAAAAAGAAAATAATTGGGTGTTCTGGTCATGGGTCATTGTCTTCATACTCTTGATTATATCACTGATTATTGAATATCTGGAAAATGTATCTTGATAGATGTGACCTATGCCATAAGCCCAAGAAGTGCAGAGGGTATAGAAATTATATATTATGTGACGAATGCATTGAAAAATTAAAGAAAGATGATGGATTTTTAATTTATCTAATTAAACCCAAAAAAGATAAGCAGATGTCACTGGATGATTATTTAAAGTGAAGCGAGGTGATTAAGTGAACAGGAATGATCTTAAGATTTGTTTAAAAAACTATGTAACAGATTTGAAATATGATGAAAAGGCAAAGAATTCTATTGATGCGTATAAAAGATATGCTAATGTTTTCATTAATTTTATTGATCATGATAGTGACATCACAAAAGATGATGTCATTGATTTCAAAGACTATCTGATGAATGTTCTTGAATATTCGGCTTCATCAATCAATACCATCATAGTCTATGTTAATAAGTTTTTACATTACTGCAATCTTGACGAATTGAAAGTCAAAAAAATAAAGACAACAGTGAATTCAACTGTTGATGAAATAATGGATAAATCTGATTATAAAAGATTGCTGAGATATGCTAAAAAATTAGGCATGGACGATATGTACTTGTTGATGAAAGTTCTTGCCATGACTGGAATTAGAAGTGAAGAACTTAAATTCTTTACATATGAAAAAGTCAAAAAGAGTATGTATATACAGGTAAGAAACAAGGGAAAAACAAGAGATATTATCATTAGACAGGACCTGCGTAGAGAACTTTTGAAATACTGCGATGAAAATGAGATAAGTTCAGGATTTATCTTTCGTTCTCCAGTTGATCATACAAAGATGTTACATAGAAGCACAATTTTTAGAAGATTGAAAAGAATTGCAGGAGCTGCACGAGTTAAAAAATCGTTGATATATGCTCATGCATTTCGACATTTCTTTTCAATCACTTATCTTGAAAATGGTGGCAATCAGCTAAATCTTAAAGACATTCTTGGTCATGCATCACTTGAAACAACAAATATATATTCTAAGAGAACCCGTGAGGAACTTAGAAAGCAGCTTGAAAATATGAAGTTTTAGGAGGTTAAAAATGAATGAAAAAGAGAAGATAGAAAGAGATAGCTTCGTGTTCTATCGAAGTTTCTATGAAGCAATTAAAGATTTGGATAAAAAAGAACAATCAAATCTTTTGTGTGCTATATGCGAACTTGCATTGAATGGAAATGAAATAGAATTAAATGGCATCTCTAGCACTATCTTTAAACTGATAAAACCACAGATAAATGCAAACTTAAAAAGATATAAAAATGGGTCAAAAGGTGGTAGACCTAAAACCGAAAATAAACCAAAAGAAAACCAAAGCAAAACCAAACATAAACCTAATGTAAATGATAATGTAAATGTAAATGAAAATATATATGTGCATTTGCATGCACAATGGTTTGATAAATTCTGGAAATTATATCCACGAAAGGTAAACAAGAAAAAAGCTAAAGATAAATTCTTTAGGATATGCAAAGATGAAAATACGTTTAATGCAATTATGCGTGGATTAAAAAAACAGATGAAGTCAGTAGAATGGCAAAATGAAGGTGGTAAATATATTCCTCATCCAACAACGTGGTTGAACGGAGAAAGATGGCTTGATGAAGTTGATGAATCATCAGATGATTCAAATACTAACGATATGAATGCTATCGCTGATGAAATATTTGGTTTTGGTGATGAAGATGAATGATGTGGAAAGAGAGTTTTTGAGCATTCTTCTCAATCATCCAGAGCTTATCAACTATACGATAGTTAAGCATGATTTCTTTGAAAACAAAACTTTTGGAAAGATCTTTGAAATCATAAGTGAAACAAAACAGTTTGATCCTGTTAGTTTTCTTGAGAAAGGTTTTGAAGATATGGATTTACTTTTAATGATTCATCAGTCATTTATGTTCAGCAACGCATATATGAGTGTTTTTAAAAATGATGAGTTGAAGATAATCAATCATCATAAAACCGTGCTTCTTGATGCACTTAATTTAAAGCTGTCAAAACGTGAAATTGACTATGAAAGCTATAAGAAAGAATTTGATAAGATTGATGATATAAAGCCAATAAGTACAAAAGAGCATCCAAATGAAAAGGAAATAGTCAATATTCTTACGAAAAAAGAGAAGTATATAAGACTTGGAAAATTTGAAAGAACAGAAAAAGTTCTAAGGTTATTGGAAGATGATCTTATCACTGTTGCAGGACCTCCAGGTTTTGGAAAATCAGCATTTCTTTTAAATGTCTTTAATGAATGTCTTGCTGATCAGAGCAATTATTGTCAGTATTACAATCTTGAAATCAATGATGAACAGGTCATTAAAAGACTTATTGCGATTGATTCGAAGGAAAAAATTATTGATCTGCAAAAAATAAAAGAAAAAGAAACTATTCAAAAGTCCGTTAAAAAATATTCATCTTCGAATTACTATATTTACAATGATTCATCAATGTGGGAAAGAATGCAGGCTTCAATAATAAGCCATCTAAAAAAAGATAAAAAGAATATTGTTTTTATTGATCATCTAGGATTGATTGGTCTTGAAAACAGGAATTTCAATAAAACAAACTATGAACGAGTCACATACATCATGAAACAGTTGAGGAAGTTGTGCAGACGTTATAAGGTACTCGTATTTATAGCAAGCCAGTGCGATAGAAGTTCTTTAAGGAATGGAAAGATAACGTTACATAGTTTAAAGGATAGTGGTGAAATTGAAAATTCAAGTACACATGTCATTTTGCTATATGAAAGTGACGATAAACAAACAGATTTTGAATTCTGTACAAATGTAATCATAGATATTGCTAAGAATAGAAACAATTTTACATATAAGATACCTGTCAATTTTATAAAAAATAAGCAACTGTTTTTTGAAAAGAAAACAAATAAGAAAGAATGAAAGGGATGATTAGAATGTTAATGATTTCAAATGTAAATATAACTTTGTAGATATTAGTGATGTCGAAGGAAATAAATTATGAATGATTACTTAGAAATAAAAATCACAAATGCAATGCATCGTATAGAAGATTTGTATTTCCAGACCAATGGAAAATGTTATTTAAGCTTTAGTGGTGGAAAGGATAGCACTGTAATATTAGCGTTAATAAAAATGTGTGAAGATATATTAACAATTCCTAAAAATTGTATACCGGCTGTATTTTGTGATACTGGTATAGAACTAGGAGCAACAAAAGATTTTGTAATATGGGTAAAAAATAATTGGTATAAAAATGTTGAAATTATAAGACCTGAAAAAACGTTTTCTTGGATTATTAATAATAAAGGAAAGCCAATGAAAAGCAAAATCAAAAGTCAATTTTTATCAAGGTATCAAAAAGGAAATACATCAAAAAACACAATGTTAAATCTATTAGGAAAAAATAAAAAAGTTATAAAAGCAAAAATTGCAAATAAAGATTTGCATATGATTCATCCAGATTTTGATATTAAAGTAAGTGATAGTTGTTGCTTTATTTTGAAGAAAAAGCCTTTAGAAAAGTACAACAAAGAAAATGATATTAAAGGTTATATGTTAGGAGAAAGAATAGCAGAAGGTGGAGTAAGAGAGCTAAGCGAAT
>CALUZM010000044.1 GCA_944325245.1 uncultured Massilimicrobiota sp. | reverse complement strand
AAAAGAAGAGAAATTTCTTTTTTATGATACAATTTTCATATATATTATAACACAATATTTGCTTAAAGCATATTTCATATAGAAAAAATCCTTTAAGTTTTCATATAACTTAAAGGAGAATTTTTTTTATTTAAGATTTTGAACACCTGTTTCTAAGATTTCCATTTGTAAGAGTGTTTGTTCATGAGTAATAATTTGTGGTTGCTTATTGACAATACAGTCATAAATTCCATCATAAACTCTTGCATAATCACCTTGTACAGTAGGAACTTTTTCTTCATGATATTGTCCATTTTCATCAATATATGTGAGTACACCATAGTGAGCTGGCGTATCTTTTCCAAAGTCTTCATGACCTGGCATATAAAATAGTTTTAAATGTTCTTCCTGACGATCTTTTGTCGCTTTTACAAACATTCCTTTTTTACCATAGACAATGAAACTAGGTCTTTCTTTGATTCTAAAATAGCTTGATTTCACAGAAACTTTCAATGTTCCATAATACAAATCCAAATCAAAATAATCGTTCATTCTTCCATCACCTAACAGTTGTCTAACATCATAATGAATTTCATCAGGTTTACCAAAATAAGAAATGACCTGATCTAAAGTATGACAACCATGTCCATAAAGATATGAATGAGCAGGATCAAACTCACGGACATTTTCAGGAACTTCAGGGCGATAATAATCAAAATGCATCTCTAATTCTAATAAATCACCTAATTTTCCACTTTCAATGACTTTTTGAACTGTTAAAAAATCACTGTCATATCTTCTGTTTTGATAAGCAGAACAATATAATCCTTTTTGATTAGCCAAGTCAAAGATTTCTTTGGCTTGTTTTGAATTTTCCATAAATGGTTTTTCAACCAAACAATGTTTTCCAGCTTCAAGAACCATTTTTGCATAATTGTAATGATAATGATGTGTTGTACAAATGACAATCATATCAATATCAGGATCTTGTAGTAATTCATTGACGTCTTCACAATATTCAACACCATCAATGGCTTTCCATATATCATGACGAACATGAATATCAAAGATTTTTTTAATTTTGAAATGATTTTGTCTTGTTAAAACAAATGGGATATGATAACGGTTAGCACTCTTTCCATTACCAATATAACCTAACACTAATTTATTGTCGATCATTGTCAAAAACAACTCCTTCCTGTTTTCTACCATTTTCCATAACTGTCGCAACATCTAAACTTAATTTTAACATCTTTTCAGCTTTGTTGTAGTCTTTTTCATCAATGATTCTTTGAAATTCCATAAACTCATAATATAAACGATGATGATCTTGAGAAAATTCATATTGTGTTTGATGACCATCATTATCAATAAGGGTATATTCAAAAATCTGATTCATTGGTTTATTGAAAACAATCACACCTTTATCTCCTTGAATCGTAGAAGTGATAGGAGCTTTACAATCTTTTGCACCAATAGATATACCTTTGAAATTTGGATATTCTAAAACCATGATTCCACTTGTATCAATGTCTTTTTCAATATTTGCAAAATAATGCTGCTGTTGTGGTTTTCCAAACAAACCTATAATGGCATGGAGATTATAAACATTTAAATCCATTAAGGCACCACCAGCTTTATGATAATCAAAAGCAGGAAGAATATTTCCTTCTTTAAAGGCATTGTAACGTGATGAATATTGGCTGTAATTAAAATTGAGAATTTTGATTTGTCCAATTTTTTGAAGATTTGTTTTTAATGAAAGATAGGCTGGTAAATAATGAATATTCATTGCTTCTAAAAGAATAACATGATGTTCATTACCTAATTTGATTAAATCTGTTAATTCTTCAGCATTGGCGCAGATTGGTTTTTCAATAATGACATGTTTGTTTTTTAAGATTGCTTTTTTCGCAAAACTATAATGCAGATGATTAGGTAAAGCAACATAAACTGTATCAATATCACTGTCTAAAAGAACATCATAATCATAGAAAGTTTGATCTAAATGATATTTCTGACATAATTCTTCTGTTTCATCTTTTGTAGCCTCTGTTCCTAAAAGATAAGTTTTTTCAATGTTGAATTGCTGATATGTTGTTAATAAATCTTTCACAATCATACCAGTTCCTAATATTCCTAATTTCATAAAGTGTCCTCCTTTTCTTCTTTGTGTTTTTTCAACTCATATAATGCCTCTACAAGAATCTGATGATCTTCATCATGAGCGAGCCCTGAAACAATAGCACAGCCAATGATTTCATTTTGTACAATGATTGGAAAACCACCACCACAAATGGCATAAGTTGAATCTTTTGTATAGCCATCATATTGATGTGTCTGTTCATTGCAAGACCAGATATAATAGGATGAATGTTGAAATGTTTCAACAGTTTTTTGTTTACGATTAAGCCATTCATCACCATGTTTTCCTTCCATTAAATATTGAAAGACAATATCATGGTTTAAAACAATGCGCATACGAATGTTTTTTAATTTTTGTTTTTGTATTTTTTGAACTAATATTTGACCTAATAGATAGGCATCTTCATGATTAAATGAGGAAAATGTTAAATCATTTTCTAATTGTAATAAATTGTCCATGTTTTTCACCTCAATTTGGTTATACCATAAATCACTTTAAAGATAAATTGTTGATGTGATTTTGAAAAGAAAGTTCAAGGAAAAAAAGAATAAGTGAGAATGTTTGAACTTTTTTATCAGAAGGATGAAAATAAAAAAGTCTTTATTTTTTTATGAAATAAAGTAGAATATTGTTAAGGATGTTAAAAGGAGGATAGAACATGGGATTATTTTCAAAGAAGAAAAAAGAAACTGTTGATTATAATGCAATGTTTAAAGAACAATATAAGTCTATTAATCAACTGACACAACAGGCTCAAAATGAATTGGATTATGTGATTAAAGAATCTTTATATGCAGTGATTGTAGAAAAATATGATGAATTGATTGGTTTTATTGATCAGGGTGCTGATTATGATAAAGCACATTTTCAATCATTAAAGGCAAATGCGCAAAAAGAATTGGAATCAATTCGTCAGATTAATCAGACAAATTAAATGAATATTGAGATTATCGAAAAAGTCATAGATGTCTTTAATCAATATGGGGATTCATTAAGATTTCAGATTGATCATTTTGAAGAAGTTTTAAATGATGCAGCCCCATCCATGATGGATGAATGTTATTTGGTTGTTTTGGGAATGAAATTAGGTGTCTTTGATGCCATGATTTTTGATGAAGATCTTGAAATATCAAGATATGTGAGATATTTATGTGAATATGCTTCTTTAAGTGAAGAAGAAGCTTTATTTATGGCGAGTGTTTTTTCAGTTTTGATTGAACAGATTGGCTATTATTTTGAGATTCCTGATATTGAAGAGTTTTTAGAAAAAGCGTATCAGGACAATCGTTATTCTCATCTCTTTGTTTTAGCAAGGTCTTATTTTTTAGGTTTTGGAGTTAAACAGGATTATGAAAAAGCTTTTGAGATTTTTTCTTATTTATATCAGCAGGGATATAAAGAAACCTGTTATTATTTAGGCTCTATGTATGAATATGGCAATGGTGTAGAAAGAGATGTTTTACAGGCTATTCACTATTATCAGGAAAATCCAGATAGTTTGTCTTCCTTAAGATTAGGTCTGTTTTATATGTATGGGCACTATCTTCCTCAGGATGATCAAAAGGCCATGCAATATTTAATGCAAAGTCAGGAAAAAGAAGCTTATCTTTATCAGGGACTTTTATTAGAAAAAAAGCGAGACTATTCTGAAGCTTTTCAAACGTATTTAAAAGGTGCGATGGTTTTTCAAAGAGAATGTCTTTATAAGGTTGGTATGATGTTGAAAATGGGCATTGGCGTAGATATGAATCTTGAAGATTCTATGCATTATTTTCAATATGGATATTATCTACTGCATGAAGAATGTGCCTATGAATTGTCTATGATTTATTTTGATGGGATTTTGAGTGCTAAGGATGAAAAGAAAGCTTTAACATATCTGCATCAGGCTGCACGATTAAGAAGTGAAAAATCCTGTATGCTTTTGGCACAGTTTTATGAATTGGGACGTTATGTCAAGAAGAACCATCGTCTGGCACTTTCCTATTATCAGCAGGCACAATCGATAAGGGAGGTTTTGAGTAAACAAAATGAAATTGTATAAAAAAGGAGATCAGCAATCCTATACCCTTGGTGTTTTTCCTACCATTGAATTATTAAAAACACGACCACAGAATGTCAAACGTGTTGTTGTGCATTCTTCCATTGAACAAAATCGAGGATATCCACTGATTCAGGAATTATGTCAACAGCATCATATTCCTATTGATATCCATAATAAAACGATTCAAAAATTAAGTCCCAAGAATAATTGTTATGCGATAGGGGTCTTTCAGATTTATGATTCACCTCTTGATGTTGGGAACCATGTTGTTTTGGTCAATCCAATGGATATGGGAAATATGGGAACAATTATGCGTACTATGCTGGGATTTAATTATAAAAATTTAGTCATTATCAAACCCGCTGTGGATATTTTTGATCCCAAAGTGATTCGTGCTTCTATGGGGGCTATTTTTCATTTGAATATTGTTTATTATGATGATTTTCAAAGTTATTACTCAAATTACTTAGACTATGAATTTTATCCTTTTATGTTGAAAGGAGCTCAGAATATTCATCAGGCTTCTTCAAATCATCTACATAGTTTAATTTTTGGTAATGAAAGTAGTGGTTTAGATGATTCATTTCTTCAATATGGTCAAAGTCTTTTTATTCCCCATAGTGAAGATATTGATTCATTAAACTTATCGATGGCTTTGGGGTTGGCTTTATTTCATTTTTCAAAAAAAGAATTTGAGGGAAAAGAGGTATTAAGAGAAAATGTATGATTTTGATAAAGTGATTGAAAGAAGAGGAACAAATAGTATTAAATATGATGGAGACAAAATGCAGGATGCCCATATGATTCCAATGTGGGTAGCAGATATGGATTTTGAAACACTTCCAGAAGTGAAAGAAGCTTTAATCAAACGTGCATCTCATGGGGTGTTTGGTTATGCTCGTCCAACTGACAGTTATTATCAATCAGTTATTCAGTGGATGAAAACACGTCATCATTTTGATGTTCAAAAGGAATGGATTGTGACAACATCCGGTGTTGTTGGAGCATTGAAACTGGCTGTCAGAGCCTTTACTGCTCCAGGGGATCATGTGATGGTCATGAAACCTGTTTATTATCCTTTTGATGTATCTATCAATCTCAATGGCAGAACAGTTGTAGAATGTCCATTGGTATTTCAGGATGATCATTATGAATGTGATTTTGAAGTTTTTGAAAAACAGATTGTTGATCATGATGTCAAAATGTTTATTTTGTGTAATCCACACAATCCGATTGGAAAAGTATGGAGCCGTGAGGAGTTGTATCAGATTGGAAAAATTTGTCAGAAGCATCATGTTTATGTGATTAGTGATGAGATTCATATGGATTTCATCTATGCCGGAAATGAACATATTCCTTTCTATAATGTAGATCCTGATTTTGGTGATTTCAGTGTTATTTGTACGGCACCATCAAAGACTTTCAATTTAGCGGCTTTGCAGACATCTAATATTATTATTCAAAATGAAAAGATGCGTGAACAATTTAGAAAAGAGAAAGATGCTTCTGGTATGAGTGATCCTAATATCTTTGGCTTAGAGGCTTGTGAAGCTGCTTATACGTATGGCGCAAAATGGGTTGATGAACTGGTCGAGTATTTATCTGGAAATATCGCATATATGAAAGAATTCTTTGCTGAAAGATTACCAGATATCAAAGTGATTGAACCTCAAGGATTATACCTTGTTTGGGTAGATATGCGTAGCTTGGGTATGAATAAAGATGAATTAGAAGCATTTATGTTGGATAAAGCTCATTTATGGTTGGATGAAGGATATATCTTTGGAACTGGTGGAGAAGGTTTTGAAAGATTTAATGTTGCTTGTCCACGTTCAACATTAAAACAAGCTTTAGAACAATTAGAAAAAGCAATAAAAGAATGATAAAAAAGAGAATATTTATGGAAATTTTCATAAAATCAGTGTATGATATATGTGTAAAAAAAATGTAAAGGAGATTTGAATTATGGGATTAGTTTCAGCTAAAGAAATGCTTGATAAAGCAAAAGCAGGTCACTATGCTGTTGGTCAATTTAATATCAACAACTTAGAATGGACTAAATCAATTTTATTAACTGCGGAAGAATTAAAAGCACCAGTTATTTTAGGAGTTTCTGAAGGAGCTGCTAAATACATGACTGGATATAAAACAGTTTCTGCAATGGTTAAAGCAATGGTTGAATCATTAAACATTACTGTACCAGTTGCATTACACTTAGACCATGGTAGTTATGAAGGAGCAAAAGCTGCATTAGATGCTGGTTTCTCTTCAATTATGTTTGATGGTTCTCATTATGGAATCGAAGAAAATATTGAAAAAACAAAAGAAATCGTTGCTTTATGCCACGCTAAAGGTGTATCAGTTGAAGCAGAAGTTGGTTCAATTGGTGGAGAAGAAGATGGAGTTATTGGTAAAGGTGAAGTTGCTGACCCTAAAGAATGTAAAATGATTGCTGATTTAGGTGTTGATTTCTTAGCAGCAGGTATTGGAAACATTCATGGTAAATATCCTGAAAACTGGGAAGGTTTAGATTTTGATGCATTAGATGCTATTCAAAAAGAAACAGGAACTTTACCATTAGTATTACATGGTGGTACAGGAATTCCTGCAGATATGATCAAAAAAGCTATTACATTAGGAGTTTCTAAAATTAATGTTAATACTGAATGTCAATTATATTTCCAAGAAGCAACTCGTAAATATATTGAAGCAGGTAAAGATTTAGAAGGTAAAGGATTTGACCCTCGTAAATTATTAGCTCCAGGTGCAGAAGCTATTAAAACTTGCGTTAAAGAAAAAATGGAATTATTTGGATGCATTGGTAAAGCTTAATGAAAAAAGTCAACTGAGGTTGACTTTTTTTTGTGGATTTTAACCCTAAATTTGATTTTTGAGTTACTGATCTTTTAATTTATATGATCAAAACAGCAGATCATTTTATTGTATATTCTTCTCTTATTTATATATTAGTGATAATGTCGTTATTTTAATGAAGAAGAAATATAAAAAGAAATGAACTGAAAAGAATATTTTTTTGGTCAAATATGTCAATCGTTTATAGAATTTTCGCCAGTAAAAACTTTATCAAGAATATACAAAAATATTAAAATGAAAATGTAAGTGTAAGATTTTGCTGGAGGATATTGAAGAAAGGGGCAATAGTTTTATGGAAGATTTTGTTATAATTGGAAATGGTTCCTATACTATTAATTCCAACTATCGGCTTATGATAGACATAGTTGAATTTGAAAATATAAAAAATTTTTAATGCTTGAGAAAAAGAAAGGTATGAGGAACTTTTGAAGTGCTATTCTGGGAATATATGGTAGAAGTTAAAGAAGATTATAATTTTTTCAAAACGTGTCTATCGCCCTTCTCTTTATATTAATAAAATTATTGAGAAAGCAAAAGTCTATATGAAAAGATGAAAGAAGTAGCACGAAATGTTCTTGAGATAAACAATTTGGATAAAGTACTGATTCGTTCATTATTATATCAGACTCTAGGAGTCAAGCCATCAGAATCAATGTTGAAGCTTTATGAAATGATTAAAAAGGAAGACTATAATAAGAAGACTGGAGATTTATTTATATCTCTGTCTGGTCACTTTATTAAATCGCCTCCATTTAGATAATGATGAACAAAAGAAAATTATGGGAAAAGTCATAATAAGAATACAGGAAACGCTATTAATGGATTACGGATTGAGGATATTGTCTTAAAATCGAATGTTAATCAATTATTTTCAACATGTAATTATGAAAATTTAATGAGTGTTATGGATAGAGTTCTCAAAAAGATGAGATGCTTTTTCAATTATACAAATTTAAATATTCATTTGATGGTTGAAGAAGTTTTACCAAAACAAATAGGAGTATTCAAATGATAAAAGGGTTAAAAAAGCATTTCTTGATATCTGGATAAATCAGCATGGACATTATAAGAAGGAATAATACACAATGAAATCATCTGTTTATTTTTGAAGATGAAAAGAGAGCTATTTTTGTATAGATGATTTATGAAATAATAATCTGAATCAACAATATGACTAAAGCTATAGGAAATAGTTGAGTTATTTTGATTATAAATTGTTCTTTTTAGGCATAATAAACATACAATACATTACAGGGGTGTTTTTATGTTTATAGTCAATTTTGTATATGATGATGAAGAACTTTTAGAACCATATGAATGGCAAGATGATGACTGTTATGAAGAGATAGAGACATTGGATATTTATCATGTTACAACAAGACAGCTCCATGATTTGATGTATGGAGAATTGTACCAGTTACTTTTTGAAGATGGATACTATCTGGTAGGAGATGGACATTATTGTTTTGTGATTGATGTAAAAGATCATCATATTGTCCGTAGAGGAACTTTATCTTGGCAACAAAGTGATCAGATGAATCAGAAAATCCAATATCAGCCAATCACTTTATTACAATATCAGATACAGGATGAAGCTTATGATAAAGAATTTGGACTCACGCGCAAGGAACGACTCAAAAAGATGTGTTTAGAAGAAGTTATAGATGAAATTTTTGTTGTACGTTATGATGTTTTTTTACAAATCTGTCAACAATTTCATATTCATGGTGATAATCCCAGCAGTCAATATTTGGCTTTAAAACAGAAAATTGAAAAAGGATATACAACCTTACATGAACTTTTGTATCATGAACTTGTCCAAGGGAAATAAATAAAAGCAAACTTCCTTCAAGAAGTTTGCTCTCTGTTTATTTCTTTTTAATTGTAATTCCAATTTTTCTTTCTACTTTTGCAAGTTTCTTTCTGGCAATAACTCTTGCTTTTTGAGCTCCTTCAGTCAAAATGTCATCTAAATATGATCCACTCATGATTTCATGATAACGAGCCTGAATTTTTTCTAATTCTTCTCCTAAAACCTCAGCTAAATCATTTTTAAATTCTCCATATCCTTTACCATCATATTGTTTTTCAAGATCTTCAATAGATTGATTAGATAAAATAGAATAGATTTCTAATAAGTTAGAAATACCTGGTTTATTTTCAGGATCATAATGAATATGTCCATCACTATCTGTAACAGCAGATTTGATTTTCTTTTTTGAAACCTGAATGTCATCGAGAATATAGATAGTTCCTTTTCCATTTTCATCAGATTTAGACATTTTCTTTTCTGGATTCTGTAAATCCATAATACGCCCACCAACTTTAGTCACCAGTGGTTCAGGTATTTTGAAAGTTTCACTATAACGTGAGTTAAATCTTTCTGCAACATCACGACATAGTTCAACATGTTGTTTCTGATCTTCTCCGACAGGAACAAAATCTGGATCATACATTAAAATATCAGCATTCATTAGTGATGGATAATTAAAGATTCCCGCACCAATGACTTCATTTTTAGCTTTTTTGTCTTTATATTGTGTCATACGAGAAAGTTCACCCATAGAAACCATACAACCTAAATACCAACCTAATTGGGCATGTTCTAAGACATCTGACTGTAAAAAGAGTGTCACTTTTGTTGGGTCTAAACCAGCAGCAATATATAAAGCAATCAAATCTTTTGTATTCTGTCTTAAATCAGCAGGTTTCTGATAGATTGTCATAGAGTGTAGATTAGCAATGAAAATAAACATTTCATATTCATCCTGGTAAGATACAAACGGCTTGATAGCTCCAATATAGTTTCCTAAAGTCACTCGCCCAGTAGGCTTGATTCCACTTAACATTCTTTGCATTGTTATTCCTCCTTCAAATAAAAAAACGCCCTAACAAAGGACGTTATAATGCGCGGTACCACCTTTATTCATATCAGACTGATATGCTCTTTATCTTAACGCGATTAACGAAAGATGACTGATGCCATCTTTAGCTCCAGAATCCCAATTCATTATAAGTCACGGCCTGTTTTCATCGCCCACAGACTTTCTTAAACATGAAATTATAACTACTCCATTCCTTCGTTGCTTTAGGAGTATTATAAAATGAAAAAAGGGATAAATCAATAGAATCATAAAAAATAATTTCATAATTCAAGAAAATGATGTATAATGATGAAGCAAGGAGATGATGTAATGATTAGAATTTATACTGCGCCAAGTTGTGCCTCATGTCGTAAAGTGAAAGCATGGCTCAAAGAGCATCAGATTCCTTATGTTGAAAAAAATATTTTTTCTACATTATTACGTGAAACTGAGTTAAAAGAACTTCTAGAAAGAAGTGAAAATGGAACAGATGATATTATTTCTAAAAGATCAAAAATTATTAAAGAAAATCAAATAAATATAGATGATATGTCTATTAACGAGTTGATTCATTTCATACAGAAGAATCCTTCTGTTTTAAAAAGACCAATCATTATTGATGAAAGACGCTTTCAGGTAGGATATAATGCCGAAGAAATTCGTGCTTTTATTCCTCGTGAATTAAGACGATTACAGGAATGCAGTAACAGTGATTTCTGTCCGCAATTCACAGATATTAAAGAACAATATTATCAGGATCAAAAGTGTCAGGATGGTTGTGAATGATAAAGCATATGTTTTCTACAAGAAGACATATGTTTTTTAATGAAAAAAAGCTTTTTGTTTATATTTATGTATATTTTAAGAGAAAGTGGTATACTAGCTGTAAATATTTTGATTGAAGGGAAAGGAGTTGATAGATGATGAAAAGTAAGATATCTCAAAAGAAAATGGGGAAAATCATAGTTATGTCTTTTGTGATTGTAATCATTCTTTTAGGGGTTGGTATTTCTTTACGTATACATTTAAATAATATTGTGAAAGAAAGTGCGATGACTCAAGTTAATGAAGAAATTGAACAATATGCTGAAACCTTACAACAGCAATTTAATAATGATTTTCAAATTCTTAAATCATTTGCCAGCTTTTTTGAAATTGATAAGATTTATGAAAATCAGCAATTTCCAGATATCCTGAAAAAAGCCAATGAACAAAATGATTTTATGACGATGATGTTTTTCAATCAGGATAAACAAGGAATTATCGCAAATTTGAATCAAGATTCTATCTCTTATCAGTCATTATCAGATGTCCAATCTGAGATTTAGGATGTTGCGCAAAAAGCACTTGCAGGCAATCAAAATGTTTCTAATATTTTTCAAAGCCAGTTTTCGAATAAAATGGTTTTTGCTTATGGAATTCCTATCTACCGTGATAACCAGATTATCGGAGCATTAACAGCAACTAAAACAATAGCACTGTTTATGGATGCAGGGGCTGGAAAAGGAATTTTAGGTGGCGATACATATGCTTACATAACAGATTCAAATGGTTCTTTTTTGATGAATTCACAATATGATATTTTTGGACAGGATCATGTCTTGACACAACCATTTTTTAAAGAGGGAGAATTGGAAAATACTAAGGAGAAACTGGCAAATTATGAGGATGTCTCTTTTTCGTTTGAATATGAAGGAAATAGATATTATGCAATGTTAAAACCACTAGGTGTTAATGATTGGTATATTCTTTGTGTGAATATGCTGACTGAATCAAGTTTGTTTGTGGATAGAAATATTCGCGTTGTGAGGATGTTATTTTTAGGAGTCATACTTTTGGTTATGGGATTATTAGTGTATGGATATTATATGATTCGAAAAAGTAATAAGAACTACAACAGACAGCATATATGGATCCTTTGACTGGCACAAAAAATCTGCATTATTTTACTATGTTAGGAAAACAGTCTTTTGATTTTGACTCACATTGTAGTGTTGCGGTCTTGAATATTCGACAATTTAAGTTTTTTAATGAAATATTTGGACATGATCAGGGAAATCAGTTATTGATACATGAAAAGAAGATTATTGAAAAGAATTTAAATGGAGATGAGTTTTTCTGTCGAGATACAGCAGATCAGTTCTATATCTTTTTTAAGGAGACAAGGACAGATGTTTTGAGACAACGTTTAGAAAAAATAATGGATGAAGTTGTTCAATATGTGGATTTGTTGCATACAAATTATCATTTGAAAATCCAATGTGGTGTTGCTATTTCTAGTGAGAAATTTATCTTAGATACGCATTTCGATCATCTGATGGTGAGAGTCATGTTTGCATTAGCAAAATCAAAAGAAAATATGCTTTCTAATATATGGTTTTATGATGTTGAGCTACATGAACAGGAAATTATCGATAATTATATTGAAAGTCATATGGATCAGGCTTTGCGTGATCACGAATTTCAACTGTTTTTACAACCTAAGATTTCATTAAAAGATGGAACACTCAAAAGTAGTGAAGCTTTAGTCAGATGGGTGACGCATGAAGGACGTATGTTATTCCCTAATCAATTTATTCCTATTTTTGAAAAAAGTGGTTTTTGCATTCAATTGGATTTATTCATGTTTGAACAAGCTTGTATACAAATTCATGAATGGATAAGTCAAGGTATTGAACCAATAAGCATATCGGTAAATCAATCAAAGTTATTATTTTATGAAGTGGATTATGTGGAACGATTAAAACAGCTTGTCGATCAGTATCAGGTTCCAGCACATCTGATAACTTTAGAAATTTTAGAAGATCTGGTTGCTGATAACGTAGAGGAAGTTAATGAGAAGATTCATTTGTTGCATAAAATTGGTTTTAAGGTTTCAATGGATGATTTTGGTAGTGGATATTCATCTTTAAATATATTAGGTAAACTTGATATCGATGAATTAAAGATTGATAGAGGTTTTTTACAGGAAATATTTAATAAGAATAATGATAAGACAAGAATGATTGTAGAAGAAATTATTAAATTATCTCAAGCTTTATCCATTTCTACAGTTGTTGAAGGTGATGAGACACAAGAATGTCATGAGTTGATGAAATCATTTGGTTGTGATTATGGACAAGGCTATTATTATCATAAACCTATCAGTAAGTCTGAATTTAATGAGCGATATATGCAAAAGAAGAAAGAATGACAGTTTTTTCTCACTTGAGAAAAGACTATCTTCTTTCTTCTTTTCATTATATAATAAAAACGGAAGGTGAATAAAATGTGGGGTATTATTGCGACTTGGCGTATGGCTAAGGAAGGGATAGAAAAGGCAGAAGATATATTGAAAAATCAGGGAAATGCTGGTGATGCTATTGAAATAGCAATCAAAGAAGTTGAAGATTTTCCTTATTATAAATCTGTTGGATTTGGTGGTTTGCCTAATGAAGAGATGGAAGTAGAACTGGATGCAGCCTATATGAATGGTGATACACTCAGTGTTGGTGCAGTGGCAGCTATAAAAGATTTTGCGAATCCGATTTCTATTGCCAGAAAATTATCTCATGAAAAAGTGAATAATATTTTAGTTGGAGAAGGGGCTGAAAAATATGCCAGTCAAGCAGGATTTGAAAGAAAAAACATGTTAACTGATCGTGCCAAAATTCATTACTATAATCGTCAAAAAGAAATGCTTGAGGATATTGTGCCTTATGATGGGCATGATACAGTAGGAATGGTTTGTCTGGATTCTTTTGGAAAAATGACAGTAGCCACATCAACAAGTGGGCTATTTATGAAGAAAAAAGGACGTGTTGGAGATTCACCAATCATTGGTTCTGGCTTTTATGTGGATTCACAAATTGGCGGAGCTTCAGCAACAGGTTTAGGAGAAGATCTGATGAAAGGATGTATTTCGTATGAAATTGTGAGACTCATGGAAGAAGGTATGCATCCTCAACAGGCCTGTGAAAAAGCTGTTTTTCATTTGGATCATCAATTAAAACAAAGACGTGGGCATGCGGGTGATTTATCAGTTATAGCAATGAATAAAAACGGACAATGGGGTGTCGCAACAAATATTGAAGGCTTCTCTTTTGTTGTTTGCTTGCCTCATCAAAAGCCAACTGTTTATTTAGTCACACAGCAGGATGGACATTGTCACTACCATGAAGCTTCAAAGCAATGGCTGGATGAGTATATGCAAACACGCATGGCACCTCTCAAAAGAAAATAAAAAGGAGGATATTTTATGAAGGCAATGATTGAAATTTGCTGTGGCAGCTATCAGGATGCTTTGGCGGCCTGGAAAGGTGGAGCAAAACGTATTGAACTCAATAGTGCTTTGGCGTTGGGTGGCTTAACGCCCTCTTTAGCGAGTTTAATTTTAACTAAACAAAATACAGATTTAAAAGTTATTACAATGATTCGCCCTCGAGGAGCAGGTTTCTGTTATAGTGAAGAAGACTATGAAATCATGAAACAGGATGCTCAAATCATGCTGGAACATGGGGCTGATGGACTGGCCTTTGGTTTTTTGAATGCTCAAGGTTTTATAGATATCAAACGTACTCAAGAATTTGTGGAATTGATACATTCTTATCACAAAGAGGCTGTTTTTCATCGTGCTTTTGACTGTGTTGAAGATCCTATCAAAGCCATTGAACAACTCATTGATTTGGGTGTTGATCGTCTTTTAACAAGTGGCTTGAAAGCAAAAGCTGTAGATGCTTTGGATTTGTTAGAAAGACTGCAAAGAGAATATGGTCAAGATATTGAAATTTTAGCAGGAAGTGGTGTGAATGCTTCCAATGTTTTAGAGATTTTAGAAAAAACAGGTCTGAATCAGGTGCATAGTTCCTGTAAAGATTGGGTGAGTGATCCAACAACAATACAAAAAGATATTTCTTTTGCTTATGCTGAGTCACCTCATCAGGAAGACTATGAAATCGTGAGTCAAAAACTGGTTGAAAGATTACTTGCAGAAATTCAAAAATAGTCATGAGTTTTCATTCTCATGACTATTTGCATATGCCTGAAAGGCACGAACAACTTTACTCAAACAATTGTGTTGATAAGACAAATGATAAGGTTCAATGATTTTTAAGAATTGCTCAAAACCTTGTTTTTCATCATAGACTTCAAACTCTAATTCAAAATCATGCTGATGTAAATAAGTATTTTCATCTAAAGAAAGAATACCCTCAGGTAAGCGAATATCATAGCGATGTGTTGTGAGTGAAAAAAGATGTTGTAGTTCATTGAGGGCGATGCCTTCCTGCTTTAAAATATCTGTAATTTCATTGTGCAGCTGATGCTGATAAAACAAATCTTTTTCCTCTTCACTTAAGGGAATATTGGTTTCTATACGATGATTATGATAAGGCCTTTTTAAAGTCAGTTCATAATGATTGTTTTTTGTTCTGATGCGCAGCATCATTTTTTTAGCTGTTAATAGAGGATGAGAAAAATAATCATTGATTTGTATATAATCTGACTCAATCCTTTCTTGATAATCTTTAAGAATCTGTTGAAAGATATCTTGTGTAAGTAAAATTTTATATTCGATTTCTATTTGTTGCATAATGATCACCTGTTTCTATTTTATCTTGTATTGTAATTTATTGCAATTTCTATATAATTATATCATAAGAAATAAAAGGGGTGGTAAGAATATGAAAACATATGCGATTGTATGTAAACAAGATCCCCAGTCACTATCTTTAAGTGAAAAATTAAAGGCACAGTTAAATGATATTCTCATCTATGATGAAGAACATCCTGAAATGGTTATTAGTGTTGGTGGGGATGGGACAATGCTGTATAGTGTTCATAAGTATATGGATCAATTAGAGCGTGTTGCGTTTATTGGTATTCATACAGGGACATTAGGTTTTTTAACGGATTATCAGCGTGATGAATATCAGCAGTTGATTGATGATATTCGAAAAGGTGATTATCTGATTTATGAACGTCATTTATTAGAAGTTAAAACAAAAGAAGAAAAATATCTGGCTTTAAATGAAGTCAGAGTTGAAAATAATCGTCGCTCACAAGTGATTGATGTTTATATTAATGATGATTTTTTTGAAACATTTAGGGGCAATGGTTTATGTGTATCAACAGCTTCAGGTTCAACCGCTTATAATAAATCGCTTGGGGGTGCAGTGATTAATTCTAATGCTGGCCTGATGCAGTTAAGTGAGATAGCCGGTATTCATCATAATGCCTATCGTTCTCTTGGGTCTCCATTAATTTTAGATAAATCTCATACAATTCATTTGCAGTCTCAAAGTTATCAGGGAGCTATTCTAGGGGTGGATCATCTGGTCATTGATTTAAAAGATAAAGATAGTATTGATATTGCGATGGCCAATCAAAAAGCACGTTTTTTACAATATAAAAGAGTTCCTTTCACAAAACGTTTAAAAAGAGCTTACTTACGTTCATGAAAAGACAGTGGATTATTTCAAAACAGGATCATCAATCAAGAATTGATGATTTTCTCTTTCGACAGGGAATCAGCAAAAAGGCATTAAAAAGTATTAAAATGAAAGGCGAAATCCTTGTTGATTACCAACATCGCACTGTTCGTTATCTTTTAAATGCAGGAGAAACATTAATGATTCACTATCCTCCTGAAGAAAAAACAATGCAACCTTACGATTTTCCTTTAAAGATTGTCTATGAAGATGACTATTTACTGGTGATTGATAAACCATCCGGCTTGCCTTCGATTCCAACCAGAACGCACCCCTTTTGTACTCTAGCGAATGCTTTAACATTTTATTATCAACAAATAGGTTTAACGTCAACCATTCATTTGGTCAATCGTTTGGATAAAGAAACCAGCGGACTCATGATTGTCGCAAAATATCGTTATATTCATGATAGAATGATGAAAGATTTAAAGCATATTGATAGACGTTATCGTGCCCATGTTCGAGGAATTGTTACAAGTGATGGCAGTATTCGCTTGCCTATTTATAAACAAGATAAGCAGATGAAACGCATGATTGATGAACGTGGCAAAGAGGCCTGTACACATTATCATGTGCGAAGAATTGAGAATGGCTGCTCCTTGGTGGAGATGAAACTAGAAACAGGTAGAACCCATCAAATTAGAGTTCATATGGCTTCAATAGGCCATCCATTAATAGGAGACTCATTATATGGGGATGGTTTAGGTCATTTTGATTTGGACAGTTATCAGGTAGGTTTTATTCACCCTATTACAAAACAATGTATTGTGATCATAAAAAAAGCAGCACATGATGAGTAAACTCATTTTGTGCTGTTTTCTATTGAACAATAGATCTGTTTTTCATAATGTTATTTTGTGAATTCATATCAATAAATAAAGCAATGGCTATCATATAAGATAAAAGTGAAGAACCTCCATAAGAAATAAAAGGAAGTGTAATACCTGTAATAGGAAGCAATCCTAAGATCATACCCATATTCCATAATTGCTGGAATAATAACATACCGATAATACCCATAGTCATGAATTTATCTCGATAATCTGTTGAGTCTAATCCAATTTTTAAGACAATCACATCTAAAGCAACAATGGCACAGATGGTAATCAATCCACCAACAAAACCATAATCAGTCAAAATCACTGCAAAGATAAAGTCAGTTTGTGCTTCAGGGAAAACTTTAATGACGGATTGAAAACCATGACCAAATAATCCGGCACTGCCATAAGAAAGTAATGAATTAAATAACTGATAACCTTCCTTGTTATATGTGCCTTCAGGATCGAGCCAGCCATAGAAACGATCAACCTGATGAGAACTTAAAAGTTTTTCAAAAATATCTGGCTGATAAACAAAAAGATAAGCTCCTATGATAATCACAAAAGCAACTAGACCACCACCAAAAACAAACCATTGCTTTCTCAGTCCACTAGAAAAAATGACAAAGGCTGCACCTACCAGCATAATCAACACAACCCCTGTATCATTCTGTAATAAAACCAAGATAGCAGGAGGGACAACAATTTTCATACATTTCCAGATATAACGTAGCTCTGTTTCAGTGGTATGAATTAAGTAGTAATCGTTATGTTCTTTTGTCATACGTGCTAAAGCTACGACAATGGCAATTTTCATAAATTCAGATGGCTGAAAATTGAAGAAAGGAAAATTAAACCATGAAGTCGCTCCACCTACAGTACTGACAATAGGAATGATATGATGACCAGACCAAAGTCTTGTATAAATGAGATGTTCAATTGCCAATATAATTAAAAATCCCATTAATATCCAATAAATAATCCATATTTTATCATAAATCTGATCTTTTCCTATTTTATATATAATAAAAACCATGACTGCTGAAATTATATAAAAAGCGCCTTGTTTTAACCAGAGTGTTTCTGGATTCCCAACCTTATTAGAAATCATCGGAGCAGCACTTAATATAGCGAAACAGCTGATACAACAAATGATTCCCATAATGAAAATCAATGGTTGTTCACGACACAGGTTTTTGATTCTCTCCATGATATTGCTCCTTTCTTTTTTTATCTTCTTATAGTATACTATAAAAAAGAAATACTTCAATCAAAAAAGGATGTGAGATTATGGATGTTGAATATATTTTTGTGATTATAGCAATCATTGTTGCTTTGATTTTACTTTATTTTGGTTTTATTCATTTTATAAAAAATAAACGTTTAGATCAGGATGTGAAATCTTCTCTTCCTATTGATGAGTTGTTAATAGCATTAGGTGGAAAAGATAACATTAAGGAAGTCCGTAGCACGGCTTCTAAAGTGACTGTATCTTTAAATAATCAGCAGCTTGTTGATATTGAGAAGATTAAAAGTTTAGGAGCAAGTGGTATTGTAGAGGGGCGTGAAAATCTATCAATGATTTTTGGTAAACAATCGGAAAATATTGAAGCAGATTTGAAGAAATATATAGGTTAGTCTATATATTTTTTGTTTTTTTAAGCATATAATTAGCATTTCAAAAAAGAATCTGTTATATTAAACCTGTCAAGTTCCAGCGACTCATTTGATAGTGTAAATTTGCGAAAAAAAACAAGTTATTTTATTGTTTCAGTAGTATATTAGTGCTATAATGAATGAGTAAAAAACAAACAGGGGGTT
>CALUZM010000043.1 GCA_944325245.1 uncultured Massilimicrobiota sp. | reverse complement strand
TCTTTCTGATACCTGTATCACTTTATTGTTGTGTTCATCTATGGCACAGACAATGTTTCTCTTCTGGTTGCTTATTCCTCTTTTCTTCTTTGGTTCTTTATCTTCAACTGTTATTCCAGGATGTTTAACATCTGAAAGTTTTTCATCAAGGTAAACAATTCCATCTAGTATGCGATCTTCAGCTGTGAGAGAAGCACATACACTCAGTATCTTATGTCTCCACACAAGAGATGTATGTTCGCATATGTCTGCAATATGAGCAGACTGTACAATGGTATCACCACGAAAGAGTGATTCCATATACAGATACCATTGATAGGCTTCCTTCTTTGAATATGAAAACAAAGTTCCTGTCATGGGCGAGAAAGTCTTATGACAATGTTTGCATAAATATCTTTGATTTCCATTTTTATCCTTGCCGTATTTAATGATGTACTCATGCCCACAGTGAGGGCAAGAGGAACTGTCAAATTCATCAGACAGTTCCTTATGCACTTCACCATCATAGACATGATTGATGATATGGTTATTGAGCTTTTCTCTAATGATTTCAATTTCATCATCAGTTGCATTATTGATAATGGAATCAATAATATCATTAAACATTTTATCAGTCATAATATCTTCACCTCGATATAAGTATATCACTGATGAAAATATCATGTTTTATTTTAATGGGTTTTAACACCGTTTTTATGGAGTTAAAATCAATTACCAACATTTAACTGAAGCTAGATTTTTGACAAAAAATGAAAAATTCTAAGTTGTATTAAAACAAATTTTTAATTCATTGACATAAAATTTTTATTCAATTAAGATTGAAATTGAGAAAGATCTTGCTCGAAATTAACGAGGAGGAAAAATAAAATGTATCATGGAAGATTCAAAGGTAATCACTATGATTGTGGTTTCCACTGGGGAACTTTATTAAGAAAAAATAATCAATTTATTGCGAATCAGCATACATTTGTGATGAGTGAAGAAAGAAAGGGATTTGCTAAACAATGTGTGCCTATTTATGAAAAATATTATCCAGAAATTTTAGATGAAATAAGAGGAATAGCAGATGGACAACAAACATCATATGAAAATATGCTGACGTTTTTATTAAGCATGTACTGTTTTGAATTCAATAATAAATGCACTTGTATGGCAATCAGTGATAAAAATCAAATTATCTTAGGAAGAAACAGTGATTTTTTAGTGGAATTAGAAAAACTTTATATGAATTGTTTGTATAATTTAGATAATTGTTATTCATTTCAAGGAAACACGACAGCATTTGTTGAAATGGAAGATGGTATCAATGAGTACGGTTTAGCAGTAGGAATGACTTTTATTTATCCACAGAATATTATGCCTGGAATGAATGCAGGAATGATTGTTCGTTATATTTTAGAAAAATGTCAGACATTACAGGAAGCTGTTCAATTTATAAAAGCAGTTCCTATTGCTTCTAATCAAACAATAACAATAGCAGATGCTTTAGGAAATATTGCAATAGTAGAATGTAATAGTCAAAAAGTAGAGGTCATTTATCCTTTAGAAAATGAAAATTTTGTTACGACAGCGAACAACTTTAACTCTTCACAAATGAAAAAGTATAACGAACACAATATTGATGACTGGAATTCATCATTAAGACATCAAATTGCCTATCAGTCATTAAAAAATAACGATTTGTCAAAGAAACTTATTTTTGACATATTATCTGGAAAGTATGGATTTATGTGTCAGTATGATAGAAGAAAGGGTGCAGATACTGTATGGTCTGTAGTCTATGATGTTAAAAATAAAAAAATATATAGAGTTGAAGGAAATCCATCAAGAAAACAATATCAGGAAGATCATCGATTTAAATTTTCTTATTGATATAGTAAATGATTGTCAAACCTTTTTCATAATGGGATAATGATTATATCAAATACATTATAAAGGAGAAACTAAAAATGAAATTAAAGAATCCTATGATAGTAGTCACTGACATAGATAAATCGGTAAAGTTTTATAAAAAAGTTTTTGGATTTCATGTGATTATGGATTTTGAAACTAATAAAACTTTAACTGGAGGTTTGGCTTTGCAGACAGTTGAAACATATAAAGAATTTATCAGTGCAAGTGAAATTACCTTTGGAAGCAATAATTTTGAAATTTATTTTGAAGAAGATAATTTTGACAAGTTTATTGATAAATTAAAGGAATGTGACATTGAATATGTCCATCCTGTTATAGAACATTCATGGGGACAACGCGTAGTTCGCTTCTATGATCCAGATAAGCATATTATCGAAGTAGGAGAAAATTTAAAAGTCGTATGCAAACGTTTTTTGAATAGTGGAATGACACCAGAACAAGTAGCACAACGCATGAATGTACCAATGAAATTGGTAAATGCGTGTTTGAGGTAAAGTAATAAAAAATAATCAAAAAGAAGTTGTTTATATGGTCTGGAGATTGTAGATATTATTTCAAACAGTCTCATTGCATTGAATATTATATTTTCTTATACTTAAGGTAGGAGGTGTTAAAGTATGGCCAATGAAGAAAAAAAGGATTTTAATGCCATGTTACACGATAATAAAGATATGCCTAAGTTTCAGGTAATTACAGATCAAAAAAGTATTGAAAAATATGGTGGAAATAATATGTATTTTGCTCCACCAATTGATTACGACAAAGTCATGAAGAAAATACCTTATGGAAAAGTTATCACTATAGGGAAAATTCGAGAATTTTTTGCAAAAGAGAACGGTGCAGATTTTACCGAACCTATTACTGCAGGAGTTTTTGTATCTATTGCAGCATGGGCGAGCTATCAGCGAACTGAGGATGAAACTCCATACTGGAGAACATTAAAAGCAAATGGAGAATTGAATCCAAAATATCCAGGAGGTATAGAAGTCCAAAAAGAAAAACTTGAGGCTGAAGGACATACAATTATAAAAAAAGGACGTAAGAATATTAAATACTATGTAAAAGATTATGAAAGTGTACTTTTTGATTTGATATAAGGAACATTGAAGGTGGGTAAAAAAACGAAAGTGAGGAGGGAACTCATTTGAAAAAGGTTATTATATATATTCATGGTAAAGGTGGTAATTATCTTGAAGCTTAGCAATATAAGAAAAATTGCCCTGGCTTTGATATTTACGGAATAGATTTTAACGACTATCTTCCTTGGATTGTAAAAAACAAATTTGTTGATTTTTATAATAAAGTTCAAAATACATATGATCAAATTTATATACTGGCAAATAGTATTGGTGCTTATCTAGCAATGCACTCACTACAGAAATGTAAAATCAAAAAAGTATTATTTATATCTCCAATATTAGATATGGAGCAGTTGATATTAGATATGATAAATTGGGCAAATACTTCAGAAAAAGAATTGGCTGAGAAAAGAGAAATACAGACAGATTTTGGAGAAACATTATCTTGGGAATATTTATGTTTTGTTAGAGATAATCCAATAATATGGAATGTTAAAACTGAAATATTGTATGCAGAACATGATAATTTAACATCAAGAAAAACGGTAGATGAGTTTATAAATGATCATAATGCACATCTTACCATAATGGAAAATGGTGAGCATTGGTTTCATACTGATGAGCAAATAGAGTTTTTAAATAACTGGATGAAAAATGTCATATAACAAAAAACTTATAGAAAGTTATAAATACGAGTTGAGGAGGTACATAGCCATGAAAAATATGATTGCATATTGTGGACTTGATTGTGAAAAATGTGATGCATATCTTGCAACGATGAATGACGACCAGGAGTTGAGAAAGAAAACCGCTAAGCTATGGTCTCAATTAAATAATGCTCCAATTCTTCCTGAACATATTAATTGTCAAGGATGTCGTATTGATGGTGTGAAAACTGTATTTTGTGATAGTATGTGTGGTATTCGTCAGTGTGCATTGAAAAAGGGTGCTGGTACTTGTGGTGATTGTTCAGATTTAGAAAAATGTCCTATTGTTGGTGCAATTCTAAAAAATAATCCGTCTGCTTTAAAAAATTTAAAAGAATGAATTTTCATTTGAAAGGAAGTGTAAAAATGCCGACTTCTCATATAAAAGTACTGATTGATAGTGATATCCAAAAAGTTTGGGAAGTTGTTTTCAATGTTGATCAATACAAGTTATGGCGTAGTGATTTAAGTCAAGTAGAAATCATAAATGAAAAACAATTTATTGAATACACTAAAGAACATTTTGCTACTACTTTCACTGTTACTGTTGTAGAACCGTATAAACGTTGGGAATTTGATATGGAAAATAATAATATACAAGGTCATTGGATTGGTATTTTTATTTCTAAAGAAAAGCAAACAGAAATAGAATTTATTGAAGATGTACAAGCTAAAAAATGGTTTATGAAGCCATTTGTTAAATCTTATTTAAAGAAACAACAAGTACAATTTGTTGAAGATTTGAAGAAGTCATTAAAGAGGTATTGAAATTAAGGAGGGGGTATTCATGAAAATAGAGATTGGAAAGGATTTTCCTAAGTATTTCAAGTCTTCATACCCAGAAGAATTTGAATTGTTTTCACATTTTGAAGTGACAGCAGGAATACCTACAGTTTTATTTGCAGTGACGACTTGGAAAGAGAATGGGTTCCCAAATGTATGTTTTCATTCCTGGAGCAGTTTTCATGGAGATAAGACAGCCTTCTTTGCGGTAATGGGGAACTTATATCAACATACGCATACTTATGAGAATATAAAACGAGACAAGTGCTTCTGTATTAATTTTCTTCCATTGAGTTATTACGAGCAACTTGTCAATACAATTCATCATAATCAAATTGAAGATGATGAATTTTTGGTAGGACAATTGACACTTGATTATGCCAAAACTATATATGCGCCTGTTATTCGTGAAGCTTTTATCAATATGGAATGTACTTTAAAAGATATACAAGATTTGAGTGGAACAGGAATCACTGCAATGATTATTGGTCAAGTACAGCATATATCGGTTGATGAGAATTATGCACAAGGATATAAGCGATATGAAGAGGATGGATTTATGATGCTTATACCTGCACCTCAAGATCTTCTTACTGGAGAACCGAATCAATCTGCTATAGCTACAATAAAAATTGAAAAATACGATTAAAAAATAGAAAAAACAAAATTGAGTTAATTGAAGATGAAATATATTAAATAAAGATACTTTGAGTATGTTTCAATTGATTCTTTTTTGTTTTTCATTTATAATTATACATACCAAGAGTATGTAAAGGAGTGATGATGATGGCAAGAAATAAACATCCTGAAATAACAGTCAACAAAATATTAGAAGTCTCTCAACGATTATTCTTAGAAAAAGGATATGATAACACAAAAATTCAAGATATAGCAGATGAATTGGGTATGACAAAAGGAGCTATATATCATCATTTTGAGTCTAAAGAAGAAATCATGAATAAGCTGGGTGAAACCATGTTTATTCATAATAATCCTTTTGAGATAGTCAAAAAAAGAAAGGATTTAAATGGTTTAGAAAAAATGAAGTTAGTCATTCAACTTCATCAGTCTGATGAACACATGGTAGAATTGACAAACCAGGCATTACCACTTTTAGAAAATCCTCAAATACTAGCCAAAATGTTTGAATCTAATTATCAGAATTTGCTTCCTTATTGGCTTGAATTGATTAAAGAAGGACAAGAGGATGGTTCTATAAAAACAAATCAGCCAAAAGAGTTAGCTGAACTCTTAATATTAACGGATTTATGGATGATTCCATCACTGTTTCCTGGAAATGCCGATGACATCAAGAATCGTTATAAGTTTGTTACTATCATGTTAGGGAAGATGGGATTGCCGCTTTATGATGAAGAGATGATCGAAAAAATTGGTAAGTTACCATATTATAAATGAAAATATTGCCTTTTGATAAGGCAATTTCAAATGGGAATATACATACCTCAGGTATGTATTTGGTAAGAAGGAGGAAGAAAAATGACAAAAATATTTATTCATGGTTCAGGGCATAAAGGTAGCAGCTGGAATGAAGTGGTTAAGAATATGTATTATAACAAAGATATATTATGTCCAGATTTATCGTCAATTCTTAATGGCAAAGGAGCATGTTATTCTCATTTGTATTCTTCATTTGTTGAATATTGTCGTGAAATGGAAGGACAAATTGATTTATGTGGGCTTTCATTAGGTGGAATATTAGCTTTAAATTACGCTATAGAATATCCTGAAAAAATAAGATCATTAGTCCTTATTGGAACACCGTATAAAGTGCCAAAATTTATGTTTCTTATCCAAAATATTATTTTTAGATTATTACCAAAGTCAACATTTAAGGATATGGCTTTTGATAAGAAAAATACATTTATTTTAGGACATTCTATGAAGAAGCTGGATTTTAGTCATAAAGTACAACTGATCAAATGTCCAACATTAATCATTTGTGGAGAAAAAGATAATGCTAATATGAAGTCAGCTTCTTTTTTATCTCAAAATATCACAAAATCAAAATTTGTTGTTATCAAACAAGCTGGACACGTTATCAATGAAGATAAGCCAAAAGAATTAGCATATATACTTGATCAATATTATGCTGGAATTGAATGACTCTTTTTCATTATAAGATTTTAGTTTATAAATATTTGATTAAAGAGATGAGCAAATCTCATTTCTATAAAGATTATACTGTGCTTTCTTTTAAGTAAGTACTTTACAAATTGGGTATATCAAAATATAATAGAATTGTAACTATTATAGGACAAGTGAGTAAGTTTATGGAATCCATTCATTTGCAAGATTTTAAAGATATTTCACGCATTTTATCATATTGAAATGATATCAAAATGTAATGAAAATCTTATGAAATCAGTATTTGTAAAATGGTTATTGGATGAATATGTAGATTTCATGTATTTAGCAAATGAATGGAAAATATTTGCTAGAGTTTTGACTTAATTTTAATAAGGAGGAATTTGATCATGAGAAAAAATATTCAAACAACTGAGGCTATATTCCCAATGCCAGTATTGATGATAGCGACTTATAACGAAGATGGAAGCATTGATGTTATGAATGCCGCTTGGGGAACAATGTTAAGTAGAGATCAGGTGATATTAAATTTAACTGAAACACATAAGACTGTTAAAAATATTAAACAAAGAAAAGCCTTTACTGTTAGTATTGCTGATGGTCAACATGTTGTAGAAGCTGATTATTTTGGAGTTGTATCAGGTCATAATACACCAAATAAATTTGAAAATAGTGGCCTTACAGCAACAAAATCAGAAAATGTAGATGCACCAATTATCAATGAATTTCCTATTTGCTTTGAATGTGAATTTATCGAGTATCAAGATGATGAGTATGGATGTGGAGTCATTGGAAAAGTTGTCAATGTTACTGCTGATGAAAAAGTTATGAATGGAAACAACGTTGATATTGAATTAGTGAATGCTATTGCATTTGATCCTTATACTCATGGATACTATACAGTAACAAAAAGAGTTGGAGAAGCCTTTAAGGACGGCTTAAAATTAAAAAAATAAGACTTTGATGAAAAGACAGATGACTAATGAAAGTTATCTGTCTTTTATAGTCTAAAGGCAAATAATCATTATACATTGAATGATATTGTGTCAAAATAATCAATGTAAAAAATAGTTATTGGAAAACTATCAAAATAGCATTAGAAACACATGGTGAAATGAAAGATTAATTTTATTGAAAAAGAAATGATGATATTACTAAAAATAATTTTATAAAATATATAAAAAAATTACTCTCATTTAATAGAAAGTGTTGATTGAATGAATTCTTTTGTTGAATTCATGTTTTTATTAGGACTGAACTTGTGTGAATGTTCACATATCGTTATTTGTTTATCATATTGACTTATTTTTGTCAGTGTTCTTTTGCTTGTTTAATTTTGTTTAATTCTTCCTCGAGTTTTTGGAAACTTTTCTTTAAAAGATCATATTCTTTGTCTGAATGATCTGTTTGTGTATCTGGACTTTGTTCATCTGATTGATCAGAAGTTTGAAATAAAGAAAGATAGCTGCTATTAAGGGCTAATAAATCACCAAGTACATTAAAAAATGCGCCCACAATCGCTTGTTCATCAACTGATAAACTTTCTGTTAATGGAGCAACTAATAAAATAGCTAAACCATCAAGAGCGATAGGATGAATAAGGGGTAAGGACATTGTGATCACCATGAATATCATATGTTAAGGTTGATAATTTGAATATTATAAATGACTTGAGTTGGTTGAGTATGAGTAGATTTTTTTTCATAAGTTGAAATTTATATGCATAAAGTGTCATTTATGATATGATAATAGTGACTTTCAACAAGACTTAACGAAAGTAATGAAATCTTTTATCAAAGAATGGGAAGCGTGATATTTTGTCAAAAGTTAATGATTTAAAACACATGAATATTCAAAAAGTGAGACAATGTTTTTATGATGGAAAAGTATGGACAAAAACGCAGTTAGCTGATGTGACACAATTGTCTTTATCATCTATGACAAATATTTTACAACAGCTTTTAACGAACGAAGAAATATTTTTTATTGGTGAGAGTGCTTCAACAGGTGGGAGAAAATCAAAACAATATGTTTTAAATCAAGATTATTGTCATATATTGAAGATTATTCTCAAAAGACAAATCAATAGTTATGAATTTCTATGTCAAAACGTTAATCTTTTCAATCAGGTTATTTCATCACAAAACATTTCTTCATTATATGGTAGTGTTGATGAATTGATATCATTAGTAAAAAATATTTTAACAAATGATACATCTATCAAAATGATTTGTTTGAGTATTCCAGGGGTCTGTCATGATGGTTATATTGATGTTTGTGATTTTGAATTATTTGAAAATGTGAATCTTTCACAAAAAATGAATGAATTTTATGATGGACAAATGGTTTTGGAAAATGATGTTAATATTGCCAGTATTGGTTTTTATCATCATTATCCAAAATGTCAGCATTTGGCATTTGTTTATCAGCCAACTGTTCAATATATTGGATGCGGGATGATTATAAATGGAAAATTATATAACGGCTTTACACATTTTGCAGGTGAATTAAGATATTTACCGTTTTATACACCTGAACAACAAAATCAAATGTTAAAAACACAACCCAAAGAATTGTTGGAAAAACAGTTGTCGGCGCTTTGTTGTGTTGTCAATCCTGAAATGATAGGGGTTTGTAGTGATGTTATTGATTGTTTGGATGATTTTCATTTAGATGCTATTCCATGGAGACATAGACCACAATTGATTTATGTGAAAGATTTAGATTCATTGATAGAAGATGGGCTTTATCAAATGAGTATTCAAAAAATATTAGAGGAGGATAAATGATGACAAAAAGTTATATTGATTTACATATGCATAGTATGTATAGTGACGATGGAGAATATACACCAACACAATTAGTAGATATGTGCCATGAGGCAGGTGTGAAAATCATGGCAATTGCTGATCACAACTGGGTGAAAGCGAATAAAGAAGCTAAACAGCATGCTAATGAATTGGGGATGATATATATTCCTGCTATTGAAATTGATTGTACTTATAAAGGGGTTAATTTACATGTTTTAGGTTATGGTATTGATGATTGTCAGGATGCTTTTAACCAATTAGGTGAAAATATTGAAAAACAGGAATTGGCATGTAGTATCAAGAAATTAGAGTTGACGAATGCTTTAGGGTTTGATTTGAAAAAAGAACAGTTGGATACATTATCAGCAAATGGTGTTTATACCGGTGAAATGTTTGGAGAAGCATTGTTAAATGATCCACGATATGAAAATCATGAATTATTGAAACCTTATCGTCCAGGTGGTTCAAGAAGTGATAATCCATTTGTGAATTTTTATTGGGATTATTATGCACAAGGAAAACCATGTTATACCGAAATTCATTTTTCAACATTAGAAGAAACGATAGCATTAATTCATCAACATGGTGGAGTTGCTGTGTTGGCTCATCCTGGTAATAATTTAAAAGGACAATTTGAACTGTTTGATGAAATGGTCACTTTGGGATTGGATGGCGTAGAATGTTTTTCAAGCTATCATACAACAGAAACAAATGAGTACTTTTATCATAAAGCGAAAGCATTCAATGTTTTATATACATGTGGAAGTGATTTCCATGGTAAAACAAAACCATCTATTCATTTAGGAGAAAATGGTTGTTTAAATCCACAGGAAATAGAAGACTGTTTAAAAAACTATCATCTTATCTGATGCAATAAAGCACTACATTCTTTGAAAGAATAAGTAGTGTTTTTTTATTTATCTATGAAGTTGTCTTTTTCTTTAAGCGCTTACATAAAAGTGATAAAATATGAATATGTAGGTGAGGAGGGAATGTATGTTAAGAGATTATAAATTTGAACAAATTGAAATTGCACCTGATATTGAAGAATGTCTAGAAAATGCAAAACTTGAATTATCTAAAAAGCAGATGGTATTAAAGGAAAAGAAATTGCCTGTTGTGGTTTTGTTTGAAGGATGGGGAGCATCAGGAATTGGCACAACTCTTGGCAAAGTGATTCAAAATATGGATCCCCGTTTTTATAATGTAGAAACAATGAATAAGATCAGTGAAGATGAACAAAGAAGACCATTCTTATATCGTTATTTTTTACGTATACCAGAAAATGGGATGGCAACATTTTATGATCATGGCTGGATGAATGATGTGACAAAACAATATATGCATAAACAGCTTTCGAAGAAACAATATCATCAAAGAATTGAAAGTATTCAAAAATTTGAAAGAACTCTCGTAGACAATGGTTATATTGTCATTAAATTCTTTTTTCATATTTCTCAATATGAACAGACAACACGTACTCATAAATTATTGAAAAGCAAGAATACAAAATGGCGTGTCAGTGATGAGGATTTGTGGCAGAATAAACATTATGAGGAATATTTGAATTTGTATGATGAGTATATGAATGCGACAAATGAAGCCTATGCGCCATGGTATATTATTGATGCAACAAATAAAAAATTGGCTCAATTACAGGTTCTTGAAACATTGATGAGTTGCATTCAGGAACGTTTAGAACATGCTAAACAGGATGTACCATTGATTGATAATGTTTTTGAAATGAGAGAAAGAATTCATTTAAAAGACTATGATTTGAGTGTAAGTATCAGTGAAGAAACATATCGTAAAGAATTGAAAAAATGTCGTAAAAAAATGATGAAACTACATAATAAACTTTATCGTAAAAAAATACCTGTGATTATTGCCTATGAAGGTTGGGATGCAGCAGGTAAAGGTGGAAATATCAAAAGAGTGACTTCTGGATTAGATCCCCGTGGTTATACTGTTTATCCTATTGCTGCACCTGATAAGAGTGAATTGAATCGACATTATTTGTGGCGCTTTTATAAACGTTTGCCAAAGGATGGTCATATTGCTATTTTTGATAGAACATGGTATGGACGTGTTATGGTTGAAAGATTAGAAGGATTATGTAGTGAAAATGACTGGCAACGTGCCTATAATGAGATGAATGAATTTGAAAAAGAACTTTGTGACTGGGGTGCTATTGTTATTAAATTTTGGGTTCAAATTGATAATCAAACACAGCTAGAACGTTTTACTGAACGACAAAATACACCAGAAAAGCAATGGAAGATTACCGAAGAAGATTGGCGTAATCGAGAAAAATGGGATTTGTATGAAAATGCTATTGACGAAATGCTTCAAAAAACGAATACAGTTTTTGCTCCATGGTATGTATTAGAGTCAGTAGATAAAAAATATGCACGTATTAAAGCAATGAAAATTGTGATTCGTGAAATTGAAAAAAGACTAGATGCATACAAAAAACAAGAATAAGACATCCCCTTATTCTTGTTTTTCAAATAATTGGAAATGAGCACAGGCATGCAAAATGCCATCATCATCGACATCATCTGTGATATAATCGGCAATAGACTTGACTTCATCACTGGCATTACCCATTGCGACACTGATGGCAACATGTTGTAACATAGGAATATCATTACCACCATCTCCAAAGGCCATAGTCTCTGATAAATCAATATGATAATGTTTTAAGAATTCATCAATGCCATGTTGTTTTGACCCACCGATTGGAGATATATCGCAAAAAGTTGGATACCATCTTGAAGCATGACAATGAGGCATGACTTTTAATAATTCTTTTTCTTCATTTTCATCAACAAAACACATGCATTGGTATATTTTTTTATGAATCACCTGACTACAATCACGAGCAGGATGATCATCATTATGAGTAATGGCATGAACTTCATCAACAAGATGATTACGCATATTAAAATACTTTGTATGTTCTTCAGTAAAACCACAAGGGAAAGGCTTTTCTTTTAAATAGTCCAATAAAGCTGAAATATCCTGTGAATCAATTGTGTTTTCATAAATAAGTTCATCATTTGTAAAACAATATTGCCCATTTAATGTAATATAGCCATCAAAAGGGAAGTTCTGTAAAATATCTAGGCCATCTTTTCCTCTACCAGTTGCGATAAAGAGTTTGATTCCATTATTTTGAAGTCTATTGAGAGCATCAAAAGTTGATTTGGGAATTTGATGAGTTTTGAAACTGGCTAATGTTCCATCAATATCAAAGAATATAGCTTTTATCATTCAATGCTTACCTCCTTATTGTCCTATTATATCAAGTTTATTTCATTTTATAAAGTTTTTTCATATTTTGTTTGTTTTCTGTTTTTTTGAAAAGAAGTGTTATAATGCAAAAAGGAGAGGGGCAGAAAAATGTTTGAAGTATTAGTGACATCATTAACTTTTGTTTTCATTATTATCATTGCATATACTCTCAAAAAAATAAAAGTTTTAAAAAAGAGTGATGCAAATATTTTAGCAACCATTATTATGAACGTAACGTTACCTTGTGCACTGATTACAAGTGCTAATGGAATTACCTTAGATATCACAATTTTTATTCTGATTTCTGTAGGAATTCTTTCTAATGTTGCGATGATTATGATTGGATATCTTTTCTCGAGAAAAGAAAAGCCAGTGATGAAAGGTGCGTATATGATCAATGTATCTGGTTATAATATTGGGAATTTTATTTTGCCTTTTGTGCAATGCTTTTTTCCAGGTATGGGTGTAGCCTATTTATGTTCTTTTGATATAGGAAATGCTTTAATGGGACTAGGAATTACCTATGCTTTGGCCGATCATGTCGCAAGTGGGGAAAATCATTTTGATATCAAAGAAGTTTTAAAAAAATTATTTTCATCTATTCCTTTTGATGTTTATTTGTTGATTTTTATTATGGCAATTTTTCAAATTCAATTTCCATCTTTTGTTTTATCAATGGCTGATACAATCGGGGCAGGAAATAGTTTTTTAGCTATGATGATGATTGGGCTTATGCTTGAAATTAAAATATCACCTAGAGAATCACATCATGTTTTCAAGGTTTTGATATTAAGAATTCTAGGAATGATTGTTATTGGTAGTTTGGTTTTCTTTGTATTGCCTTTACCTTTATTAGCAAAAGAAATATTAATGATGGCTTGTTGTGCACCATTATCAACAGTTTCAGCAGTTTTCACACAAAGAATTGGATACAATGGAGATATGGCAGCAACAGCAAATTCTTTAAGTATTATTTTATCTATTATCATTATGGTTGTATTGTTATTGATTTTTATTTGATTTTTTATAAGGTATTCTCAATGAGGGGAGTATCTTTTTTTTGAATTTATGGTAAAATAGTCAGCAGGCAGGTGATCAGATGAATGATATAAAATTGTTGAAAACAACATCAAAACGTTATGATATTCTTTCACAGATGAATATTAAGACTTTAGAAGATCTGATTCATCATTATCCTTATCGCTATGAAATCATTGAAGAAAAATATCCTACAGATGAAGATGAGCATATGATCATAGAAGCGACTGTTATTTCGCCAATAAAGATTTTTTTTAAAGGAAGAATGTCAAGAATGACTTTTGAGGTTGAAGATCGATATTTACAACATTTTCAAGTCACGATTTTTAATCGCCATTTTTTAAGACAATACTTAAAGTTAGATACGACGATTACAATTATTGGGAAATGTCACAATCATCGTATTACAGCCTCTGATATTAAAATAAAAACATTAAACGAACTTGCAGGGATTTATCCTGTTTATTCATTGAAGGAAGGCATTAATCAAAAATCATTCAGACAATATGTACAAAAAGCTTTACGTTTATTAAAAGGACAAATTGTTGATGATATTCCTGAAAAATATATCATGCAACATCGTTTGATTCATAAAGAAAATGCTCTTTATTGCATTCATTTTCCAGAAAATAAAAAAGATATTCAGGAAGCTTTAAAATATTTGAAATATGAAGAATTTTTACAGTTTCAATTGACAATGCAACTGACAAAACAACAAAGAGTACAGACCATGGGAATTGAAAAGAAATTAGATGTTATGAAACTGCAAGATTTTATTTTATCATTGCCTTTTTCTTTGACAGCAGATCAACAAACATCTATTAAAGAAATTGTGACAGATTTGATGAGTCCACGTATGATGTATCGTTTTTTACAGGGAGATGTTGGAAGTGGAAAAACAGTTGTGAGTTCAGTGGCTTTATATGCCAATTATCTGGCGGGATATCAAGGAGCACTGATGGCACCAACTGAAATTTTAGCGACACAGCATTATAAGACTTTGAATGCTTTTTTTGAAAATACTGATGTTTGTGTGGAATTGTTGACTGGGTCTTTATCAGCTAAAGAAAAAGAACGGGTCTATGAAAGAATTGAAAGTGGCCAAGCTGATATTATTGTTGGAACGCATGCATTATTTCAAAAGAAAGTTCAATATCATAATTTAGGACTGGTTATTACGGATGAACAACATCGTTTTGGTGTGATGCAAAGAAAAGCATTAAAAAACAAAGGACATCAGGTTGATTTCCTGATTATGAGTGCGACACCTATACCACGTACGCTAGCTATTTCCATGTATGGCGATATGGATGTTTCTACAATCAAAACAATGCCTCAAGGGCGTTTGCCTGTTGTGACCAAATATATTCAATCTTCATCTATGAAACCTATTTTAAAAGAGTTAAAAAATTATTTGGCTCATGGTGGACAATGTTATGTGATATGTCCATTGGTTGAAGATAGTGAACATTTAGAAGCTAAAAGCGCTTCACAGATTGCAACAGCGATGCAGGCTTATTTTAAAACACAGTATCATGTTGGTTTATTACATGGACAAATGAAGGATGAAGAAAAAGAAAAAGTCATGAATGGCTTTTTCAATAATACAATTCAGATACTTGTTTCAACAACAGTTGTAGAAGTTGGCGTTGATGTCAAAAATGCCAATATGATGGTGATTTATAATGCGGAACGTTTTGGAATGAGTCAGTTACATCAGTTACGTGGGCGTATTGGACGAGGAAAAGAGCAGGCCTATTGTTATCTGATGAGTTCTTCAAAGGCACCTGAAGCTATTGAACGTTTAAAATATATGGAAAAGAGTCATGATGGTTTTGAAATTTCTTTATATGATTTGAAGTTAAGAGGTCCAGGAGAAGTTTTAGGACAAAGACAAAGTGGATTGCCAACCTTTTTGATTGCCGATATTATGAAAGATTTTCCTGTTTTATCTATTGCCAGAAAAGATGCTGAAGAAATTGTGAGCGATTATATTGAAAAAAATGAATATTTTGGGCTAATTGGCAGGATACAGGATAAATTAAAAGAGAATAATGAATATATTGATTAAATATGTTATACTATACAAACAAGGAGTGAAGGAATCATGTATAAATTATCAATAGATGCTATGAGTGGAGATTTAGGGAGTTCGATTGTTGTGGAAGCTTGTCAGATGTTTATGCAGACACATCAAGATGTTGAACTTTATGTCACTGGAAAAAAGGAAGAACTGGAAAGTTTATCATCATATGAAAATATACATATTGTGGATGCCAGAGATGTTGTGACAATGGATGAAGGAATTATGTCAGTGCGTCGTAAAAAAGAATCAAGTATGGTCAAAGCTGTGATGATGGCACGTGAAGGTGTTGTCGATGGTGTTGTTTCATGTGGTTCAACAGGAGCTTTTTATACAAGTGCAATGCTTTTTTTAAAACGTATTCAAGGTGTAGAAAAATCATGTTTGATGGTAACAATGCCAACATATAATCAAAAAGGTGTATTAATGTTGGATGTGGGAGCTAATGCCGAAAATACACCAGAGCAATTGTATGATTTTGCGATTATGGGAAATATTTATGCCAAAAATATAAGAGGAATAGATAGTCCGCGTGTTGCTTTACTTAATATTGGAAGTGAATCTAAAAAAGGTGATGAAGTTCATCAGCAGACATATCAATTATTACAACAAAGCGATCGTTTACAATTTGTAGGTAATGTTGAAGGTCGTGATATTTTAAGTGGTGATTATGATGTTGTGGTAACAGATGGATTTAGTGGAAACATTGCTTTAAAGACTTGTGAGGGTGTGGCTTCAACATTAATGAAGATGATTAAAGAAACCATGATGTCTTCATTGAAAGGAAAAATTGGAGCTTTGTTTGCGAAATCATCTCTTTATAGTCTGAAAGAAAAATTCGATTATAAATCTGTTGGAGGAGCATTGATGATGGGATTTGAAAAAGCAGTCGTCAAAGCTCATGGAGCAAGTGATGCGAAAGCTTTTTGTAATGCGATGGATTTGGCTTATCGTATGGTCAAAATGGATGTGGTTTCTCAAATGAAGGAAGGATTAAATCAAAAATGAAAATATTAGACTTTTTACAAAAGGAAGATATTCCTTTTCATGATATTGCAATTTATAAAGAAGCTTTTACGCATGCATCTTATGCTAATGAGTCTCATTATGTTCATAAAGATTATGAGCGTTTAGAATTTATGGGAGATGCTGTATTACAGTTATATGTTTCAGAATTTTTATTTAAACTTTTTCCGGATGCACCTGAAGGAACTTTAACAACACTTCGTAGTAAGCTTGTACGCGAAGAATCTTTGGCGCGTTTTTCTAAAGAACTCGGGCTTGGAGAATTATTGTATTTAGGTGTTGGTGAAGAAAAAAGTGGTGGAAGAGAAAGAGAAAGTGTTTTGGCTAATATTTTTGAATCTTTCATTGGTGCTTTATATTTAGACTGTGGCAAAGATGAAGTCTTAAAAGTCTTGCAGCAGACGATTTTTAAACATGTCAATGATTTAGATTATGATGATATTACGGATTATAAGACAACTCTTCAGGAGTTAATTCAAGCTGATCAGCGTCGAACAGTGACATATGAACTTTTAGAAACTTCAGGTCCATCTAATGCACCTGAATTTAAAGTGGCTGTTATGATGGATGATATGTGTTTGGGTATTGGAAAAGGAACAAGTAAAAAAAGAGCAGAGCAACAGGCAGCTAAAGATGCTTTGAATAAATTAGCAACGAAATAAAAAAATACTGTTTTTTGCCTATACATGATCAACATTTTTTCATAAATTATTTTGGGAGTGATAATCATGTATAATCCATATATGTATGATGACGAAAGAGTCATTAATCCAAGAGTAGGAGAAATTGTATTATATACTGTGCATAAAGGTGATAATGTTTATCGTATTGCGAAAACGTTGAATAGTGAAGTGGCTTGGATTCAGGCAATGAACCAGTTAGGTGATGATTTATTGATTCATCCTCAACAACAATTACTGGTTCCTATTGTTTTCCAAAAAATACCACCAATGCCACAACCTTATCAAAGAGAAACTTATGATTTATATTTTTAAAAAATTGCATAAGATTTGATTTTAAGCAAAAACTATAAATAGGAGGTTTGAAATGATGAAAAAAATAATCATCCTGTTTATAGCAACGCTTTTATGTGGTTGTACACAAAAGGCACCAGATGAAACAAAAGAATCTCAATATAAAGATGGCACTTATGAAACAACAGCTATGGGTTATGGAGGAGAATTTCAGGTAGAAACAGTTATTAAAGATGATCAGATTCAGGATATTGTGATCAAAGAGCATAATGAAACGCCTTCTATTGGAGGAGTGGCTTTAGAACAAATGATTGAAAATATGAAAGAACAAAATCGATATGATGTTGATACCATTTCTGGAGCAACCAGATCTTCTCAAGCCTTAAAAGAAGCAGTTGAAAAAGCTTTTGAGCAAGCAAAAAACAATTCTTGATTGAAAATGGATAAAGAGTAGTTACAGTGATTGTGGCTACTTTTTTCGTGTTTCAAAAAGAAGAAAGGCTTTATTTTTTAAGAAAATTGGTATATGATAATGAAAAATGATAGGGGGATAGATAATGGAAAAAAATTATGTTGGTCAAGAAAGAAATATCACTCTTATTATGGATTTTTATGAATTAACAATGTCTTATAATTATTTTAAGATGGGTAAGAAAGATGAAATAGTTTATTTTGATATGTTTTATCGAAAAAATCCAGATAATGGTGGTTTCGTTATTTTTGCTGGATTACAGCAATTGATCGAGGCTATTGAAAATATGCATTTTAGTGAAGGAGATATTGCGTATTTAAGATCTTTAAATGTTTTTGATGAAGAATTTTTTGATTATTTAAGAACTTTCAAGTTTACTGGGACAATTTATTCTGTCAAAGAAGGAACACCAGTTTTTCCATATGAACCATTGGTGACAGTGAAAGCAAAGCTCATTGAAGCTCAGCTTATAGAAACATTTTTATTAGTGACTATTAACCATCAGTCTTTAATTGCGACAAAGGCGCGACGTATTGTTCAGGAAGCCAAAGGAAGAGCTGTCATGGAGTTTGGCGCAAGACGAGCACAAGGTTATGATGGTGCTCATTATGGAGCGAGAGCGGCTTATATTGGTGGTGTTGCAGGGACAGCTACTGTTTCTGCTGGAAAAGATTTTCATATGCCTGTTTTAGGGACAATGGCTCATTCTTTTGTTCAATCATTTGATTCTGAATATGAAGCATTTAAAGCGTATGCTCAAATTTATCCAGATAACTGTGTTTTATTAGTTGATACATATGATACTTTAAAGAGCGGTGTTCCTCATGCGATTCGTATTGCTGAAGAAGTTTTAGCGCCAATGGGGAAACGATCAAAAGGAA
>CALUZM010000042.1 GCA_944325245.1 uncultured Massilimicrobiota sp. | reverse complement strand
GGTTAAAAATCCTAAAAATCGGTTTTAAATTAAAAATGTAAAAATAACAGCAATAAAATTATTAAAAAGAGCGAAAACAATTAAAAAAACATCGTTATTATGAGAAAGTGTATCTCAACAATATTTATGAATATTTTTTAATCATTATTGAAACAAGCAGGTTATCTTATTATATGGATATGTTAAATTTTTAAAATTTATATTTATTCATATGGATGGGACAAAGTTAATATGAAAAAACAATAAATTTAAGCATAATAATATTTGATTATGTTGATAAAAAAATCTTTTACGATTTGTTATGGGGGAAAGTGATATGAAATTAGAAAAAATGAAGATTTATCTGCGTATTTTAAAGTCTAATCGCGTCATATTAGGTATTGTTTTATTGAGTTTACTTGTGAGTTATGGGTTCTTTTTTTCCTTATAAGATTGATAGATTTATATACAGCTCTTTCTTTTCTAAGTAAGAATAATTATCTTCTATGTATCATTTTAATTTTTATGAGCTATATATTGCTGACTTCTGCAACAAGGACAAATCAGCTGGAACTGATTGATACAATGGGAGGAAAGTTCTCATTTCAAAGAAATCTATTCGTTGTTTTATTACTGATTATAGCTGTATATCATATTGTATTTATTCTATTGTTTTTAGGTGTTGCCTTATTTAGACAGGATTATGCTTTTTTGAATGTCTTTATGGAATCTTATCTGTATAATATGATTTTGCCTCAAGGAGTTAGTCTGGCTACAGGATTCGTTCTATCATTGTTTGCATCTAAAATGTCTATATTGTTCATGCTTGCTTTTATATTCATGATCTCTCCACTTTCAGAACTGATAGTATGGAGTGAACAGCCAGGTTTTCCAATTGACCAGATTTATAGAATCATCAAGACTCCATTTGAAATTCTGTATCAGAATAGGAAATGGGATATTGATGTGATGTATGGTTTGCAGTGTGAACCACAACGTCTGGCACTGATGATCATGTGGATGATGATAGCTTTCATTATCTATTATCTGAAATCAGGAAAAGGCATCAGAAAGTTAAGGGGAAAGGTAATAGTGATTCTATCTACAGTTCTATGTTTATCATTGGGAGCTTTTGCGTATCTGCCTGCCAGTCGTCTAAGAATTAATGATTCATGGGATGGATATATGTATGATTTAAGGACTGTACAATGGGATAATCTTCAAGAGGAGAAGGAGATAGACTATACATTTAGTGAGTATGATTTGAATCTAAGCTGCTCAAGAATGCTTAATGTTGATGGAAAGCTGGTTTTGGAATCTGAAAAGCCACGGCAGGATTTTACATTTACATTATATCGCACTTATCATATCGATGAGATAGAATCAGAGGTCAGCTTATCCTATCAAAGAGATGATGATCATGTAAAGCTTCATTTTGAAGAGCCACAAAGTCAGGTTACACTATCCATAGCTTATCATGGCTATCATCCTCGTTTCTATTCCAATTATAATGCTGCCATGCTTCCAGGATATTTTGCATGGTATCCGATGGCAGGAGAAAGGCAGATATTCTTCAGCCTTTCAGGCAACAAAAATAGTGTATTTGGATTTGGTGGATATAATTACTATAACCATATCGAGCCAGCCAGTATAACACTGCATACAGATCGCAGCTATGTGACTAATCTCAGTGAAGGAAAGAGTCATGTTTATGAAGGTGTGACTGATAGTATCAGTCTGTTTGATGGCAATATAGAATCTGTTAACGAAGGACAGATTGCTTCCTATTTGCCTTTGAATAATATGGATAATCTATTTGAAATAATACAAGTCAATTATAAGAAAGATGTTGAGTTCGTCAGTCAATATCTAGATATTAAAAAGGAAGAATTGATGAAGAAGAGACTCTTTCTTGTCAATGATGATATGATAAGAAACACAAACAATGGAAACGGTATAGCTATCTTTGATGATTATATTCTTTTATCTAGATCTCCTTATAGCAGTGATGGAATGTATGAAAGTCCAATTCTGAATTATTATATACTTTCTTCAACCAGAGAGGTCACTGTTTTATGGGACTGTTTTAGAAATATGGGATTTTTTTCAAATGATCCAGAGGAGATTTATCAAAACATGATCATGTATCTGCAAAGCGATGAAAGAGAAGTGGCTGAAGAACTAGCTGAATTGGCAGAAGAAGCCTATCAAAAGGTTGGAGCAGATGGACTTTTGAAGGCAATGGTCCAGTATGCTTTTAGTGAAGAATCCAATGATGAAGAGTTTCTAAGAGGAGTGATTAAAGATGCTGAAAATCAATGATATTTCTAAGTCGTATAAACATGTACAGGCGTTAAGCCATATCAATCTTGAACTGGACAATAAAATCTATGGACTTCTTGGTCCAAATGGTAGTGGAAAGACGACATTATTAAGAATCTTAGCTGGTGTTCTTAAACCTAATGAAGGAGACATTCATACAGAAAAGAGAGGCATGATAGGATATCTGCCACAAAAATATGGTGTGTTTAAAGAGATGACACTTTATGATCAATTGTATTATTATTCTGTATTAAAGGAAATTCCAAAATCTGATAGAGCTGAAAACATTAAAAGTGTTCTTGAAGATGTCAATCTGGAAGATATGAATCAAAAGTGTGGTTCTTTATCAGGAGGAATGGTCAGACGTGCAGGAATTGCACAGGCCTTCTTAGGACAGCCAGACTATGTCCTGTTAGATGAACCAACAGCAGGATTAGACATTGAAGAAAGACTAAGATTCAAACAGATTCTATTGAAGAAAAGAGATTATCCAATCATCGTATCAACCCATATTGTAGAGGATGTGGAATCGGTTTGTGATGAGCTGATTATCTTGAGTCGTGGAAAAATACGATGCAAGGATACACCAGCTCGTATATGTGAAAAAGCTAAGGATCATGTCTATGAGCTTGCCGAAGAAGATTATAAACAACTGACAATTTCTCATTATGTCATTCGTATATTCACAAAAGATGATAAAAAATATTATCGTATTATCTGTGATGAAAGACCAGACAATGGGCAAGCTATGCAACCTGAGATTGAGGATGGCTATATGTATATATTGAAAGGACCGTTTTTAAATGAAAAATCAGCTTGAACTCTTCCTGATAGAGCTTAAAAACAATGTCATAGCGTTGATTATCTACCTGATATTCTTATGGGGAATCTTTAGTTCATATCTCGTTAATCATATCATATCAATTATGAAGATACAGGGAGATGCACAGGTCATACTGGATGAGCTTCAGATGTTCATTCCACTCTTTCTGGTATTTATATTCTTTATTTTCATGCATCATCGTATAGATGCAGGATCGCAGGAACTTTTTAGAAGCATGTCATCCAAAACAGGACTGATTTATATGTTTTATATCTTTGTCTTTATACAGATTGTTCTTTTGCCGATATATGGAATCATCTTATTTTTACTAGGGACATCCGTTTTCTTATCTTTTATGAAGATATTGCTTCTTATTGAACTCTTTTTAACTGCATTATTATATTTTCTTAATGTTGTAGGGCATAATTTACTGTTAAGTTTGGTTGGTATAATTATTTATGTATTTGTATTTACACAAGCATATCCATATCCAATGTGGTTTAATATCTTTAAGATGAATACCTATATAGTAGAAGAATCTTTAATGGAATATGTGATACAGTTATGTATTTCCATTCTTTTTATCATCATAAGCTTTTATATTGAAAAAAGAGAAGCAGGCAACTTTATTGCTAAACAATAAAACATATTAGTTAACATTAACGAGAAATGAAGAGATAATTTTAAAGAAGGGAATTCAAATGTTAAAATTAAAGAAAATATTATTAGTTATCGTTTGTCTGCTGATATTTATTGTTGTTCTTGTTTTTGTAGATCAACAAACAACTTATGTGACTGTTGTCGATCAAAATGACGTCGAAGTATTCAATGATGACATCATCATAGAGATGAGTTCAGGAACTTCAGTGGGTTACTTTAAAAAGGCTGAGTTAGAAGAAATAGAAAAAGGTGTTTATAGTATCAAAGCATATTTTTCATTATTATCAGGAGAATATTCTGGATATCAATACAAAATTGATAACTCAGATCATCATATTCAAGAGATAAGACAATATCATTTAGATGATTCGGGAGATTATACTATTATTTATCAAAATAAGAACTCAGAACTGAGACTATATCGATGAAGAATTTGTTATTGATGTTATGGATAATGTGATTATTTGAATAAGAATGATTTTATCCGATTTTCATTATTATGTTAGAAAATAAAAAAGCTTTTCCAAAAGATAGAATCGTTTTGGAAAAGCATATAACAAATGAGATTCTCTAAAAAAGAAGGATACATAAACTCATATGGTTTGCATCCTTCTTTTGTTTTATTCAATGATTTATTAAACACCAGGTTTACCTAGTAATTTGAACATGTTTTTCTTATAAACTTCTACACCTGGTTGGTTAAATGGATTGACACCTAATAGATATACAGACATTGCACAAGCTTTTTCAAAGAAATAAACCATATATCCAAATGAATATGGAGTCAATTCATCAAGTGTGATTTGAATATTAGGAACATTACCAGTGTTCACATGAGCATCAATAGTTCCTTCACATGCTTTTTTATTGACATAATCAACAGTTTTACCTGCAAGATAATTTAAGTTATCTAAGTTATCTGGATCACTAGGAATTTCTAAATCAGCAATTGGTTTTTCAATTTTTAAGACAGTTTCATATAAAACTTTGCTTCCTTCTTGAATGAATTGTCCTAATGAGTGTAAATCAGTTGAGAATGTTGCACTTGTAGGTAAAATACCTTTTCCTTCTTTTCCTTCTGATTCACCAAATAATTGTTTCCACCATTCAGCAGTTTGTGCTAACTGTAATTCATAAGTCACAAACATTTCAGCTGGATAACCTTGTTTAGATAACATTTGTCTAGCAACACCATATTGATAAGCACTGTTTTCAGATAAATTAGGATTACTGTATTCTTCTCTTGCATCAGCAGCACCTTTCATCATAGCATCAATATCAATTCCTGCCATAGCGATAGGGAATAAACCAACTGCAGTTAAAACAGAATAACGTCCACCTACATCATCAGGAACTACAAATGTTGTATATCCTTCATTAGTTGCTAAAGTTTTTAATGCACCTTTTTCTTTATCAGTTGTTGCAACAATTCTTTTTCTTGCAACTTCTTTTCCTTTTGTTTCTTCTAGTAATTCTTTAAAAATTCTAAAAGCGATAGAAGTTTCTGTTGTTGTTCCTGATTTAGAAATAACATTAATAGCAAATTCTTTATCTTTCACATATTCCTTCACTTGAGCTAAATAGTTAGAAGAGAATGTATTTCCAATATAAATAATTTGAACTGGATGATTTGGATATAAACCATTTAATGCTTCAATAGCAGCTCTTGCTCCTAGATAAGAACCTCCAATACCACAAACTAATAAAACATCAATTTCATCTTTAAGTTCGTTAACTTTTGCTTTGATTGCTTCTACTTCGTTTTTGTCGTAGTTCACTGGTAAATCAACCCAACCTAAAAAGTCGCTTCCTTGACCAGTTTTGTTATGGATCATATCATGGATTTGAGAAACTTGATCTTTATATGAATCCATATTTTCAGTTAATTTTGCTTGAGATAAATCAACTTTAATCATCATTCTTCCTCCTTGATTACGCCTAGAGATATCCACTCAGGCAATTTTTCTTGTAATGGATAAAATCCTAAAGGTGTTTCCTGTATCTTTTCTCTCTGATTTTTATAAGCCCTTTTATACTTTCTTTTGGCGAGATGAACAGCCTTCAAAGAAAGTTTTGCTTGGTGTGTTGAATGATCAATATCAATAACTTTCACACGAATGACTTCTCCGACATGGACAAAATTTTCAACATTTCTTACAAATTTATCAGAAATTTCAGAAATATGAATTAAACCAGCAGAGTGATCAGGTAAAGATGCAAAAGCACCATAAGGTTGAATTCCCGTAATGGTTACATCAATGATATCACCAGTTTTGACACGATGTTCCATTGCCAGCCCTCCAATCACAACAATTATATCATAAAGTCAAATGAGAAGAAAGTGAAATCCAAGCATTGGACTTTTATATTTTAAAAAATATGATATAATAATAAGGATTTATAAAGGAGGCTATTATCATGGATCAAGAAGCAGAAATCAAAAAAGTTATACATAAATTAAGACCTTATTTACAAAGAGATGGTGGAGATATTGAATTTGTAAAGTTTGAAGATGGTATTGTCTATGTACAAATGCATGGAGCATGTGCAGGATGCATGATGTTGGATGCAACTTTAAAAGATGGTGTTGAACAAATTTTAATTGAAGAAGTTCCAGGAGTATTAGAAGTTCAGGCTATTTAAAATGAGATAAATTTGAGAAAAAAATGATGAAAAACATGCTATAATTTTATTATGTGATAATATCACTTGATTTATTACTGTTATTCATATATACTTGAAAAGTCTTGTTTTGTAGAATAATGTCTACTTATTGCGGTTAAAATAAGACTGGTGATAAGAATGAGTCGAAAACAAGATCAAATGAAAATTGCAGCCATTCTATATGATTTAGGATTGGAAATGGAATTGATTGAAGCCATGACTTCTTTAAGTCATGAAGAATTAAAAAAATTATATCAATAATAGAAGCTCTTATTAAGAACCACGAGATGAGGATCGATGAAGTGGTGGCAACCCTTATTATCAAGAAGGTGCCTTACCTAGCAAGTTTAACTTGAACAATAAGAGGAAAGAATAGCTTTCCTCTTGAAAGCTTTTTTTATTGGCAAAGTGGGAGGAAAGAAAAATGATGAACAAAATTTTATTTACGTCAGAATCTGTTTCTGAAGGACATCCGGATAAAATCTGTGATCAGATCAGTGATGCTATTTTAGATGCCTGTTTAGCACAGGATCCGTATTCACGTGTTGCTTGTGAATGCTTTATTACAACAAATTTGTTAGTGATTGGTGGAGAAATCACAACACATGCACAAGTTGATTACGAAGCCATCGCAAGAGATGTCTTAAGACGTATTGGCTATACACGTGCTGATATTGGAATTGATGCTGATACATGTCAAATTATCAATGTGATTGGGGTACAATCAAGTGATATTGCATTAGGAACAAATAAAGAAGTTGGTGGTGCAGGAGATCAAGGAATCATGTTTGGATATGCCTGTCGTGAAACAGAAGGATATATGCCATTGGCTGTTTCTATAGCTCATCATCTTGTACGTTATGCGACACAAAAACGTCATAGCGGAGAGTTTAAATGGGCTAGACCAGATATGAAATCACAAGTGACGATTGATTATTCTGATGCAACTTGTCCACGTATTGATACGATTTTGATGTCTGTTCAACATGATGATACTTTTGATGAAAAGATTTTTAAAGATTATATTCAAAATGTTGTCATGAAAGATGTCGTCAACAAATATCAGATGAATACTGATTATAAAGTGATTATCAATCCTACCGGACGTTTTGTGATTGGTGGTCCTCATGGAGATACTGGTTTAACAGGTCGTAAAATTATTGTCGATACTTATGGAGGCAGTGCACGTCATGGTGGCGGGGCTTTTTCTGGTAAGGACCCTTCAAAAGTTGATAGAAGTGCAGCCTATATGGCAAGATATATGGCTAAAAATATTGTAGCTGCAGGGCTTTGCGATCGTATAGAAATTCAATTGTCTTATGCGATAGGTATTAAAGAACCAACGAGTGTCTATGTGGAAACATATGGCAGTGAAAAAGTATCGCGTGATGTGATTTTAAATGCTATTCATCATGAATTTGATTTAACACCTCAGGGCATTATAGACACATTACAATTGTTACGTCCTATTTATCAGAAAACTGCTGTTTATGGTCATTTTGGTCGAGGGGATATGGATTTCCCTTGGGAAAAGCTTGATCGTATTCAATGTCTTCAAAAATATTTATAAGCTCCTATTGGGGCTTTTTTACTTTTTGGTGGAAATCAGTGTTTTTTATCATGAAATAATGGTATAATAAAATTAACAGAAGGAGGAATATTTATGAAAGTCAGTATAAGAGGAAAAAATGTTGCGCTAACTGAAGGGATTGAAGCAAAAATCAACAAAAAGTTAAGCATGTTGGATAAATATTTCATCATGAGTGACAATGTTGAAGCAAAAGTTTTAATTAGAACTTATCCAGTTGGGCAAAAAATTGAAGTGACTATTCCAACAGAATATGTATTATTAAGAGCTGAGGTTGTTGATAATGATCTTTATAATGCTATTGACTTGGTTATCGACAAACTAGAAGGACAAATTAGAAAATATAAGACGAGATTAAGTCGTAAATCTAAAGATAATAAACTCGCATTTAATATTGCTTCTATTGAACCTTTAGAACATGAAGAGGAAGACGTTATTGTCAAAACAAAAACAATTAGTCCTAAACCAATGGATATGGAAGAAGCGATTATGCAGATGGAATTAATCGGACATTCATTTTTCGTATATCGTGATGTTGAAACAAATTCTATCAGCGTTGTTTATAAGAGACATAATGGTGGTTATGGATTAATTGAAACACAATAAAAAGCTCTATAAAGAGCTTGAGAGAAGATATCCCTGGTGGATATCTTTTTCTTTCATTAATTTATCAATATCATTTAAGATCGTGACTTTTTTTATAGACCATAAAGGTTCAATAAGATCATCAATAGGAGCATCACCAGTCAATCTTTCAATAACAACATGAGGAGGAATATATTGTAGCTGATCGACAACTAAGGAAATATATTCATCACGTGATAATATTGGAAATGGTTTTTGTTGATATAATCTATGAAGTGCTGTATTTTTCAACATATAAAGATTATGAATCTTTAATCCTTGAATATCTAATTGTCCTACCTGTTTGGCTGTTTCAAGCATCATATCATAGGTTTCAAAAGGTAGGCCATTGATGATGTGAACACATACGTCCAGATGTCTTTGTCTTAAACGTGAAAGGCCATCTAAAAAAGTCTGATAATCATGCCCGCGATTGATCAAACGAGCAGTTTCATCATGAATGGTCTGTAAGCCCAGTTCAATATAAAGATCACAGCGTTGTGATAACTGATAAAGATAATCACAGATTTCTTCGCTTAAGCAATCAGGACGAGTCGCAATAGCAATCCCTACAACATCTTTCATGCAGACAAAAGGTTCAAATCTTTCCTGAAGCTGCTGGATGGTTCCATATGTGTTTGTATTAGCCTGAAAATAGGCAATAAATTGACAATCCGGCCATTTTTGGCGCATCAGTGAGGAAATATCCTGAAATTGTTTTTGCAAAGAATCCTGAACATCACCAGCAAAATCTCCAGAGCCTTTATCGGAACAGAAAATGCAGCCCCCATAGCCACATGTGCCATCACGATTAGGACAAGTAAAGCCAGCGTTGAGTGAGACTTTCGCAACTTTATGATGATATTTTGTTTTTAAAAAATAGTTATATGTATGATAACGTTTATTATCAAATGTATATGGAAATTTGTTCATATTTTCACCCGAGAAGAATTATAACATAAAGGAGGACATAATGTTAGAGTTAAAAGATATTTGCAAGCAATATGATGAAAAAGTGATACTTGATCATATATCCATAAGTTTTCCTGATACAGGTTTGATTGGTATTCAGGGAACGAGCGGATGTGGCAAGAGTACACTGTTATATATTATAGGGTTATTAGATGATGATTATCAGGGTGATATTGTTTATAATGGTGAGAAAATCAAAGATAAAAAAGCATTTATATGTGAACATATTTCTTTTATGATGCAAAATAAAGATTTTATTTCTTCATTAACCGTAAAGGAAAATATTATTTTACCTAATCATATCAGTCATATATACTATACACCAGCAATGCTTAAAAAAATTGTTTCTCAATTAGATATTCAGGATTTGTTATCACGCTATCCTTTTCAACTTTCAGGCGGACAAAGGAAAAGAGCTTCGTTAGCCAAAACATTATTAAAACAATCTGACATTATATTATGTGATGAACCAACAGGTGCTCTTTATCATGAACAAGCTAAAGAAGTTATGAAATATTTGAAAAAAATATCTCAAAATGCTTTGGTTATTATTGTTTCACATGACTCTCAATTGATACAGGATTATTGTGATAGTGTTTTGACTTTAGAAAAAGGAGTCTTAAAAGGTCGTCTGCCAAAAACAAAAAAATCATTATCATATTCAAAGAAACATCAACATCATAGCCTTTGGTTTTATCCTTTGCGACAGCTTTTCTTTCAAAGAAACAAATTAATGTTTCTTTTTTTATTTCAGTGGATTGTCATTGTCGCCTTTTTTGTTATTGTGACAGCTATGTTTGGTGTTTTTGATGCGATTGAAGATAGTGAACAACAAGCTGTTTTAAAGAATGTCATGTACTTAGAAAGCAAAGATGGTAGACCCTTTGAAACAATGCCTGTTGATCAGGATATTGCTTCTATTGGTTATAATTATCAGTTAGAACAATGTCAGGTTTACGTGTCACAAAAAGAATGGGAAGGAACGCTATTCTTTTTGCCTGATCAGACATCACATATCGTTTTAAAGGAAGGACGATTTCCACAAACAAAATATGAAGTCATTGTCAGTTATTCATTTGATCAGAAACATCCTAATCAAAAAATAGAAATAACATACCAACAAAAACATCTGACATTATCTGTTGTTGGAGTGCTTCAAAAAGATTTTTTTACGCAAGAAGACATTTATCTGGAGCCATCTTTTCAACAAGACATTCCAGAACTGATGAATTCTAGAGAATTGATTGTAGAAAGTTCACCAATGAAAAATAAGGATTTATATCAGAAATTATCAGTGGATTATCACGTTTATAGTGAAATCATAGAACGTATTGAAAGTTATCAGACATTGCTTTCTTTAGCACAGCTTGTTGCTGTGTTTTTTATTGGCATAAGTCTCGTTATTTCGTTGTTATTGCTGGGATTGGTTGAATCTATCATTTATTTTGAAAGAAAGCATGATGTTGCTTATTTGTTGTCACTGGGAATATCTTCGCAAAGATTATTGTGTCTATCATTAATAGAAGCTTTTTTATTAGGAATGATTATTTCTGTAGGTGGTTCTTTTTTATCCGTTGTTGTTTATATCTATTTGAATAGTGTGATTGATATAGAGTCATTGTTATCTTTTTCATTATCATTAAAGCCTGTCTTTTTTTCAAAATATGATATATATTTTTTTATTTTCTTTATCTATCTTTGCATGAGTATTTTATCTGTTTTGCATCCCATTCATAAAATGATGAAAGTGCATAAGATTGAAGTATTGAGGGAGGAATAACATGCTTGAAGTTTGTCGATTAAATAAAAGATATCATTATCAAAAAGTTCTTAAAGATATTCATTTATGTTTTCCTGACAGTGGGTTGATTTCTATTGTAGGACCATCGGGTTGTGGTAAAACAACTTTATTGCATATATTGGGTGGACTTGATAAAGATTTTCAAGGAGATCTTTTATGGAATCACAAAAGTGTTAAACGACATTTAACACGTTATCGTCGCCGACATGTCAGTTTTATTTTTCAACAGTTTCATTTGATTATGTGGCTTTCTATGAAACACAATGTCAGCTTACCACGCTTTTTTCATCGTCAACCTCGAATGTCTTTATCTCTATCGTTACAAGAATTGCAACATCAGTCCATGGCTTCTCTTTCAATGGGACAAAGACAAAGATTGGCTTATTTGCGTAGCCATTTTCATCGCAGTGATATCCTTTTGTGTGATGAACCAACAGGTTCATTGGACCCTCAATATGCTGATAGTGTTATGCAATTATTAAAGGAAGAATCACAAACGCGTCTGGTTATTTTGGTTTCTCATGATGAATGATGAAATCTATACGATGAAAGATGGAGAAATTGTTGCTCATCAGATTCTTTCACAAAGTCCCCAGATATTACCTCAACAAGAAAGAAGCAGAAAATATCTTTTTCCTCATTTGCGTCTTTCTTTTGCCTCATTATGTTCTCATAAAGGACGTTCTTTTCAATTAATGATAGGCATTTTATTATCGTTGTTATGCATCGTTGTTGCTTTGACTTTAACACGTCATCTTGAAAAACAGTTTCATCAATACATTTATTCCATGGTACCTGCTTCTGGTATTAGTTTTCAGTCACGTTATCAACAGTCCTTGTCTTTGGAACTTTTATCACAGATGAAAGGACAGGAAGGTATTTTAAAAGCAGAAATGTTTCTAGATGATTATGAGTGTCTAGGAATAGGTTTTCACGAGGAAAGATACGAACAATCACAGACTTTATTTATCGGTGATGACACTTCTCCATATACTTATCTTTCATTAAAATATGGGAGATTGCCTCAATCACATAATGAGATTGTCCTCTCTTTATCAACCGCTCAGCATCTTGTAGATACACAGGATGTCTCTTCACTGATTGGAAAATCTATTTATGCCTGGTATCAGCATGAATGGGAAGTGAAATCCATCTGTTATCATATTGTGGGTATTACCACGCAGACAACAACATTAGATACATTCTATCAGATGGATCATGCTTATATTTATTTGTTGAAAGACGTCTATCATTATCAATTGGATCAAATTTCATCTCATTTAGGGATTTTATATGTTCATCCCGATTATCAAAGACAAGATATTATCAAACAACTGGAAAAACAATATCCAGACTATCGGTTTATGGCTATTGGAGAGTCTACATCACAAAATGTTTCACAAACTATTGAACAGGTGAATATGATTTTATTTTTATTTTCATGTCTGGCTATTTTATCATCTTTATTTTTGATTGGTGAAATTATGTTTTTGAATGTGATTCAAAAGAAAAAAGATTTAGCAGTGATGAAATGTTTTGGAGCAGGAACATTTGATATTTTAAGAATTGTTTTATATGAATCAATACAGATTGTTATTTGTTCACAGATATTGTGTTTCCTATTTTATTATCAGGTGATTCAAATCATCAATTCTTTTATCAAACAAATGTTTGAAATAGAGACATTAAGAGTAGAATTAGATTGGCCATTGATGTTATTTGTTTTTTTAATCAGTGATATTCTTGTTTTATGCAGTCAGATTCCACCACTTCTTTATATTTTGAAAATGAATACAGTAGAGGCGTTAAAAGAATAAATATGTTTCAAGAATATCCGTGATAAAAAACTTGTTTTTCTAAAAAAAGTTGGTTATAATAATAGCGTTAACACGATGAAGAGGACAAGTAAATAAAGAATTTGTATCAGAGAGGAAAACATATGCTGAAAGTTTTCTTACAATGCATTTATTGAATTCACCTTGGAGTGCGACTAATCATCGCCGTTATGCAACGTTACTGCATTAAAGGGCATAACTTTGGTTATGAATTAGGATGGTACCGCGATTAATCGTTCCTATGTGGAACGATTTTTTTATTTTAAGGAGGAAATTATGGACGAATTATTAAAGATTAAAGAGGAAGCTTTATTGAAAATTCAAGATTGTTCATCATTGAAAGAATTGAATGATTTAAGGGTTTTTTATTTAGGGAAAAAAGGCCCAATGCAATCTGCAATGAAGTCAATGAAAGATATGTCAAAGGAAGAACGTGCTTCTTTTGGGCAGGTTTCTAATAAAGTCAAACAAGATATAACGCAAGCTATTGAAGATAAGAAAAAAATCTTGGAAGAAAAAGAAATGCTTGAAAAAATTAAAAATGAAAGAATTGATATTAGTTTACCAGGAAGTCATTTGCCTTTAGGAACAATTCATCCACTTTCTATGATTAGAGAAGAATTGGAAGATTTATTTATAGGTATGGGATATAGTGTGGCAGAGGGGCCAGAAGTAGAATCTGATCATTTTAACTTTGAATTGATGAATTTGCCAAAAGATCATCCAGCCAGAGATATGCAAGATACTTTTTATATCGATGAAAATACATTGTTGAGAACACATACTTCGCCAGTACAGGCTCATGTCATGCTGGCAGCAAATGGAAAAGGGCCAATCAAGGTCATTTGTCCAGGAAAAACATATCGTCGTGATGATGATGATGCAACACATTCACATCAGTTCAGTCAATGTGAAGGATTGGTTATCGATAAAAATATTACGATGGCAGATTTAAAAGGAACATTAGAATTATTTGCGAAAAAGATGTTTGGTGAAAAACGTGAAATTCGTTTAAGACCATCATATTTCCCATTTACAGAACCAAGTGTAGAAGTTGATATTTCATGTCATAACTGTAATGGAAAAGGATGTGCCATGTGTAAGCATACAGGATGGATTGAAATTTTAGGAGCTGGAATGGTTAATCCTAAAGTTTTGGAAATGTGTGGATTTGATAGTCAAGTCTATCAAGGATTTGCATTTGGTATTGGATTAGAACGTGTAGCCATGTTGAAATATGGTATTGATAATATTAGAGATTTTTATAGTGGTGATTTAAGATTCTTGAATCAATTTGTAAGAAAGGATTAAACATATGGAAGCGAGTTTAAAATTATTAAATCAATATGTCAAAGTTGATGATTTATCAGCAAAGGAAATTGCTGATCAGTTAACATCAATTGGTCATGAAGTTGAAGGAATGCATGCTTTTGCAAGAGGGGATAAGCTTGTTGTGGGGTATGTTCAAGAAAAAGTAGCCCATCCTGATAGTGATCATCTGAATGTTTGTCAGGTGGACATAGGAAATGGTCAGGTTCAACAGATTGTTTGTGGTGCGCCTAATGTTGATGCTGGGCAAAAAGTCATTGTGGCTTTACCAGGATGTGATTTAGGGGATGGATTTAAAATCAAGGAAACAAAAATCCGTGGTGTTGAATCTAATGGTATGATCTGTTCCATTGCTGAATTAGGTATTGATCAGCGATTATTACGTGAGGAAGATAAGGCTGGAATTCATGTCTTAGATGATGATGCGCCAGTTGGTGAAGATGCCTTAAAATATATGGGATATGATGATACTGTTTTGGAAATTGGATTAACACCAAATAGAGCTGATTGTATGGCTATGATTTCTTTAGCTTATGAAGTTGGTGCTTTATTAAGTCGTGAAGTTCAAATTCCACCATTAAAAGATTTGAATGAAAAAGAAAGTGATATTCAAATTGATGTGGAAACAGATTTATGTCCATTCTTTGGTGCAAAATTAGTGAAAGGTGTCACAACAAAAGAATCACCTGAATGGTTAAGAACATTTTTGATGGCAAGTGGTATTAAACCAATTAATAATGTTGTTGATATTTCTAATTTTGTGATGTTGGAAACAGGTCAACCTATTCATATGTATGATTATGATAAATTAAAAGAAAAACGTTTTGTTATTAAAACAGGTTTCCATCAAAAAGCAAAATTACTTGATGGTAAAGAATATGAAATTTTACCAGAAGATATCATTGTTTCTACAGATGAAGGAATTGGCTGTGTTGCTGGTGTGATGGGTGGAGATGATACAAAGATTGATGACAATACAGTGAATATTGTCGTTGAAGCTGCCACTTTCCATGGAGCAAGCTTAAGAAATACGGCACGTCGTTTAAATCTTTTAACAGATGCTTCACAGCATTATATTAAAGGTGCTATTGATACAGCAAATACACCAAGAGTGTTGAATCGTTGTGCGGCATTACTTCAGGAATTGGCTGATGCTCAAGAAATTTATCAAAGTGTGATGACACCATACCAAGTTGAAGAAAAAGTGATTACATTATCAACTTTAAGAGTTAATGATTTATTAGGAACATCTATTCAAACAGAAGATATATCACATATTTTAGATCGATTACATTTCCAATATACATTGGAAGATGAGTTATTTCATGTTACAGTTCCAACATATCGTAATGATATGAGTATGGATGCTGATGTTATTGAAGAAATTGCAAGAATGATTGGTTATAATTCTATTCCATCAACATTACCACTGATGGAAATGACAAAAGGGGCTTTAACACCTGTTCAAAGTCAGACAAGATGGATCAGACATTTACTTGCTGATTTAGGATTGCATGAAGTCATTACATATACATTAACTTCACCATCTATGGTTAATGATTTCAATCTTTTCCATCAGGGTGACTCTATTTCTTTAATGTTGCCATTAGGTGAAGAAAGAAGTGTGACAAGAAAATCATTGATTCCTTCATTATTGCAAGCTGTTAACTATAATTTGGCTCATGCCCAAAAAGATGTCTTTATTTATGAGATTTCACATACCTATTCACAAGATAGTGAAATTCAAAATTTAGCTATTGCATGTTCCGGTATGTATCATGATGTGGCATGGCAACAGCTACAACAAAAAGCTGATTTCTATTTTGTGAAAGGATTGGTGGAAACAATCTTTAAAAAATTGGGAATTGAAGAATCACGTTATACATTGAAACCTGTAGAAGAAGATAATCAGAATTTCCATCCTGGAAGAAGTGGATATCTGATGATGGGTCAAGATATTGTAGGTGTCATTGGCAAAGTCCATCCTCGTCTTGCAAAAAAATATGATGTGAAAGATGTATACGTTGCAGAGTTGAATTTATCTATATTATTAAATCTGAAAAAACGCGCGATTCATTTCACAGCTATACCACAATATCCAGCTGTTACAAGAGATATTGCATTAGTTATGGATAAAGATATACCTGTTTATGATGTGGTACGCTCTATCTGTAAAGCAAGTCGTTTAATCGTTGATACAAAGATTTTTGATGTTTATGAAGGGGAACATATTGAATCTGGTAAAAAATCTGTAGCCATTGCTTTAACATTCCAGGATGCTTCAAAGACTTTGGATGAAGCAACAATTAATGCTGCAATCGAACACATTTTAAATGTGGTGAAAAAAGATTATAATGCTCATTTAAGAGCTTAATTGCCTATTATATGAGAAAACTTTCAAAAAAACGTGTTGGCATTGCTGTATTTGGTGTACTACTGCTTTTTATGGCTGTGTATATCATGATCTGGAGACTTGGATTAAAGCTAGTTGATGGTGGAACAATAACAATGCAGGTTGGGGAAGAATTAAGTCAAGATGTTGAGGATTATTTGAATTTAACCTGGTATTTACCTTTTGAAAGAGAAAATATTATTTCAGAATGTCAGTTGACTTTTAATGAAATCAAATATATGGATTCTGAAAACCGATGTCCTCAAATTGGAGAGTATGAAGGAACGATTACATATCATGATGAAACTTATCCTATTTCGATTCAAGTTTCAGATGATACACCTCCAGTTGTGGAATGTCAGGAATCAGTTGCTTATGGCACATCATCTTTTCAAATAGAAGATCTCATCACTGTGAGCGATAATTCACAGGAGGAATGTGATATTCAAATTGATGGAGATGTAGATGTTTCAAAGATGGGAACATATACGGTTCATGTCCGTGCTGAAGATCCCTATGAGAATGTTCAGGAAGAAACATTCGAAGTGGAAGTATTGGATTTAAAAGTGCCTGAAATAAGTATAAAACCTCAGATTGCTTATTTAAATGAAACATTTGATCCTTTATATGAAGTTTCTGCAACTGATGATGTTGATGGAGACTGTACAGATCAAATAGAAGTTTCTGGTGAAGTAAATACACAACAGGCAGGGACATACTCACTGACTTATACAGTCAGTGATCAATCTGGCAATGAGACCACTGTAGAGAGAGACGTCGTTGTTAAAGAAAGAGAAACGTCTTATCGTATATCAGATGTTCCTATGGTCTTGCAGTTGCCTGATTATCACAATGGTTGTGAGTCGGCTTCATCAACAATGTTATTACAATATTATGGATATGATGTGACCATTGAAGATGTCATCGCAGAAGTTCCTATAATTCCTCTAGAATATAAAGATGGACGTTTATATGGAGCTAATCCACATGAAGCTTTTACAGGGAGTATGTCCTCACGTGGTTATGGCATTTATGTAGAACCGATGGTTGAAGTTCTAGAAAATATGATTGATGAACAGAATGGGCAACATACTGTCACAAATCTGACGGGATCCTCACTGGAGGATTTGTTGGTTTATGTCGAAATGGGGCATCCTATTCAAATATGGGCAACAGCATCCTTACAGACTTATGAACAATCAGGGAAACAGGAATGGTATATTAAGACACTTGATGGTGAGTATACTGATGAAACGGTGACTTTTCCAGTGAGTGAACATTGTCTTGTGCTGATTGGTTTTGACGAAGAACATGTTGTTTTAAACAATCCTTTACAAGGATTAACTATTTGGGATCGCGATGCTTTTGAAATAGCATTTGAAGATATGGAATCTCAAGCTATTATGATTGATGATTAAGGAGAAATTAGTTCTCCTTTTTTGTTGTCCACAATTTTTGCCACTCTATTTTCTTGAAAATAGGTATGTTATAATACAAAAATATTCAAAAGAAGGGAGACAAAGATTTATGAAGAAGATTATAGGAATGCTATGTGCATTTGCAATTTGTACAAGTATGTCTTGTCAGTTTGTATTTGCTGAAGATCAATCTGATATGGTTTATTTTGAAGATAAGACTCTCGAGAAGCTTGTTTTACAACAAGTTGATAACAATGGAGATGGAAAGGTATCTAAGGAAGAAATGAAGAATCTTCATACGCTAGATGCATCTGGACAAGGTATAAAAAGTTTAGTTGGGATGGAGAATGCAGATTTAGTAGCGGATCCTGGTGCAGGAAGAGGATATGATTTTTCTGATAATCAAATTAGTGATATTTCACCTATAATACCGGCAATAAAAAAGAATATGCATATTGATTTAAGAAATAATCAAATTACAGATTTTTCATTATTATCACAATGTAATTTATATTCAGTAGCATATTCTGGTAACCCTGCTTCAGCTGATGAATATTTTAAGGCATGGAACTTGCCATCTGAACTTTATTTACCAGCTTCAACAGATGAACATCAAAGTATGGAAAATTTGATGTTTGTGAATCCATATGGATTTGTAGAACAAGGAGATCTAAATGCGGCATTTGGATTTTCAGATTTTAAAAGTGATGATGAGAGTATAGCACGTTTTGGTTTTACTGGAGTAGATAATTTTTTAATTGCTGGAAAAAAGGCAGGAGAAACAAATGTGTACATTTATCACGGAAATGAAAAACATACTATCCATGTCCATGTAGGAAATCCAGAGGCAACTGTTGGTGATGTTGTTGCTAAGGATACAAATGTGAAAGTCAATATTAATGCAAGACAGAATATTTTAGATTTCTTAGAACCAGATAGTGCATTATGGACTATTTCCAACTATACATGGGAAAGTAGTGATGAAAAAGTTATCAAAGTAGATGGTGATGAACTTGTTTTTGTAGGAGATGGACAAGCAACTATTACAGGAACACCAAAAGCAGCAACATATAGTCTTAATGAAAATGGTGTGATTTCTTTTACAATCACTGTAGATATTAATAAGCAACAGACTCCATCACAATCAGAAACATCTACACCTTCAAAAGAAGAAACTCAACCTAGCCAATCTGTTCAAGAAAAACCTACAACGACAACACAAACAGATCAACCACAAGAAACACAGGTTCAAAAGGATGTGCCTCAAACATCTGATACATCTTTACCTTATTTATATGGTGGATTATTGCTTGCAAGTGTAGGATGTGTTATGATAAATCGTAGAAAATTGATGAAAAAATAAGATAATAAAGGGGCTGTAACGAAATAAATATTCGTAAGGTCACCTAAAAAAGAAAACGACAGTGAATATCGTTAATGATACTCGTTGTCGTTTTTTGGTATAATTAGATTA
>CALUZM010000041.1 GCA_944325245.1 uncultured Massilimicrobiota sp. | reverse complement strand
ATGTGCTTCCTTAACCATCCCATCACAATCTTTAGCAATCACCTGAATATGAAGGCTTCTTTCCTTTCCAATAATCTTTCTGATTGCGCGCATATGATTAAAGAAATGAGCCGGGCTTGTTGCCTTAACAATTGATGGATTGCTTGTCACTCCAACTATTGGCATATACTCTACTGCTTCTTGAATCTCTTCTAAATTCACTGTATCAATAATAAATTCCATTGTTCTTCTCCTTTATTCTATAATTAAATTTTTTAAACCAGCAGCTTTGACAATATCGTAAAAATGTTGCATCTGTTGTTGGTTAAACATTTTATATTGTTTATCCACACCATATTCAAATTCGACTAGATCATATTTTGCTGAAGCCAACGGATTATAATTTAACAATTCATATTGAACTTCAGGATCAATATCAACTAAAAACTGACAAATAGCTATGATGTTTTCCTCAGTAGCGGTCATGGTCGGAATCAATGGTGTTCTAATAATGACCTTATGTTTATGTTCACTTTTTAAAACATAGGCAATATGTTCTTTAATGATTTTTGATGAAACCCCTGTATATTCTTGATGTTTTATTTCATCAAAAACTTTTAAATCTATATAAATCAAATCTAAATAAGGTAAAATCTTTTTAATCAAATCTAGTGAGGCATATAAAGTTGTTTCAATAGCTGTATGAATTCCGACTTCCTGACATCTTTTCAATATTTCAAAAAGAAATTCACCGTGCATCAAAGGTTCTCCTCCCGAGAAAGTTACTCCACCATCATCTCTAAAGAAAACCTGATCTTCTTGAATTTTTTTCAACAAGGTTTCAATATCGTATTCTTCACTGTCATAGCGAATGGCACCACTTGGACAGGCTCTTATCAGATTATCAAAATCTCCCTGATATTGAGGATTCAAATAAGGACGATCATTGTCATATTTCATCTGATTCTTTTGGGCAAACTGTTCACATCTTCGACAATGAATACAACTATTTTGAAAATAGACAGGTTTTCTTTTTGGGGATAACCCTTCGGGATTCTGACACCAACGACATCTTAATGGACATCCTTTTAAAAAGACAGTTGTTCTCAATCCATGTCCATCATGAACAGCAAACCTCTTAATATCAAAAACCAAAGCTTTAGATGTCTTCATAGGCTGTTCTCTCAATAATTTCATCCTGTAATTTACCAGCCAGCTCAACAAAATAAGCTGTATATCCTGCTACACGAATCGTTAAAGAACGATGCTGCTCAGGATGAACTTTCGCATCTAATAAATCTTCTCGTCTGACAACATTAAATTGAATATGGGGAACTTCCAAATCAACAAATGCTCTTAAAAAGTTTTCAAACTTCAGCATTCCTGTTTCTGTCTTAAAGAATTCCGGTAAAAATTTCATATTCAATAAACCACCATTTGTTGTAAAAGAATTCTTCATTCGTGAAACTGACTTTAAGACAGCTGTAGGTCCAGCCATATCTCTTCCATACACTGGTGACATACCTCCATCAGCAAGTGGCTGCAAAGCATTTCTGCCATCAGGTGATGCACCTACATTTTCTCCCATAGGAACATGTGCAGACACTGTATACATACCTGTATGATAAGGACCACCTCGATAATTTGTATAATCCTTCATGCGTTCTCTAAAATATCCTGCCCATTTAGCACCCAGATCATCAACCCATTGCACATCATTTCCATATTTAGGCGCTTTATTTAATAACATGGTTTGTGTAATTTCATGGCCTTGAAAATCAGCTTTTAATGATTCTAATAATTCATGTTTAGAAATCATTTTTTCATCATAAATCAGCTCTTTAATAGCCGCTAATGAATCAGCCAGATTAGCAACTTGAATCATTTGGATACCAGATAAATTATATTTTGCGCCACCTTTAGTGACATCTAATCCTTTTTCTAAACAATCATCAATCACAGTTGATAAAAAGGCAGTTGGTAAACAATCCTGATGTGCTTTTTCAACAACTTCTTCAGCTTTCATCATTTTTTCAATAAAATAATCAATCTGTTTTTGAAATGCCTTTTCTAAATCTTCAAATGTTTCATAGGTTTCCATATTCCCTAAATCTAGACCTATCTGTTCATTTGTTAATAAACATCTTCCATTATTAAGCGTTAATTCCAAAGCCTTATTCAAATTAAACATAGCTGCATCTGACCAGCCCAAATTATTACCATGAGTTGTCAATTCCACACAACCTACAATGGCATAATTTCTGGCATCTTTTTCTTCGATACCTAAATCTTCAATCATCGTATTGATAATGGCCTCATCATTGAAGAATTGTGGCATACCACTTCCTCTCGCTACAACTTTAATAGCTTCCTGCATCAATTCATGAGAAGAATTTTTATTTAAACGCACTGATAGATTAGGTTGAGGTAATCCCAAATGATATTGTGCTCTTAAAATCAATAAAGATAATTCATTATAAGTATCATGTCCCTGTTCATCAACACCACCTATTGCGATGTTAAAACCAATTGGAAAACCAGCAAAATATTTAGCACTATTTTGATTTCTCAAATAAACAATCTGATTAAATTTAAGCCAAAGACATTCTAAGATTTCTAATGCATCCTGTTGTGAAATCTTTCCTGACTCTACATCTTTTTGATAATAAGGATACATATATTGATCCATTCTTCCTGGTGAAAAAGAGGATGCATTCGATTCCATATGTAAAATCACAAACAGAAACCAAAGAGATTGAACAGCTTCATGGAATGTTTCAGGTGGTCTTTGTGAAAGATTTTGACAAATCATAGCCACACCCTTTAAAGATTCTTTATATTCATCATCCACTTCATCCAACATATCCATAATATAATGATAATACCTCATCATAAAATGACATGCACCTTCTAAAACAATGATGGCACATTCATAAAACTCCTTCTGACTGTCATCACATGTTTTTAGTTTTTGTTGTGCTTCTTCCATGAGACCACGTGGTCCTAACTTTAACCATAACGCTGAATCAGGACAGATATGTCCCTGCGCATGATCCTTTTGATTAATTTTGACAACTTTTGCGATAGCATTGATTTCTTTTCCATACTTTTGTTTAATAACATCTTCCATAGAACGACCATTCCAGTAAGGATAAATACTTTCTCTAAATTCCTGAATATCTTCATCCCTGACTAAGAACTTATCTTGAGGTCTGGTTGGTAATGTTTCAAACTCCTGATTGACCCATGAGCAACCACTTTCTGGAAAAACAACACCATATCGTACACCTTTTGTACGATTCCCTACAATCAACTCTTCTGGCTCTACACCAATTTCCAGCTGTTCTAATGACGCTTTTAATGAAAGAGCTCTTTTTTTAGGAACAGATAAATCTTCATTTTCCTGATAAACACGTGTAATAATGCGTGCCTGCTCAATAGAAGCATATCGAGGAGCACTTAACATTTTATCTTCTAAAATCTGAATTCTTTCTGTTTGAATAAGATTATCCATCTTTGTCCCTCCTTTATTGATTTTTATTGTTTCTTCTTATTGCAATTCTTATTATACATTGTTTTCTATTAATTTCAATACATAGATAATAATTTTCAATAAATTTCAATAATTTACAATAAAAAAAGAAATCATTTTCTAAATGACTTCTAAACCAAAATCTTTTAACTTTTTACAAGTTTCCTCATCAGGCATACTTTCGCCAATATATCCTGTAAAATCACCAATATCAGCAAAGACAAAATTCCCATCTAAATGAAATTTCTCTAATTCAGCCACCATATAACATGATTTACTTGAATGAATCACTTCTTTTTTCGTAATACCATCATCAACATGATATGTCGTCACTTTCCCTTCATGAATATCAATACCAACAACACCAATAAATGCCAAATCAAATTTAAACTTCTTAATCTGATCAATCGTAAATGAACCAATAAAGCCATCTTTAGCATTATTAAGCGCACCACCTAAAAAGAAGATTTGTGTTACACAATCCTGAGTAAATATATTCATGATATCAATCATATTTGTGACAGCCGTAATATTTAAATTACGTTGATAAATCAATTTGGCAATTTCCAATGTCACTGTTGATACACCTAAAAACACTGTTGTTCCTGGTTTAATGAATTCAATCGCTTTTTGCGCAATTCTTTTCTTCTCCTCGACACGTACACCCTTACGTTCATTAACATTAATAGTATGCAAATTCGTACGAATTTGAGTTGCTCCACCATGAATTCTTTTTAATTTATGTGCTTTTTCTAGAATGGTTAAATCTTTTCGAATACAATCTTCAGTGACATGAAAATCTTGACTTAAATCCTTCACTCTCACTTGCCCTTCTAAATTCAACTTGGCAAGAATCTGATTATGCCTTTCCTGCTGCAACATTTGACTCATCCTTCCTATTATTTTTTATTATGCCATTGATTTCAATAAAAAACAAGAAATTCACATAAATCATATACTAAAAACGAATAAAAAAAGATATAGATTTTCATCCATATCTTACTCTTGTGCTTCCTGAATCCATGAAACAACATCATCCTCAGCGTCTTGTACTTGAGAACCATTGATTGTCAAACCATCTAAGACTGTCACCTGTGGGCATAACTCTTGAATATCCTCTATAGCATTAGAAAAACCTGAACCACCAGATGTATTAAAAGGAATAATGGTTTTATGAGAGAAATCATATTCTTCTAAAAAGGTATATAAAGGCATTGGCATCCCACCCCACCAGTTTGGGAAACCTAAATAGATGACATCATAGTCTTCAAAGTTTTCCACATGCGAAGCTAATGCTGGTCGTAAATTTTGGGCACGTGCTCCTTGCTGTTCATCAACCAAGGCATCATAATCGGCAGTATATGGTGTTTGCGTCTGAATTAAAAACTTATCTCCACCTGTCTGTTCAACAATCAAATTAGCTAAATATTCTGTATTTCCCACTAACTGTTGATCTTCTACAATTACACTTGCCGATGAAGATGTATCGGTATTTTCCGGAAAATCCGTATTTCCAACTCTTGAGAAGTAAGCCACTAAAACTTTCCCATTGTCTTTTCCACTTTGTTCTTGTGTTTCTGATGATGCCTGGTTTGTTATGGTATTCATATTTTCACTTGGTGTTGATTGACATCCAACAAGAATAATTGCTATTAAAATCAATAAAATCTTTTTCATTGTAACCTCCTATTCACCATTATTATATTTTTGAATGGTATAAATCAAATAATCAATATAATCCAAATGTTTTTGATAAGTATGTAAATGTTCAAAAATAGTTGTTCTAACTTTCTTCAAAATTGGAAGACGATTCTTAGAATGTGTGTAATATGCAACCAGTTCCTGATCATCAAGTCCTAAATTTAAAAGATGCAGCATTTCCATAATATCACGAACATCCTGATCCTGATAGGTTTTCATATTGCCAACAGTACGAACGCCATCCAACAAATGCAAGCTTTCTAGTTTCTGAATATCACTTGATTCAATATAATAACGTTTCTCTAAATCTTCAATATTCATATCCTTCCTCCTCGCTATCATTTTAATAGACAGCTGTCTTTATGTCTAATACTTCATCAACATACCACTTATGCTTCATAAGCATTAAAAAAAGTCTCTTTAAATAAGACTTTTTACTGTTCCTCTTTGATTTTCTTATTTAAAAAATCAATAAATTTTGATACTGTAAAACTCATTGACTGATATTTTTTCCAGATAATTAAAGAGTTCGTTGTGAGTTGTGGGAAAAGTGGTCTAAAGCATAAATCATCATCAGCTACATAATGATAGGATCCTTGAATGACAATAGCCGATCCAATATCATTGGATACTAGAATAGAGGCTGTTGTTGTCAATTCTGAAACAGCTACAAAATGAAGCTGCTGGTACTGTTCTTCTCCAATCCATTCTTTAAACTGATTTTGTGTTTCTAAACGAGACGTATTGATTAAAGGAAGATTTTTCAAATCAGAAACTTCAACATAGTCTTTTTGAGCCAGAGATGAATCTTTTTTCATCAGAATCCCCCATATTTCTGGTTGGTTTAATCTCAAAAAATCAAACTTCTCTAAATTCATTGGTTCTAAAACAAAACCAATATCTACCAATCCATTTTCAATTGATTCAGCAATCACATCACTGTTACCATTACGAATACGGAAAGTCACCTGTGGATATAATGATTTAAATTCTTTCATATATTTTCCCATCGTCTTTGTGGCTTCAGTAATTCCACAGGCCAAGACAATTTCACCAGTCACTTCATGTGTCTGATTCCCTATTTCCAATTCTGTTTTTTCTGACAGATCAATAATTTCTTCTGCTCTTCTTTTTAAAAGCATTCCTGTTTCCGTTAATAAAACTTTTCTCTTTCCTCTAATAAATAAAGCTGTTCCTAATTCATCTTCTAATTGCATTAACTGTCGACTTAAAGTCGGCTGTGTGATATGTAAGATTTCAGCAGCTCGTGTAATATTCCCTTCTCTAGCAACAGCCAGAAAATACTTCAAAACTCTAATTTCCATATTTTCTCACTCCTTATTTCTCATCATTTTTATTATATCATGATTTTAGACAACGCGATATTCCTGCCATTTTCCTTTGACAAATCTTATGACAAAACATAATGAACGACATAACCAGTCCATACCCATTGCCATCCAGACACCAATAATCCCCATATTCAAAACAACACCAAATAAGAATGCTGATCCTAAGCGAAAAGCAATCATTGAAAAAATACCAATATACATAGAATAATGAACATCTCCTGCCGCTCTTAGACCATTAGGTAAAACAAAAGCTGTTGGATGTAAAGCAAAAGCCATGACATTATGCATAATAACCAAAATATAAGTCAATTGTCGTGCTTCAATGGAAAGTGTATATAAATCTAAAATCCATGGTAATAAAACAATAACAATTCCACCTATCAAAGCTGTTGCTAGATAAGAAATTTTCATGAGTTTTTTCAAATAATGTTTTGCTTGCTGATACTGATTGGCACCAACACATTGACCGACAATCGTCACAATCGCCAAATTCATGGCATTCACAACCACAACTGCAATCTGATCAATGCTTCCAGCTACACTATTGGCAGCTATCTGACTCGTTCCAAATAAGGCCACAATGCTCGTTACCAGAACTCTCCCTAAAGTAAATGAACCATTTTCTATGCCATTAGGCACAGCAATATGAAGAATCTTTTTAATCATCGTAACATCAAAAGAAAAGATATCTTTGATTTTGATATACACACTATGACGTCTATTTAATGAAGAAACAAAAATCATCACAGCAACGACCATTCTAGAAACAAGCGTTGGAACTGCCACACCTGCTACACCAGCATGAAAAACAAAAACACCTAAATAATTTCCAATAATATTAATGATATTCATAAGTAATGATAAATACATAATCATTTGTGTTTTTCCAATAGACCGAAACATGGCCGATGCGGAATTATAGATTCCCAGAAATGGAAATGATAAAGCTGTAATAAAGAAATATGTCAAACTGGCTTGCATAACATCGGCATCAATAGAACCAAAGAAAAGACTTAAAATGCTTTGACGAAAAACAAGGCAAACAATCATAATGATCATGGAAATAATAACAGTGATGGTCATCAACTGCCCTGAAGCAAAAATTGCATTTTTCTTATTTTGACTTCCAATATATTGTGAAACAATGACAGCTCCACCAGTCGCAATAGCTGATAAAACAGTGATAATCAAATTATTCACCATATCTACTAAACCCACACCAGAAATAGCTGCTTCCCCTACATAGGATACCATCATTGTATCCGCCATCCCTACAATCATCATTAAAACCTGTTCAATAATTAATGGAATGATCAGTTTTTTTAAATCCTGATTTGAAAATAACATGCTCTCTCCTCCTTCTTCATCTCTATTATATAATCCACTCATTTATAATGTCTAATACCTATAATAAATAAATTTAATGCTTATAAAGCATGATATATACAAATAAAAAATAGTTACCATAGGAGATAACTATTTTAAACTCTATCAATGATTTTATTTTTTTCCATAACCATATCCGTATCCATAGCCATAACCATAACCATAGCCATAATGACTATTTTGTCCAAATAATGTTGGTTTAACTTGATTAATGACAACCCCCAAAATAGATGGAATTCGTTCGTTTAATTCTTCTAAAGCATCGGCTATATCAAAACTGTTGACATAATCTTGTTTTATAACAATGAGTGCAGTGTCACAATATTGTGATACCAATAGTGCATCTTCCATCATATATAATGGTGGGACATCCAAAATAACATAATCATACTCACTTTTTAATTTATCAATCAGTTCTTGCATTTTATCTTTTGATAACAACTCAGTTGCTTCCTGAGAAGATTGAACACCATAAATAATATCTAAAGAATAGCCATTGAATCGATTAATAATTTCCTCATATAAAAAATTATTTTTTAAGTAATCAATAATATTACCACTAATATTTTGTCCTTTTACCATTTGATATATAGATGGATTTCTTAAATCCAAATCAACTAAAGCAACTTTATATTTCTTATCAGCTAATGCAAGAGCAGTATTAACGGCGGTAATCGTTTTTCCTTCATTAGGCATAGTGCTTGAAACCATAATAACTTGAATTCCACTTTTTTTATGTGTCTGCTCAATTTTTAATCTAATATCAGAAAATGATTGCTTAAACTGATATTGAATTCGAGGATTAGATAACAACAAGTTTTGTTGTCTTCCATATTTTTTAGAAGATGGGACATAAGGAACTTTCGCAACACTTTCTAAATGCAAATATTTTTTAATATCTTTTTCATTTAAAATAGTATGACGTAGCAATGTATATAGAAGAGTTATCATAAAACTTATAATAATTCCCAATATAATTCCATAAATACCACTTCTTAAATAATCAGGATAAGCATCAGGCTCGCTTGCTAATTGTGGTGTATCCAATATTGCTAAAGAAACATCACTCATAACAATCTCTGTAACTTGACTATAATTATTAATAATACAATTAATAGTATCATATGCATCCTGTGCTTGTGGCGATGTCACTTTTAATTCTATGAGATTTGTATCTGTAATACGTGACAAAGATATTTGTCCAGGTACTGATGAAACATTCAATTCATTACAAATAATTTTTTGCATCATACTCCCTGTTAACAAGTTACTAAAAGTTGTGAGAAGATCATCATTATCATCACTTTGTGAAAAAACATTTGTTTGTTCATTTTGATAGGCAATAAAAACAGCACTAGAGCTGTAAACTGTATCAAAGAAAAAGACAGTTCTTACCTCTAATAAAAGAAAACATATAACAACAATCAATATTAATCTTTTTTTCAACTTCATTAAAGAAATATAAAAACGATCAAAATACTGTGTTAAATCAATTTTATCTTCATTATTATCTTTCATTCATCTCACCTCTTATCTTGTCGTCTATATTGATTATATCCATAACGATAACCATAGACCTTATTTGATTTTCTTAAATCAATTACACTCGCATTATAAATACATCCAATAAGATTATTTTTCATCGAAACTAATCTGTTAATCATATCATTAATTAAATAATCTGTGGCGACATTTTGTTTCACAACCAATAAAGATGCATCAACCATCTCGGTCATAATAAGTGAATCATTTAATCCTAATACAGGTGATGTATCAATAATAACAAAATCAAATTCTTTCTTTGCACTTTCAATAAGCTGTTTCATACGTTCAGATTGAAGTAAATCTTCCGCATGAGATAAATCCTGCATTGCACATAAAACAAACAATTCATTCTTATTTAAATATTGAACCTGTTTTTCCCATTGACTTTCACCATTTAAATATTGATTAATATTGCGTTGTGTTGTAAGATGAAAAATCTTATGTAAAGATGGTTTTCTCAAATCACAATCAATAATCAATACCTTATGATCATTAGCAGCTAAAGCTAATGCTAAATTAGCAGCAATAGATGATTTTCCTTCATTTTCTAATGAACTTGTTATCATCAATGTCTGATATCCATGTTTTTGACATGAAGCTTCTACGCGACTACGTAATTTTTTTATAGACTCCTTATATTTGAAACTCGTTTTTAAAGAAGTAATCAGTATCGCTTGTTTATTACGTTTCCAAAACTTTTTTTGGCGTGGTTTATGTTCTTTAGGAATTTTTGCAAACAAACGACAATCAATATATTTTTCAATATCTTTTGGTGTTTTGATTGTGCGTCTAAAATAAGCCAGCACACAAAAAACAACAATAAATATAGCACCACTAAACACAGCTCCCTGAACAAAATTACGAATATGATGATTGGTGTTCACTGGCATCTCATTAATAGTTGATTGTTCCAAAATATCTAATTCATAAGAAAAACGATATTTATTAACATTTTGCTGATACCAGGAAATAATAGCATCTAATGCATAGTAAGATGTTTGTCTTTTATGAGAAGATACCTGAATATTAATAATATTTGTATTATTTTGACTCGTAACTGTACAATGCATATCTAAATCATCAACCTGCATTTGTTCTTGAACATAATTTTTCACAACTTGCCCATTAAAAATATAATCAAGTGTTTTTATATAATTTCGAACTTCTTCTAATTGAGAATATGTATTTGTTTCTGAACTCAAAGTTGCTGTGACAGATGAAACATATTGAGGTTGATATGTGAATGTTCTATACATATCTAATGCCATCCCAAATATAATAATACAAACTATAAACCATTTCCATTTTTTCAAAAGAGAAGAAAAAACGCATGTTAATCTTAAAACGATATCTTGATTTTGATTTGATTGATTCATTTTCTCCCCTCCTACTCTACAATAACAACAAGTCTTGTAATTCCATAGTCACCATTACTTCTGTTAATACGATAAATAAATTCATAAGTTCCTTCTTTACTTGAATCATAATTATCGGTAATTTCGACATCACTTTTTAAATAATCATTTTCTACACCTAAGTCCTCAATTTTTTCAATATAGCTTCTTGGATAAATTGTTTCTCCCTTTTTAACTCTAATTAAATAATCACTTAACTGAATATCAATATTTGGTTCATAATTCAACCAAGTTGCTTTCGTCTTAAAAGTTGTTGTTGTCCCACAGCTATCTGTAACTGAATAAGTTACATAAAATTCATCATCCTGATTATATGCACTACTCTCAACAGAAATCTGAGAAGATAAATCTCCATCAACCACACTACTAGCACTGACATAATCTTTAAGTTGTTCTGTTGAATCTAAATAATAAATAAATAATGCTTTTTTTATATTAATTTCCGGAGCTTCATAATCCGTATAAGTTATTTGTCGTGTTGCTCGTGTAATATTATCATCTTCATCAAAAACAGCATATGTCACTGTACGTTGCTGATTCTCATCAAATGTAGATATATTCTCTATAAAAACTTTTGATGTAATATCTCCATCTTCAGCATCTGATGCCTTGACTCCTTTTAATAAATCATCTTCTTCATCTTCAACACTTATTTTCAAAACACTTTCTGGCACTTGCAATTCAGGTGCCGTCCCCGTATCCAAATTTCTCTCACTAAACATTAAAAAAGCTCCATATACAATGATTAAACAGGCAATGACAAGAAGAAATTTTATTGTTTTATTCATTGGTACCCCTCTTTCTTATATCCACATCTTTTAACATTTTCTTTGCATTCTCTTTAAAAATTTTATCAGCATAATCTTGGCCATAATAGTCTCTTACAAAACAATAAGAATCATACATTAAAGAGGTTCTTCTTTGCAAACCATGCGCATCACTTCCTACAAAATGGTATTGATGGGCTTCTAACATCTCAAGTGCAATATCTCTAGCCATACTCCCATATTTCCCAAAAATACTTCCTTTATTCATTTGTAACAATGCTCCATGGTTAATCATATCCCAAGGGAGATGTGAAGAAACTTGAACTGTTTCATATCTTTCAGGATGAGCAATAATTGGAATAAGATTATTGACTGTTACAACATCAATAGCATCTAAAATAGTCTTGTCATCAACATCAAAAAAGAATTCCATTAAAATATATTGTGTATGATTCATATGTGTAATATCTTCAAGATGTTCTAAAAAAACATCAGGTGAACTCATTAAAAATTCCGTTCCTAAATATAATTGAATTGGTATATGTTCTTGTTTAACAATATTTTGAAAATCCTCAAATAAATTTTTTATATATGAATATGGATTTTCAAATCCATATTCATATGCCAGATGAGGTGTTAAAACAATCTCATCAGTTCCATCTTCATATGCATTGATGAGCATCATCAATGAATCTTCAACTGATTGCGATCCATCATCTACCATTGGCAATATATGAGAATGAATATCAATCATTTTGTCACTCCATTCTATAATCTATCTATTGCATTATAACATATCTTATATTCAAAAAACAATTTAACTAGCCATATCCTTAAAAATCAATTGCCATTTTTGCTGATTCTTCTTCAGTCAATTGAGTTAAATGTGTATCCATAACACGATAAACCCTTTGACACATGTTTAAAACACTTGGCCTATGTGTTGTCACAATACATGTTTTATGTGGATGATTTAAAATAATATTATGTAATACCCTTCTTTCAGTTTCAACATCTAAAGCACTTGTTGCTTCATCTAATAAAAGAATCGGTGCATCTCTTAAAATAGCACGTGCAATAGCAATTCTTTGTGCCTGTCCTTCTGATAAACCTTTACCTCTAGCACCAATTTCACTATTGATTCCTTTATCTAAATTTTTGACAAATGAATAAGCACACGCTGATTCTAATGCCTGAATAATTTCCTCATCTGTAGCATCCTCTTTCACCATTCTCAAGTTATCTGCAATTGTTCCAGAAAAAATAGTATTTCCTTGTGGCACATAAGCAAATAAATGTCTTGTAGAAGCTCCTAACTGATATTCATGACCCTGATAATCTTTTAAAACTGCTTCACCATCTTGTGGTAAGATTAATCCCAAAAACATTCTAATCATTGTTGTTTTCCCTTCACCACTAGGTCCAACCAATGCAATAATTTCTCCTGGATATGCACTCATAGAAGATGATACCAATACTTTTTTATTTTCCACATAAGAAAAACATACATCTCTGATTTCAATCGAAAAACCATTTTCACTAATTTCTTCTAAATAGTCTATCGTTTCTATATTTTCTTCTTCTTTAGTCAAACGAATAATTTTCATAATACGTATTGCGGAAATTGTTGCACTTATTGTAGAAGGTATAATCCCAACTACAGAACTAAAAGCTGAAGATAAGCGTCCTGACTGTTGCAAAAATAATGTCATTTCTCCATAATTAATAGCTCCAGTCCACAGTCTGTAGACTGCCCAACCATAAAATGAGAATTCTATAACCATTCCAATCAAAGATAAAACCAAATTCGTTTTAATACTAAAAAGATTATAATCCAAATTAACGACTTTGTATCGTTCTTGAAACTTTTTCAATTTATCACTAAATAACGTAACAAGATTAAAAGATTTAATAGAATCTATATTACTAAAAGTTTCAGATTCAAATGACATCATTTCACTATTCATTTCTTTCACTTTCATATTATAATCACGCATACGTGATAATAATATCTTAGAAGAAAATAACATAATTGGTGCATTCACTAAGGCAAGTAACATCATTGTTGGATCATAATATAAAATCAATCCCAATGTCGCAATAAAATTAAAAAGATTGACTATCAAATTAGGTACCCAACCTATGGCACTATTAGCAACCATTCCAATATCACTGCTAAAACGATTCAAAATATCACCACTATGATAACGAGATAAATCCATCCAATTGACCTTAATGATCTGATCAAAAATATCAGCTTGAATTTCATTTTGAATACGTATACTTATTTTTAATGTTATACGTGACATAGCTTGCGAAAAAAACAAGCTAAACAATGACATGGAAACCATTAACACAGCCATCTCTACGGCCCTATTTGTTTGAATTCCTGTCACAATATTAATCAATTCTTTACTGGCAACTGAACTAATCAATGACATAATTGTTGAGAAAACACCTAAAATAGTATAAAAAACTATTTCCTTTTTATATCTTTTACCATAGGAAAACATCCATTTAAATTCTTCCCACATTTCTTTAATACTACCATCTTTGATTTTTTCAATAATCATTCTGATTGATTCCATAATTCCACCTCAGTCAAATTATTTACATTATAAAGTGATTTATTTTTGAATGCAACATAATCATGAATTTTATATGTGAACATAACAAAAATATTATATTGCTTTACTTCCTCTCATAAATAGAGTAATATCAATGATAGAAGAAATATTTTCTTCATAGTCATTATTAATTAGTTAATATTGACTATATGTGTTGGATATTCTTTAATCAATGCAAAAGAATCCTTGCCAATAAGTTTTTAAGTTATGATGACAAAATCTATCTTTTCATGAATAAAGATATCTATTTCAAACATAAAACTTTAAAGACAAGAAAAGCTCTTGTCATTTTTTTGCACATGTATTCGAATCTTTCTAAAAAGCGTAGTGTAAGTTTTTGACAATGTCGGATGTCTTATATAAGACATAAAATGGATATATCATCTGTTTTTATACACTAAAGAAGACATGTATGTTCAAAGACTTATCCAACAATAACGATTATGATGAAAGGAGAATTGGAATGATCTATTTTAGATATTTCAAAAAAAGAAGACATGGACAAAAAGTTTATTGTAGACAGATTAATTAAAAAAGCTCAGTTAAAAAACATACCTATTACAGGTGAATTATCTTTAACACCTCCAGAAAGTCAATATGTATTACAATGTAGTAAGCAAAATTTATGTTCACTAGAAGAATGGTTAAAGATTGCTAAAGAAATGCAAAACAATCAAGTATTATTTCTAGAACTTTCTGGCGAACCATTACTATATCCTCAATTTCAAGATCTTTATTTAGCATTAAAAAACCTAGGAATGGTCTTAACTATTCATACCAATGCTATTCTTATTGATGAAGAAATAGCATTATTTCTTGGAAAACACAAACCTAAATGTGTCAATGTGACATTATATGGTTCAAATCAGGCACATTATCAACGATATTTTCATAATGAGACAGCCTTCCAAAAAGCGATAAATGGATTATATCTCTTAAAGAAATATGGTATCAACGTCATCATTTCAAATCATTCTGATTGTTCATCAGAATATGAAACAAGACAAATTAGAAATATAAGCCAACAGCTTCAAATACCATTTCAAACAGCGAAATATAACATATCTTCTCAATCTATTTCCGCTGTTCAAGCTGCTCGTTATAAAATCACAGAGATCAAAAATAAAATGGATGAAGAATCATTTAAAGAACTTGTCAATCAAAAGTTATCTGTTCTTCAACATCAGTCAAACATTCACAAACATTCCTGTCTGGCAGGTCAATGTGCGTTCTTTATTGATTATAACGGAATGATGAGTGCATGCTCTACTATTCGCTATCCATCATATGATGTTTTAAATATTGGTTTTCAATCCATCTGGACAAAGATTGTAAAAGAAACAGAATTAAAAAGACAGCTTTCTCCATGTAGACAATGCATTCTTTTCAATAACTGTGAAACATGTTATGCTTGTCCATTATGCCAGAATACAGATGACAATACACCTTTATATATGTGTCAATATTCAAAAGAAGCCTTACGTATTTTTCAAGAAGAACAACTTTCTTAATTTGAAAAGGTCAGAAAAATTTAAACTTTTCTGACCTTTGCTATATTTTTACCAATTTTTTTGGGGATCAGATAATGTAATTAACCCCGTTTGTAATAAATGATTAATAAAGATGACTGCGTCCTTAGTAGCAGTTTCTTCATCTATATCATATTCCTTTAATATCGTCTGAACAAGCTCTTCAAATGAATTGACTTCTTCTATATGATTATAAATAAAAGCTGCTGTTTCCGTTAAAGTAATAATTCCATTAAATTCTTCTGTTGTATGACCGGTAGGAATCAAGATATATTCATCTGCAACTTCCCTTAAAATAAATTCTTTAATCTTCTTCATATTTTCCCTCCATTTGTTTTAGCCACAATAAAATTTCATTAATATAGTACATAATTCAAATTCATTAGAAATAATTTACATATACTTTCTCTATAAAATGTAACACTCATCCTTATAGTTTATTTTTGCCTGATACTTCAGCAATTTTTTAAGTTATAAGTATCCCAGCTTACTTCATTTGTTTTACAATGTCTAACGCATCCATATTTTATCCTCTTTTAATTGATTTTCTAAACAAATAACAGCATTTTCACTTATATCGCATTCAAGATGATAAATTGGCACATGAATAATTAAATCATCTATAAAATCCATGACTTTATTAACAAAAGGTGCATAATGATAATTAATCGTTAATTCACTGATTAATTTTTTGACCTTTGTTTTATAATCCAATTTTTCTATTTTATTTTCTTTAGCTTGACTTAAGAAAACAATACATTTCAATGGATATGTTTCATTAAAACAAATACGAGATGATCCACACACTGGCCAACCATTCGCAAAATACTGATCGTTTTCTTTTGATATCAATGTACGATCTCCATTAATCGTACGTGTTCCTCGATACTTTGTCCATAAATCAGCTTGTGTTGATTTACCTGTTCCAGAAGGCGCACTAAACAATATGGCTTCACCATTATGCAGCATATAAGCACTATGTAATATAAATTTATTTAAAAAATACATTCTCTTTTCTAATGAAAGAATAGAAGCAAATATTGTATCACTTTCAAATAACTGAACATATTCTTTTTGAACATAAACGACAGTGTGACCTTCATGCATTCTTAAACATAAGCCATAAGGTCTATGATCTCCTGGTAAATATAAATATCTTTTATGAAACTCATCTTGCATAAATATTTTGATATTATTCTTATTTAAAATAAATTTTTCATTTTCAGTTTCAATATAATCAATCATATATATATCATATAAATGGTCATAGCAATCAGCATCTACACGAAATAATTCTAAATTCTTTGGTGTAGGAATATGATCATGATTATTTATTTCTATTATTAATCCTCCAATATTATACATATCCACTTCCCCTTTTATCCAAAACATATATTTCATGAAATAATATATAAAAAATCTTATATATGTCAATAATAATGTTCTTTTTTATATAAAAAAGTTTATCATATTTCACCATGTTTTTCATTATTTTATTTACTCCTTATATAAAAATTTAGTCACATATTATTTGTGGAAAATTTTGTGATTTTATCGCATCACATCAAATCAAGACAATTATTTTATAAAATTTTTTATCAAAGGAGGAATCAATTTATGAAGACATATATTAAACCTTTAATGAACTATGAAATATTTACAGCCAATGAATATGTAAGTGCCTGCTATAATGTACAATGTGAGATTGGTCAAGGAAATAAACCATATGCAAAGATATTACATAATGGGAATTTCTTTAGTGGATTCTTAGAAAAATATAGTAGTTTAACTCAATACACAGGTGATAATTTAGCACATGGCTCTGCTTGTGGTTCTCATACCGTTATTAGAGATGATGGAACAATATTTGAAAATGGTAAAGGTTCTCAAGGTGATATTGTACAAATCGTAGATAACGATCATTCCGGTGGTTTATCAGCTGGCGATTATGTCTATTGGTATACTGGAGACATAAACGGAACTGGAAGATATAATCATTTTGGAACAGCTTATAGTGTAAACTCTGAAAACCCAAACTTATCTTAAAAATCACTAAGAATGATGAGTTCTTGACACTCTAATTCTTAGTGATTTTTCTTTCCCATAAATAAGCCTAGTATAATCTTATTTGTAGAAAATAGATAAAAACTAGGAGGGATATATAGATGAGAGAATACGTAAAACCTATGATGGACAGCGAAATTTTTGCTTCTAATGAATACTGTTCGACATGTGGAGATGTTACAACATATTTATTTAATTGTAATGCAGGAAGTAGATATGAATGGCAAACAGTGTATGTTGAAGATAATGGAATACCTGGCTTGCAAACTAGGTCTAGTGGTTCATGGTGGGATGGAGATTATATACCTGCTGATACACGAAGAACAAGAACATATCATGCATGTGGAGAAAAACATCCTGCAGAATCTACAGATGAATTTTTAGATGGTTATGTTATTAACAATGGACAAACTATACCCGTTAAAATTTGGACAGAAGGTGGGACAAATACTCATTGCACAACTAACATTCATGAAGATACGTGGCCGATTGCAAAATCATAATATTCGAATATTAGACTTAGAAATATTGGTTTCTAAGTCTTTTCTTTTGCCTAAAAACCAGCCTAGTATAATCTTATTTGTAGAAAGGATTATAAATTAGGAGGGATATATAGATGAGAGAATACGTAAAACCTATGATGGATAGTGAAGTTTTTGTAGCTAATGAATATGTTTCTGCATGTGCTGATAATACTACTTATAATTTCAAGTGTGATGCAGGTGGAGGCAGATATGGTGGCTTATATGATATGGATTGGAATCGTATAAGTAATACTTCAAGTTCATATCATGCATGTGGTGAGACTCACAAAGCATCTACATCTGATGAATTTATACGTGGTTATTTTGATCCTGATAAACGACATAATAATGGGAATGAATTAGAAGTATATATATGGTTAGAAGGGTATCGCTTACCATGGGGACAATGGGTTACTACTAATAGACATGCCACTACAGAATTAGATATAAACAAATGGAAAAATCATTCATAATGAGTTATATAGGAGCAATCAAAGCTCCTTTTTTTGTTTGTGTCAAACTATATAACTTTACATTAATAAAAAAATAAGATAATATTTTGTTTAGAAAAAATATTATTAAAGGGGAATAAATCAATGAATCCAATGGAAGATGCTTTATATGTTGAAAAAAGACTTATTAATAAAGCTAAATTAAATAAATCACCTATTAATGGAAGTATTGAACTACTTCCATTATGTAATATGAATTGTGATATGTGTTATGTGCGTTTAAGTAAGAAAGAAATGGATCAAAAAGGAAGAATGCGTACAGCTAAAGAATGGCTAGAAGTTGCTAAAGAAATGCAAAAATCTGGAACATTGTTTTTATTATTGACTGGTGGTGAACCTTTTCTCTATCCTGAATTTAAAGAAGTATATTTAGGTTTGAAAGAATTGGGTTTTGTATTGACAATTAACACAAATGGAACTCTTATTGATGAAGATATGGCACAATTTCTAGGTAAATATAGACCTAGAAGAGTGAATATTACTTTATATGGTGCAGATGAAAGAGCTTATACAGAATTATGTCATTATCCTGGTGGTTTTGAAAAAACAATGAACGCCATTAAATTATTAAGAAAGTATAACGTTGATGTGAAAGTAGCTAGTAGTTTGACTAAAGCTAATGCACCAGATATGGATAGAATTATTGCTTTACAGGATGAATTAAATGTTCCTGTAAGAGTTGATACATATATGATGCCTGCTACTAGAGAACGTGATAAACCATATCAATATCAATCAAGATGTGACCCTATTACAGCAGCACAAATTAGATTTAGAATGTTAAAAACAGAAATGGGAGAAGAAAACTATAAAGAATATATACGCTTGAAATATGAACAAATTAAAAACTTTGTACCTGAAGAAGAACCAAGAAAAGTGACATGTATGGCTGGAAACTGTTCATTTACAATTAATTGGCAAGGAGAAATGAGACCATGTGTTATTTTAAGTCAA
>CALUZM010000040.1 GCA_944325245.1 uncultured Massilimicrobiota sp. | reverse complement strand
ATATGGAAGAATTAGTATTGTATTTTTTTTTTTTTTATGAAGGAGATTTTCAAAAAATTTATAACGCATTGATGAACAAGGAGGAAGTTGATGAGCATTTAAAGCTTAATTTGATGAAGAAAATGAAATGTCATTACATAACTATTTTTAGTCATGATTATCCAGAATTGTTGAAGCAAATCAATTGTCCACCTTTTGTTTTGTATTATTATGGTGATTTATCACTGTTGAAAGAAAAAACAATAGGTGTGGTAGGAATGCGCAATATGAGTGATTATGGGAAAAGAGCAACGCATATTTTTGTGAAAGACCTGGTGAAAAATGGGTATACCATAGTCAGTGGGATGGCAAGAGGTGTTGATACTGTTGCCCATCAAAATGCGATAGCATATCATGGACATACCATTGCAGTTTTGGGAACAGGCATAGAATATTGTTATCCTAAGGAGAATAGATTATTGTATGAAGAATTAAAACAAAATCATCTTGTTTTGAGTGAATATCCTTTTATGACAGCACCACAAAAACATTTGTTTCCTTTTCGAAATCGTATTATTGCTGGATTGTCACAATGTCTGTTGATCAGTGAAGCTAAACAGAAAAGTGGAACAATGATTACAGCAGGATATGCTTTAGAACAGGGAAAGAATATTTATTGTATTCCCGGTCGTTTTGATGATTATGAAGGATGTAATACATTGATCAGACAAGGTGCTCAGCTTGTTTTGAATGTATGTGATATATTGGAAGATGAAGATTATGGTTGACAAATTTTAAAAAAGATTGAATAATAGAAAACACGTAGGAGGTAATATAATGGGTAAGAATTTAGTGATTGTCGAATCACCTTCAAAATCGAAGACAATTGAAAAATATTTAGGTAAAGATTTTGAGGTGACTTCTTCAAAAGGACATATTAGGGACCTGGCAACCACTGGTAAAGGTGGTTTAGGAGTTGATGTGGAAAATAATTTCAAACCCAATTATGTCATAAATAAAGATAAAAAAGATGTTGTGAAAGAATTGAAGAAATGTGTGAAGGATGCGGATTTCGTATATCTGGCAACCGACCCTGACCGTGAAGGGGAAGCTATTTCATGGCATCTTGCGGAAGTTTTAGGGTTAGATGAGAATTTAACGAATCGTATTGTTTTTAATGAAATTACACGTGATGCCGTTATTAACGCGTTAAAAAATCCTCGTACTATTGATCAAAATCTTGTGAAATCACAGGAAACAAGAAGAGTTTTAGATCGTATTATTGGATTTAAGCTTTCTAAGCTTTTACAAAAGAAAATTAAATCTAAATCAGCAGGACGTGTACAGTCTGTAGCGTTGAGACTGATTTGTGAAAGAGAAAAAGAAATCGAGGCATTCCAACCTGAAGAATATTGGAAGGTGAAAGCAGTCTTTGAAAAAGATGATATTCTTTTTAGTGCAGAACTTTCAAAATATCATAATCGTAAAATTGAACTTCATGATGCTTCAAAAACGGAAGAAGTTTATGAAGCTTTAGATAAAGAATTTACTGTGGCAGATGTAAAGAAGACACAAAAGAAACGTGCCTCTAAACCACCTTTTATCACATCGACTTTACAGCAGGAAGCATCATCTAAATTGAATTTTAAAGCCAAACGTACTATGATGATTGCCCAAAAGCTATATGAAGGTGTTGATATTGGAAACGAAACAGTTGGGTTAATTACTTACATGAGAACGGACTCTATTCGTTTATCTGATACTTTTATCCAAGAAACAAAACACTATATTGGTGAAAAATATGGTCAGTCATATATTGGAAGTGTCAAAGTGTCTAAGAAGAAAGATAATGTTCAAGATGCACATGAAGGGATTAGACCAACAAGTATCATGCGTACACCTGAGAGTGTGAAAGAATATTTAAATCAGGATGAATATAAATTATATTCTTTAATCTATGCTCGTGCACTTGCTTCTTTAATGGCTCCTGCCAAATTAAATGCAACAACGATTGCTTTAGATAACAATGGTTATGAATTTAAGGCAACAGGATCAGTGATTAGTTTTGATGGGTATCTTCGTGTTTATGGATCATACGAAAAACAAAATGATGAGATTTTACCAGAAGTAGCAACAAAAGAAAAATTACTGAGTCAAGATATACAAAAGACACAGCATTTTACAAAACCACCAGCACGTTATACTGAAGCCAAGCTGATTAAAGAATTAGAAGATTTAGGAATTGGAAGACCAAGTACTTATGCAAGTATTATTGATACTATTGTGACAAGACAATATGTAGAAGTTGTTGATAAGGCTTTTAAACCAACTGAATCTGGTTTATTAACAAATGAGAAACTGGTAGAGTTTTTCGATAGTATTATTAATGTTGAATATACTGCACAAATGGAAAAGGAATTAGATGAAATTGCGGAGGGACATGATGATTATGTTCATGCTTTAACGGCTTTTGAAGACAAATTTGAACCTTTGCTGGAAAATGCCTATGAGAAAATGGAGCAGATTCAACCACAAAAAACAGGAGAGAAATGTCCTGAATGTGGAGGAGATTTGGTCATCCGTAAAGGACGTTATGGTGATTTTGTTGCCTGTTCGAATTATCCAACATGTAAATATATTAAAAAAGAACCAGAAACAGTGGAATATACAGGTGAAACATGCCCAAAATGTGGCAGCCCAATGGTTTATAAAACAGGTCGTTATGGAAAATTTGAAGCCTGTTCCAATTATCCTGAATGTAAATATATTAAGAGTGAGAGAAAAAAAGCTGAACCAGTGATGACGGATGAAGTGTGTCCAAAATGTGGTAGCCCAATCGTTATCAAAAAAGGACGTTTTGGGGAATTTAAAGCTTGTTCAGCATATCCAAAGTGTAAAACAATTATTAAATAAAAGTCCCGTATGGGACTTTTTAGAAAGGAAAAAAAGATGGAAAGAGTAAATATTGTTGGTGGAGGATTGGCCGGTGTTGAAGCAGCGCATCAGTTGACTTTACAAGGGATACCTGTCCGTTTATATGAAATGCGTCCACAAAAGATGACAGGAGCTCATAAAACAGAATATTTTGCTGAATTGGTTTGTTCTAATTCTTTACGAGCAGATGGATTGAATAATGCTGTGGGTGTATTGAAAAAAGAAATGGAAATGAATCATAGTCTGATTATGCGCTTTGCACGAGAACATCAGGTGCCAGCAGGAGGATCTTTGGCGGTTGATCGTTTTGGTTTTTCAAAGGCAATTAGTGAATATATTGAATCTCATCCATTGATAGAAGTCGTGAGAGAAGAAGTGACACATATTCCTGAAGGACCTACCATTATTGCATCAGGACCTTTGACAAGTGAACCTTTATCTCAAGAAATTATGCAGTTATTACAAAAAGATTATTTTTATTTTTATGATGCAGCAGCACCTATTATTGAAAAGGATAGTATTGATTTTTCTAAGGCTTATTTCAAATCAAGATATGATAAAGGAGAAGCTGAATATATTAACTGTCCAATGACTGAGGAAGAATTTGAAGCATTTTATGATGCTCTGATTCATGCTGAAGTTGTCAAACCAAAGGATTTTGAAGAAAAGTTTTTTGAAGGATGTATGCCATTTGAAGAAATTGCCAGAAGAGGACGTCAGACACTGCTTTTTGGTCCTATGAAACCTGTTGGTTTAGAAAAAGATGGAAAAAGACCATATGCAGTTGTGCAATTAAGACAGGATAATGCTGTGGGATCTCTTTATAATATTGTTGGTTTTCAAACCCATTTAAAATGGGGTGAACAGGAACGTATTATTCATATGATTCCTGGATTAGAAAATGCGAAGATTGTTCGATATGGTGTGATGCATCGTAATTGTTTTATCTGTTCGCCACGTTATTTGAAATCAACCTATCAATTTGTTCATCGTGATGATTTGTTTTTTGCTGGTCAAATGACAGGTGTTGAAGGATATGTGGAGTCTGCTCAAAGTGGAATGGTTGCCGGTATGAATATGGGACGTTATCTCCAACAAAAAGAGTTGCTTGTTTTCCCAAGGGAAACTGTGATGGGCTCACTGGCTTATTATATTACTCATGGTGATGAACAGGATTTTCAACCAATGAAAGCAAATTTTGGAATTTTGCCAGAACTAAAGGAAAGAGTCAAAAAGAAGCAACGTAAGGAAGCTTATGCAAAACGTGCTATTGAAGCGATGGAGGCTTTTATAGAAAATGTCTAAATTCAAGGATGATACGAATGCCTATTTGAATTATTTGCAGTATGTTAAGAATTATTCAACACTGACAATCGAGGGATATCAAAGAGATATTCAAGAGTTTATTCAGTATTGCCATCAGGAAAATATCGAGGATTTTAAAGAAGTGGAATATCCTTTTTTAAGAGGATATTTAGCTTATCTGCATACAAAAAATCTGTCTCCTAAAACAATTAATCATAAAATGAGTAGTTTACGAGGCTTATATCGTTATTTACAAAAAGAAGAATTGATAGATGATAATCCTTTTTTACTTGTGAGTTCCTTAAAAGAACCACAACGTCAACCGGATTTCCTATATATTGATGAAATGATTGATTTGTTGGATAGCATTGATACCCATACATCTTTAGGACGACGAAATAAGGCTATGATGGAATTGATGTATGCTTCTGGATTGCGTTGTTCGGAAGTTGTTTCTTTACAATTGTCTCAAATTGATTTTTCTCGCCAATTTCTATTGATTCATGGAAAAGGTGGTAAAGATCGTTATGTTCCGTTTCATGATTATGCAGCAATGTGGCTGAAAGATTATATTGAAAATGATCGTCAGGAAATTATGATGAAGAATCATCAGGAACATGAATTTGTTTTTGTGAATAAATTTGGAAAGACTCTTACAAATCGAGGTGTCGAAGATATTGTGAATCGTGTTGTAAAAAACTATGATCCAACCAAGAAGATTCATCCTCATACATTTCGTCATTCTTTTGCAACACATCTATTAGAACAAGGGATTGATATTCGTATTGTCCAGGAACTGCTTGGGCATTCAAATTTATCGACAACGCAAGTTTATACCCATATAACAAATCAGCATTTAAAAGAAGTTTATGAACATGCTCATCCTCGCAATCAATAGTTGAAAGATTGCAAGAATATTTTTAAAAAAATATTGACGATAAGATAAGAAAATGATAATATACAAATGTTGTAGACCTCTAGCTACAACCGCACATACAAGGTATTAAAGCTTAGCTGCCTTGATTGGCGAGTCTGAGATTATTATAAAAAGAAGGAGGTACATCATGTACGCAATTATTGAAACTGGTGGAAAACAATTAAAAGTTGAAGTTGGAGATACTATTTTTGTTGAAAAATTAGATGTTGCTGAAGGAGAAGAAGTTGTTTTAGACAAAGTTTTATTCATTGGTGATAAAACAAGTAAAATTGGTAACCCTTATATCAAAGGTGCTAGTGTAACTGCAAAAGTTGAAAAACAAGGAAAAGAAAAGAAAGTCTTAATTTACAAATATAATCCTAAGAAACATTATCATAAAAAACAAGGGCATAGACAACCTTATACAAAATTAGTTATCGAAGATATTAAAAAAACTGCTAGAAAAGCAGCTAAAAAAGAAGAAACAACTGAAGCTGCAGAATAATGATTGAAGCCGTTATAAAAAAGAGTCATCAATCAATATTACAAATAACAGTTTCTGGTCATGCTGAAAGTGATGAGTATGGTAAGGATTTGGTATGTGCAGGTGTGAGTACAGCCTGCTTTGGTATAGCAAATGCCTTAGCTCATTTTGATTTTTTATCACAGAAACTGGGAACAATTGAAATAAGAGAAGGATTTATGGATATTAAGGTTCATCAAAATCATAAGACAGTTCAAGTGGTGCTAGAGACATTTGAAGTGATGCTTAAAACAATTGAGGAATCTTATTCAAAATACATAAAAATCATAGAGATGGAGGTATGAAACCATGATGTTTAAATTAGATTTACAATTATTTGCTTCTAAAAAGGGTGTAGGTTCAACAAAGAATGGTCGTGATTCTGAATCTAAAAGATTAGGAGCTAAATTATCTGATGGGCAATTCTGTACTGCTGGTTCTATCATTTACAGACAAAGAGGAACAAAAATTCATCCTGGTGTAAATGTTGGAAAAGGTGGAGATGACACTTTATTTGCAAAAGTAGATGGTGTTGTTAAATTTGAAAGAGACGGAAGATCAAGAAAGAAAGTTTCTGTTTACCCAGCTGCTTAATAGGAACCCCTGATATGGGGTTCTTTTTTTGAAAAAGATAAAAAAGAAGGTGAGAAAATGAAGTTTATTGATAAGGTGCATATTTATGTTGAAGCTGGAAAAGGTGGAGATGGTGTTGTCGCTTTCCGTCGTGAAGCTTATGTTCCTAAAGGTGGTCCTGCCGGTGGTGATGGAGGAAAAGGTGGAAGTATTATTTTTGAAGCAACGACATCACTTTCAACATTATTAGATTTTAGATATCATCGTGAATATAAAGCCAAAAGTGGTGGTCAGGGAATGGCCAAGAAAATGCATGGAGCGGATGGTGCCGATATGATTTTGAAAGTGCCTGTTGGAACTATCATTTATGATGAAAATACAGGTCGCATTCTTGCTGATTTAACTCATGATAAGCAACGTGCCACTATTGCCAAAGGTGGACGTGGTGGTCGTGGGAATGCACGATTTGCGACAAGTCGTAACCCAGCACCTACGATTTGTGAAAGAGGAGAACCAGGTGAAAAGTATCATCTGATTTGTGAATTGAAATTATTGGCTGATGTTGGACTGGTTGGATTTCCTTCAGTAGGAAAGTCAACGTTACTTTCTGTTGTAACACGAGCAAAACCAGAAATTGCCGATTACCATTTTACAACGATTGTACCTAATTTAGGTGTTGCGCAATCAAAAGATGGGCGTTCATTTGTTATGGCAGATTTACCAGGTCTTATTGAAGGAGCTAGTCAGGGTAAAGGTTTAGGCCATCAATTTTTAAGACATATTGAAAGATGTCGTGTTATTGTACATGTTGTTGATATGGGTGGCACTGAAGGTCGTGATCCGTATGAAGATTATCTTGCAATTAATAAGGAATTGGGAGAATACAAATATCGTTTGTTAGAACGACCACAGATTATTGTTGCTAATAAAATGGATGAACCTGATGCCCAAGAAAATTTAAAACGTTTTAAAGAAAAACTAGGTGAAGATATTCCTGTTTTCCCTGTGATTGCACTGATTCAAGAAGGTGTCGATATGGTTTTATATGCTATTGCAGATTTATTGGATCGTACACCATCATTTGCATCTGAAGCTGAAGAGCAGGAAAATAGTATTCTTTATACATATGAAAAACCAGATGAAATTGGTTTTGAAATTCATAATATGGGAAATGGACAATGGCATGTCACTGGTGAAAAAGTAGAGAAGATTGTTCAAATGGCTTCTTTAGGTAGTGATGATGGTGTGAAACGTTTTGCTCAAAAAATGCGTAATATCGGTTTGGATGATGCATTACGTGTTGCTGGAGTTCAAGCTGGAGATACAGTTTCTATTTTAGATTTCGAATTTGAATTTTATGATTAAACCCATTTCTAAAAAAATGAGAAATTTGATTCTCATTTTTTTATTTATGATAATTTTGTGCTATAATGATGAAGATATTATGAAATGGGAGTTGTCAAATGTATAGTTATATTAAAGGTGTTATTATGGATATGTCTAAAGATCATATCGTTTTGGATAATCAAGGTATTGGTTATCAAATATATGTTTCAAATCCTTATCAGTTTACGAAAGGAAAGGAAACACTGGTTTATGTTTATCAGCAAGTGAAAGAAGATGGAATCCTTCTTTTTGGTTTTTTAACAAAAGAAGAAAAAGAATTGTTTTTAAAATTGATTTTAGTCAAAGGAATTGGTTGTAAAACAGCTATTGGTATTTTAGCAACGGGAGATGTCCAAGCTATTATTAATGCGATTGAATCAAAGAATATAGCTTATTTACGAAAAATTCCAGGTATTGGACCTAAAGCTGCACAACAGATTGTTTTGGATTTACAAGGAAAATTCCAGGTATCTTCATCTGAAATGGTTTTAACATCTGTAGAATTTGATGAAGCTGTGGAAGTACTTGTCGCTTTGGGATATAAACAACAGGATGTTGATCGTGTCATGAATACACTTGTGAATGAAAAATTAGATACAAATGGATATGTCAAAAAAGCACTTGGGTTATTAGTTAATATATAATGGGAGGTTCATTATGGATTTAAGTCAGGACATTTTAGATACAAAAGAACATATAGAAGATGAAGAAAATCAATTACGTCCTCAATCTTTTGATGAATATATTGGACAGAATACTTTGAAAAATAATCTTAAGGTTTTTGTTGGAGCAGCGAAGCTGAGAAATGAAACTTTAGATCATGTTTTGTTGTATGGACCACCTGGTCTTGGTAAGACAACAATGTCCATGATTATCGCTAATGAAATGGGAACGCATCTGAGAACAACAACAGGACCAAGTATTGAAAAAACAGGAGATTTGGTTGCTATTTTAACTTCCTTAGAACCTGGAGATGTCTTATTTATTGATGAGATTCATCGTTTAAATAAAGTCGTTGAAGAAATTTTATATCCTGCGATGGAAGATTTTTATGTTGATGTTGTGATTGGCAAGGAAGCATCTACACGCTCTATTCGTATTGATTTACCACCTTTTACACTTGTTGGAGCAACAACCAGAGCAGGGGATTTATCGGCGCCTTTACGAGATCGCTTTGGAATCGTTTCAAAGCTTGACTATTATAATGTTGATGAATTGACATATATTATCAATCGTACGAGTCAGGTTTATCATATTGAAATGGATGAGGAAGCCAAAAGAGAATTGGCTAAACGTTCACGAGGAACCCCAAGAATTGCCAATCGTTTATTTAGACGTGTTCGTGATTTTGCGCAATATAATGGTGATGACAAAATCACAAAAGAAAGAACAATAGAAGCTTTACAATGTTTAAAAGTTGACGAATTAGGATTAGATGATGTTGATCATAAATATTTATTAGGTATCATTCAACGTTTCAAAGGGGGACCTGTTGGTTTGGAAGCTATTGCAGCCAGCATTGGAGAAGAACCTTTAACATTGGAAGATGTTTATGAACCTTATTTATTACAAACAGGATTAATTAAAAGAACGCCAAGAGGACGCATTGTTACTGAATTGGCTTATCAGCATTTTCATATTTCAAAAGAATCTTAGGATTCTTTTTTTATTTGAGGAGGCAAATGAGATGAAAAAGAAATTTCAAATTGTGGGATTGATTGTATTAATGATTTGTTCTATTGTTTATGATTTTCAAAAACCAGAAAAACAGGAAAGTGAGGTGGTTTCTTTGTCATATGTCATGTTGGAAGGAGAGTTTTTACAAAATGGCAAGTATGAGTATGAAGGAGAAAAAACAGTTCAGGATCTTGTTGATGAGGTGGGTGTGACCTCACAAGCTAATTTACATGCTTTAACAATGGATAAAATTGTAGAAGATGAGAGTCGCTTGTATTTACCACCACAAAATGAAGATGCGATTTCATTGAATCAGGCGACACAGGAAGAATTAATGACTTTAAAAGGTGTTGGTGAAAAAACGGCTCTTAAAATTATTGATTATCGACAGCAACAACCTTTTGAAACAATTGAAGATATTATGGAAGTGAATGGTATTGGCGAAAAAACATATTTACGATTAAGAGAAAGTCTATGTTTATAAGATATCATCTTTTTTATTTTGCAATCGCAGCACTTTGCTTTGTTCTTGCCAAGATTATTCATCCGATATTTTATTGTGCTTTATTTGTTTATTTGTGTTTTATTTATCAAAGGTTGTCATTTTTTTATGTTGTGATGATGTTGATTTTATGTACTCTTTTGTGGTTTTGGTCAAGTCATATGGAAAGTTTACCTACAACCATTGAAGGATATGTTGTCAAAGAAAGTGAGAAATACTGCTATTTGAAAACAGATGAAGGGATAGTGAAACTCTATCATCAGTTTGATAATATAGAATATGGTGATTTTTTAAAGGCTAAACAAGAACCATTAGACATATATGATGCGAGTAATGATTATGCTTTTAGTGAGAGACATTATCTTTATGGTCAGAAGATTTTCCATAAATCATTTTTAAAACAGTTATTATCCCATCAAAAATCAGAAACATTCTATCATTGGATAAAAGATCATTTATCTACACATCAGGATGTTCGAGATTATCAGCTGCTATTTGTTTTAGGAGAACGTAGTGAAAATATCGCAGAAGATTATCAGTTAATGACAGATCTTTCTTTAGTTCACCTTTTTGCTTTGTCTGGAATGCATATTCATATTCTTTTTGCAATGTTAAAAGGACTTTTAGGATTGCTTTTACCACGCAAACTGTCTCGTATATTGACTTATCTGTTGATAGGTTTCTATATTTTTTCTATACCAATGCTCGTATCTTTATATCGTGCATTTTTTATTTTACTTTTATATGATTTATTGAAGAAATGGTTCAATAAATTAGATATTTTTGCTTTATTGGTTATTGCATCATTATTTTATAATCCTTATATGATCTATAATATTTCTTTTGTTTTTTCTTATTTTGTTTATTTTATTGTATTGTTGACACATCGTTTTCGTTATTCTGCTTTATGGATTTATTTATCAACAATACCTATTATTTTATCATTAAATGCTCAAATTCCCTTGATTGCTGTTTTTGTGGGTGATATTTTAAATCTCTTTATTGAATATTTTTATAGTTTATGTCTTTTATCAGTATTCTTTCCTATCTTAGAGAATGTAGTGATGATTTATGTATATGTTTTTCAAAATGTTTTATCTTTTTTACAGGTCATTAATCATTTTATAGTGTTTTCAAAACCACCACTAGCTTGGATAGTTATCTTTTATTTTATATATTTTCAAATGATCAGTCGTAAAGAACTTCAACAAAAAATACAACATCAAATATCTATGCTTATTGCATTGATGATTGTTTTACAGATTTTTGGACAATATAAGATTTATGGTGAAGTGACTATGATTGATGTTGGACAGGGGGATTGTACTTTCATTCGTCTTCCTATGAATCAGGGCAATATTTTGATTGATACAGGTGGTACCTATGACTATGATTTAGCAATGCAGACAATTATTCCATATTTAAAATCTATAGGTGTTTCTCATTTGGATTATGTTTATATATCACATTCAGATTTTGATCATAGTGGAGCTTTATCTTCATTAGTTGAACATTTTTCCATTGGACAAGTGATAGATGATTATGAAGCCAATCGTCAGATTGGCTGTGCACGTATTCAAATGTTGCAAACAAATAAAGTTTATACAGATACTAATGATCAATCATTAATAATGTATGTCACTTTGCCAGCTATGAATATTTTATTTATGGGTGATGCTTCTATACAGATCGAGAATGATTTACATGAACAGTTCAAAGAATTAGAGGTTGATATTTTGAAGGTTTCTCATCATGGAAGTGCCACAGCGACTTCATCTTACTTTTTAGATGCCATACAACCAGAAGTTGCAATGATTGGCGTTGGAAAAGATAATATGTATAACCATCCATCCTCACAAGTGATAGAACGTTTAAAAAGAAAAGGGATAACTATTTTGAGAACGGACGAAGATGGAATGTTTCATATCAGATTTTATGGAAAAGAGCGTTACATTTTACGCTGATTCATGTATAATGGAAAAGCGAGGTGGTATCATGAACTTTGTTATTTATGGTGAAGATAAATTGTTGATGGAACAAAGACTGAATACATTAAAGAAGAAATATCATATTCGTGAAGAAGATATGAATCTGGTTGTTTATTGGTGTCAGGAAACACCAATGTCAACTATTATTGAAGATGCTTTAACACCTCCTTTTTTAAGTGAGTATAAAATGATTGTTTTAAAGAATCCAACTTTTTTAACAACACAAAGACAAAAAGAGGTCAGTGATGAAGATATTGCCAAGTTTATGGATTATTTAAAGATGGATAATCCTACGACCATCTTTGTGATTTATCATGATCAGAGAAATTTTGATGAAAGAAAAAAGGTTGTGAAACAATTAAGAAAACAGGCACATTTTTATGAGATTGAAAAAATGGATGAGCATCAATTGTATAAAACAACTCATAAAGCATTTAAGAGTAGAGGTTGTGATATTGATGAAGATGCTTTAAGATTATTTTTATCACGTATGCCTAATAATTTACTGGAAATATCACAGGAAGTTAATAAATTGTGTTTATATACTCATCATATTACAGTGGAAACAATTGACTTATTAGTGACCAAACAAGTAGAAGAGAATGTTTTTGAGTTAAGTCAGGCTATATTAAAGAAAGAAACAGCAAAAAGCTTTCAAATTTATAAAGATCTGATTATGAATAAAGAAGAGCCTATCAAATTGATTGTTTTAATAGGAAATGCCATGCGTTTACTTTATCAGGTTAAATTATTGGATAGAAAAGGTTATAATGATAGAGAGATTGCACAAATGTTATCCATTAATCCCTATCGTTTAAAATATATAAGACGTGATAGTCAAAATTTTGATTTGAAAGAATTACTACAGCATATTGACGAATTGTCACAGCTTGATGTCGCTATCAAAACAGGAAAAGTTGATAAATATAAGGGATTAGAATTATTTTTAATGCGAATTGGAGGAAATGAATAATGGAATCAATGAGAGAATTGTTTAAGATTGGCTTTGGACCATCGTCCTCACATACGATGGGGCCACAGCGTGCAGCTCAAAAAATTTTGGAAATGTATCCTGATGCGACACACTTTCATGTTGATTTGCATGGGTCATTAGCATTAACAGGAAAGGGGCATCTGACAGACTATATTATTGAAAAGACTTTTGCACCTAAACCAGTCGATTTCTCTTTTAAAAGTGATGAATTACCATTACATCCTAATGGCATGATTGTTCATGTTTATAATCATGATCAAAAAATCAAGGATATTGAAGTCTATTCTATTGGTGGGGGTTCTATTCTTTTTAAAGGAGAACTGGCTGAAAAGCCTGTTCATGTTTATCAGCAAAATACAATGACAGATATTTTAAAATATGTTGATGAACATGGGATGTCTTTATATGACTATGTTTTAGAAAATGAAGGAGAAGATTTTGAGTATTTTCTTTCTTCCATTTTATCGGCTATGTTTGAAAGTGTTGAAAATGGTTTGAAGAAAGAAGGAATTATTCAAGGAAAGCTTCAACTAAAAAGAGTGGCAAAATCGATGTTTCAACAGGCACAGAATACAAGACGAGAAGCGGATAGAGAAAGGTTATTTATTTCCAGTTATGCCTATGCCGTTGCTGAAGAAAATGCTGATGGTGGAAAGATTGTAACGGCGCCTACTTGTGGAGCAAGTGGGATTATGCCTGCTATTCTTTACTATTGTTATAAGCAGTTGCATATTGAAAAGAAAGATTTGATCAAAGCTCTAGCAATTGGTGGATTGTTTGGAAATGTTGTCAAAACCAATGCAACCATTTCTGGTGCTGATGGTGGTTGTCAGGCTGAAGTAGGGACAGCCTGTGCCATGGGGGCAGCCACTATGGCGTGGATTTATGAATTGAATAATTCTTTGATTGAATATGCTGCTGAAATGGGATTGGAACATAATTTGGGATTAACTTGTGATCCTGTTGGAGGATATGTACAAATTCCATGTATTGAACGTAATGGATATGGTTCTTTACGTGCCTTAGATGCAGCTATGCTTGCTAAACAATTAGGATATTTAAGAAAAAATAAAGTCTCTTTTGATACCATTGTCAAAGTCATGAAAGAAACTGGAAAAGATTTGTCAAGTGCCTATAAGGAAACTTCTTTAGGTGGCTTGGCCAAAGAGTTTGGTTTATCATGAGTGCTTTATATGTTCATATTCCTTTTTGTCAACATATCTGTAGTTATTGTGATTTCTGCAAGGTTTTTTATAATGAAAAATGGGCCTGGCAGTATTTGGAGGCCTTATCTTTTGAAATAAATGAGAAATCTTTACAAACAGATTATGACACGATTTATATTGGAGGAGGAACACCAACTGCCTTATCTTATGAACAGTTGAAATCTCTTTTTGAGTTATTAAAATCATATGCAAGTCAGGTCAAAGAATATACTATTGAAATCAATCCTGAAACAATGGACAAAGAAAAACTACAATTATGTGTGAATTATGGTGTCAATAGGTTGAGTGTGGGGATCCAAACATTTCATGATCATTTATTAAAAAATATTGGCAGAGTACATACTTCAAAGCAAGCTATATCATTTATTAAAGAAGCTCAACAGCTTGGTATTCAAGATATCAATGTCGATTTGATGTATGGATTACCCCAACAAACATTTGAAGATGTTAAAGAGGATATTGCTGTTTTGGCTCAGTTGGATGTAGGACATGTCTCTTATTATAGTTTGATTTTAGAAGACCATACTTTTTTGAAAAATCAGCATTACCAGCCGCTTGATGATGAAGAGGATGCACGCTGGTATGCCTATATTCGTCAGGAATTAAAGAGACAAGGATATCATCAATATGAAGTCAGCAATTATTATCGCTATAAACCTTCTTTACATAATCTGGTTTATTGGCATTATCATGATTATGATGGGATTGGTGTATCAGCACATGCTTTAAAGCAGTCGCATCGCTATGAAAATACGAAATCTCTGACACGTTATTTTCAGCATCAATATTTAGAAGAAGATATTGAGTTATCTAGACAAGATCAGTTATTTGAAAAGATAATGATGGGTCTGCGATTAAATCAGGGTATCAATATTCAAGACATCAATCAGTTATATGATATTGATTTTGAAAAGCAGTATCATCATGTGATTGAACGTTATCAGAATATGAAATTATTAGAAATTGATAATGGCTTTTTAAGAACGACAGAATTGGGTATGAATTATTTAAATACAATACTTATTGATTTTTTGGATGATTAACAAGTGAAAACTTGTTTTTCTTTGCTTTTTAGCACAAAAGTGTTGACAGTGCTAAAAAGATGAGTATAATGTAATTAGCACAAAGGTAAAAGGAGTGCTAAAGGAGGTTGTGATATGCTGACGGCTAGACAATTACTAATTCTAAAATGTATTGTTGAAGAGTTTGTTGAAACGGCTGAACCAGTAGGATCGAAAACCTTAATGACAAAGTATCAGCTTCCTTATTCGAGTGCAACAATCAGAAATGAAATGTCATTTCTAGAAGAACATGGTTATCTGGAAAAGACACATACGTCTTCTGGACGTGTTCCTTCAACGGCAGGGTATCGTTTTTATGTTGATACTTTAATGCAGCCTAGTGTAGATGATGAGATTAAAAATCAGGTTTCAACAATTTTGGGAGATCGACATCGTTCTTTAAATGAAATCATTAAAGAAAGTTGTCAGATTTTAAGCCAGTTGACTCATTTAACAACTGTTGCATTAGGACCAAATGCTATTTATGAACATTTGCAAAACATTACTCTTGTTCCCTTATCTGAACATACAGTAACAGCGATCATTGTGACAGATAAAGGACATGTAGAAAATCGTAATTTCAATATTAAGAATAATGCTTATATGGAAGATTTGACAAGTTGTGTAAATGTCATGAATGAATTGCTTGATGGAACACCAATGAATCAAGTTGTTTATCGTCTTGAAAGAGACGTCAAACCAATCTTGAGTGCTCGTATTAAAGAACATGAGGTTCTCTTTAATGCTTTTCTAGAGGCTTTCATGAAGTTCGCAAAAAATAACATCTATTTTTCTGGTAAAGAAAATATGTTATATCAGCCAGAATATAATGATGTGAATAAGTTGCGTCGCTTAGTGACAGCGTTTGAAAACTCTCAATCATGGAAGAGTCTGGAACCGATTGCTTTGGAGGATGGTGTGAGTGTAAGAATTGGTAGTGATTCACCTATTAAGGAACTTAATGATGTTTCGGTGATATCAGCTTCATTCAAAACAGGGAATGAATCTAAAGGATCTATTTCAGTCATTGGGCCAACACGTATGCCTTATGAAAAAGTCGTTTCTTTAGTTGAGTATATTTCAAAGAGCCTGGAAGAGGTTCTTGCAAATCATGATGATGACGAAGAAGATGAATAGAGGTGAAACAATGGCAAAGGAAAAAAACATGAAAGAAGAAAACGTAACAGAAGAAAAAGAAGTCAATGAAGAAGTCGTTGATGAAACGACAGAAAATCAGGAAGAATCAACACAAAATGATGATGACAAAGAAAGTTTAGAACAACAGTTAAGTAAATTAGAGGAAGAAGTCAATACATGGAAAACGGATTATTATAAAGTTTTTGCTGATATGGAAAACTTAAAAAGACGTTTAGAAAAAGAACATCAGAATTCATTAAAATTTATGATGCAATCTTTTATTGAAGAGTTACTTCCAGTTGTGGATAATTTTGAACGTTCTTTAAATGTTCAAAATCCAAGTGAAGAAGTTCAAACTTTCTTAAAGGGGTATCAGATGATTTTTGATCAGTTGATGGCTATTTTAAAGAAAAATGGTGTAGAAGTTATCGAAGCACAAGGTAAAGAATTCGATCCAAATCTACATCAGGCAGTGATGACAGCGCATGATGAAAATTTCGATCATAACGTTGTTGTCGAAGAACTTCAAAAAGGTTATAAGTTAAAAGATCGCGTTATTCGTGCATCTTTAGTGAAAGTGAATGAATAAATTTTAGGAGGATGATAATTATGGGTAATAAAATTATTGGTATTGATTTAGGTACAACAAACTCATGTGTAAGTGTGATGGAAAATGGTGAAGCAAAAGTTATTGCAAATCCAGAAGGTTCAAGAACAACTCCATCAGTTGTCGCATTTAAAAATGGAGAAATTATTGTTGGTGAAGCTGCTAAACGTCAAGCAGTTACAAACAAAGAAACTGTTATGTCAATTAAAAGACATATGGGTACAAATTATAAAGAACATGTTAATGGTAAAGATTATACACCTCAAGAAATTTCAGCTATGATTTTACAAAACTTAAAAGCAACTGCTGAAGCTTATTTAGGTGAACCAGTCAATCGTGCTGTTATTACAGTGCCTGCATATTTCAATGATGCTCAACGTCAAGCAACAAAAGATGCTGGTAAAATTGCTGGATTAGAAGTTGAACGTATTATTAACGAACCAACAGCAGCTGCGTTAGCATTTGGTGTTGATAAATTAGATAAAGAGCAAAAAGTTTTGGTTTATGACTTAGGTGGAGGAACATTTGACGTATCTATCCTTGACTTAGCTGATGGTATGTTTGAAGTTTTAGCAACTGCTGGTGACAACCATTTAGGTGGAGATGACTTTGACCAAGCTATCATGAATTGGATTGTTGATGAATTCAAGAAAGAACAAGGTGTTGATTTAAGCAATGATAAAATGGCTATGCAACGTGTTAAAGAAGCTGCAGAAAAAGCAAAGAAAGATCTTTCTGGTATGATGCAAACACAAATTTCATTACCATTCATTTCTGCAGGTCCAGCTGGTCCATTACATCTTGAATTAACATTAACAAGAGCTAAATTTGATGAATTAACACATGATTTAGTTATGCGTACAGAAGGACCAGTAAAACAAGCGTTAAGTGATGCTGGTATGTCTCCAAATGATATTGATCAAGTCTTATTAGTTGGTGGTTCTACACGTATTATTGCAGTTCAAGAATCAGTAAAGAGATTACTTGGAAAAGAACCTAACAAATCAGTTAACCCTGATGAAGTTGTTTCTATGGGTGCTGCAATCCAAGGTGGAGTTATCGCTGGAGATGTTAAAGACATTGTCTTATTGGATGTTACACCATTATCATTAGGTATTGAAACAATGGGTGGAGTTATGACTGTCTTAATTGAAAGAAATACTACTATCCCAACAACAAAATCACAAATCTTCTCTACTGCCGCTGATAATCAACCAGCTGTTGATATCAACGTATTACAAGGTGAAAGAACAATGGCTAAGGATAATAAACAATTAGGTTTATTTAAATTAGACGGTATTGAACCTGCACCAAGAGGAGTTCCACAAATTGAAGTCACTTTCAGCATTGATGTTAACGGTATTGTTAATGTTAAAGCTAAAGATATGAAAACACAAAAAGAACAATCTATCACTATTCAAAACTCAACTGGGTTAAGTGATGAAGAAATTGATAGAATGGTTAAAGAAGCTGAGGCTAATAAAGCTGATGATGAAAAGAAACGTAAAGATATCGAAACAAGAAATAAAGCTGAACAAATGATTAATGAAATCGATAAAGCTTTAGCAGAACAAGGTGATAAGATTGATGAAAATCAAAAATCACAAGCTACAGCTTTAAGAGATGAATTAAAGAAAGCATTAGATGCTAATGATATGGCTACACTTGAATCAAAAATGAGTGAATTAGAACAAGTTGCTCAACAAATGGCAGCATATCAATATCAACAATCACAACAAGGAGCTAATCCAACAGGTGATGCTTCAAATACAGCAACTAATGACGACGATGTTGTTGATGCAGACTTTACAGAAAAAAATTAAAATAAAGCCAAGGCTTTGCCTTGGTTTTATCTAGTCAAGAGGTGAGATTATGGCTGAAAAAAGAGATTACTATGAGGTGCTTGGTGTTTCTAAAAATGCCAGTGCTGATGAAATAAAAAGAGCATATCGTAAAATGGCTAAAAAATATCACCCTGATGTCAATAAGGAACCTGGTGCTGAAGAAAAGTTTAAAGAAGTTCAGGAAGCTTATGATGTCTTATCAGATGACAATAAGAAAGCTGCCTATGATCGTTATGGTCATGCTGCATTTGATCAAGCTGGTGGTTTTGGCGGAGGAGCCGGTGGCTTTAGTGGATTTGGTGGCTTTGAAGATGTTGACTTAGGTGATATTTTTGGTTCATTCTTTGGTGGTGGCGGATCACGTCAAAGAAAAAGTGGTCCAATGCGTGGAGAAGATCGTTTTGTTCAATTAGAAATTGATTTTATGGATGCTATCAAAGGAAAGAAAACAGATATTAAAATCAATTTTGATGAACAGTGTCCTCATTGTCATGGTACTGGGGCGAAGACACCAAATGATTACCAGACATGTTCTCGTTGTGGAGGAACAGGAACAATTCGTACGCAACAGCGTTCCCCATTTGGAACATTTGTTAATCAATCTACGTGTCCAGATTGCCATGGTACTGGAAAAGTGGTTAAAGAAAAATGTCCACACTGTCATGGTAATGGATACATCAATAAAAATATTACAGTTGAATTAAATATACCAGCAGGTATTAATACACATCAGCAATTGCGTGTTCAAGGTAAAGGACATCGAGGAACAAATGGTGGTCCTAATGGTGACTTATATGTTGAAATTTATGTCAGACCACATCAACACTTCCAACGTGATGGTAGAAACATTTATATTTCCATTCCAATTTCAGCAGTTGATGCCACACTCGGTTGTGAAGTAGATGTACCAACAGTTTATGGTGATGTCACATTAAAAGTTCCAGAAGGAACACAACCAGGAACAACATTGCGTTTAAAAGGTAAAGGTGTCAAAGACTTGCGTAGTGATAATTATGGTGATCAATATGTTAAGATTGATGTTAAAATTCCTACAAAATTGTCACGTGAAGAAAAAGACCTTTATCATAAACTGAAAAAAGCATCAAAGAAGGAATCTATCTTTGATCAGTTTAAAAAAGGATTTAAAAGATAACATGAATTTGTTATCTTTTTTTGTATAATATATATTATGATAAATAAAAAAAGCATCCTTACAGGATGCAATCTTTATCATTAAGCACTTTTTCTTAGACTTCTTAATTTTCTT
>CALUZM010000039.1 GCA_944325245.1 uncultured Massilimicrobiota sp. | reverse complement strand
TAAAAGATGCCATTGAAAACCTTGTATTAAAAGCTAATAAAACAGAATTAGGAAAATTAATCGAAAAAGCTAAAGGAATTAATTCCAAAGATTATATTCCTGAAACTTTCATAGCATTGAATGAAGCAGTTAGTATTGCTCAAAAAGTTTATGATAATGAAAATGCTACTCAAAAAGAAGTACAGGAAGCAGAAAAGACATTAAAAGATGCCATTGAAAACCTTGTATTAAAAGCTAATAAAACAGACTTAGGAGAACTAATCAAAAAAGCCAAAGGACTCAACTCTAAAGATTATACTCCTGAAACTTTCAAGACATTCAATGAAGCACTTATCGAAGCTCAAAAAACTTACGATAATGAAAAGGCAACTCAAGAAGAAGTTCAAAAGGTATATGTACAACTCAAAGATGCTTATGATGGTTTAAAGAAAGTTGAAGTTAATGAGTCTGGCAACCCTGTAATACCTTCCAATCCAAATGACTCAAACAAACCACTAAAACCTTCTGACTCTATTCAAACTGATAGTGAAAATCGTAATGTCAATGGAGATACAGTGGATACAAGTGATTCTTCAATCATTATCCCTGGTATAATTGCTATTGCAATTTCTGGACTTGTAATTCTAAAATTAAAAAGAAATAAAAAGGCATTTCTTAAAAATAAAGTATAAATAAAAAAATCACTTGTTAAAATTTAAATTTGGTTACTTTTGAACGATTGGCTTTTATGATAACTTGAAATTTCACATGTAAATTCTAGATTATTTTAGGATTCATATACTATGATTTTAAAAAAATTAAAAGTAATTACGTTGTATTGATAAAACGGTCTTCTTAGACCGTTTTTGATATTTCATATATGCTCTTTTATTTTTCTTAGCTTTCCAACCATTCTTAAAAAATAGAATTTATTTATGAAATATACTCTAAACCATGACAGAAGAAACATTTATTTTCTTCATGACTAAAAAATCTGATTATATTATTTAAAAACCTTTTATAAAAGCAATGTATAAACTTTAAAAGATTACCATTACTTTTACAACAATGATTTTCAATCAATCAGTCTATTTTTCTTTATTGATTATATTTTCTTTTTAATGTTATAATCATAATTAGGATGTGATAAGATGAGTAAAACAACGATGAAAGATATAGCTGAAAAATTAAATATCTCTATTAATGCTGTTTCGCTTGCACTTAATGATAAAGAAGGTGTTTCTCAAGAATTAAGAATGCAGATTCTAGAATTAGCTGTAACAATGGGATATTCGCAAAAAAAATTAAATGCAAAAAAAATACTGAAAAATAAAACTATCTGCGTTATGATTGAAAACAAGAAGAAAAATGATAAATATTATTATTTGGACATCCTTCAAAATTTAAAAAAGGAAGCTAATATCTTTGGATATCGCATATTAGAAGAATATTATTCACTCGATCATTTTATCATCCCTCAATGTATTAGTGAACAACATATTGCTGGAATTATTATATTAGGAAAAATATCTCAAGAAATCATATATCAGCTTAAACTGTACACTCAACACATTCTTTGTGTCAATCATTCTATTCCCTATATGAATATAAATTATATTATTACAAATGATTTTTTAGGTGGCTATTTAAGTTGTGCTCATTTAATTAAACAAGGTTGTAGAAACATTGGATTTATCGGTGACATTGAAAAATCATCTAATTTCAAACAACGATTTTATGGATATAGACAATGTATGATTAATCACTTTCATCCTAAAAAATATGAACTTATATATTTAACAAAAGGTATTGAACAAGCTGTCTTAAATAATGATTATCAGTATATTCAAAAGATGCTATTAACTTATAGAAAAATGCCTGAAGCATTTGTTTGTGTAAATGATCGTAATGCTGCAATAGTCATAAAAGCTTTACAATATAATGGATATAAAGTTCCTCAAAATATTAAAATCATTGGTTTTGATAATATGGAATTTTCTTCTCACATGACTCCATCACTTTCTACATTAGAAGTGAATAGACAAATCATCGCAAAAAAATCTATAAAAAGAATTCATGAAATGATTCATGAAAATACAATTCCTGAAACAATCATGTTATCACCATATATAATTGAAAGACAATCAACACAATAAACGAATAAAAAATCCTGAGTTTCAAAATTCAGGATTTTAACGCATATAATTAAACATTTTCCCATCATATTTTTCATTCAATGTCTGTTGACTGGTAAAAACACACGAAAAATTATCATGAAAAACATGAAATGAATCCAATGGCTTGACTATGTCTAAGATTTTTTGATTGATTTCTTGAGATATACCCGTTTGCTGGCAAGCTTCACATTGCTCATCTGTTTTATAGAAAACATGAACTTGATCAAAAATAATTTTGATTTTCCATATATAAGGTCTATGAATATTTTGTATTTCTTTTTGTACCTGGTTTAAAATTCTTTTTCTTATTTTATCTTCCAATGTATCATAACTGATAATCGAAGGACACTTTGTAGATATATGATGTTTTTGACAAAGTAATAAGAACTGTTCACGAATTTTCTGTTGCTTTGTTTCATCAAAATTTATACCATTCTTCATTTTTTGTTGATCATCATGATTCCATAATATGAGTTTCAATCTGGATTGATTATCATGTGTCTGATCATAAATAAAATCATAAAGTTTTAATTGAAAAACCTGCTCAAACCATTGTTCAAATTCTAATAAAAATAAACTTTTCTGTTCTGGATGACACAGTAAATTGAATGCATGTTGATATTGTTGTTCATTTAAAAGCATAAAAACACCTCTTGTCTATTATACAACAAAGAGATGTTTTTATCTCGATTTTATTTATTTTTAGTCTAAACTCTTTGACATAATAACAAACAAATCTCTTAATTTTGAACATGATGATGAAACGTTGGAGAAGTTTCATCTAATACCTGAAAAACATATCCCTGCTCAATGAGGTAATCTAAAATATCTGGCAGTGCCTTGACAGTATTTTCTTGTGTTCCACTATCATGCATCAAAAACATAATATCTTCTCGATTCCCAATTTCTTCAATTGCTTTCTTTTTAAGACCATCTACCGTTTTAATCCCTTCTCCATCACCATTAATAGAAGTCCAATCATAATATTGATATCCTAAATCAATAACCTTTTTTGTTAAACGTGTCATGATACCATCATTATATTTCTTAGAAACAAGATTACTGGAACCACCTGGAAAACGTATAAAATTCACATTCTTCCCAATTTGTTGATAAACAACATCCTTAATTTTATTTAAATCACTTATATAATTTTTTAAAGAACTATAAATATATTCATAATCATGACTATATGTGTGCAATCCTATTGTATGCCCTTTTTGATATGCTTCTTTAATATAATGAAAATCTTTAGGAGAAGTTCCTGTCACAAAAAAAGTTGCTTTAATATGATATTGATCTAGAATTTCTAGAATTTCTTTGGTGTTTGATGATGGACCATCATCAAAGGTTAAATAACACGTTTTCTTTCCATCACTTAAAGCTTCACGATTATCATATTGACTTAAAACTTCAATCTTTCTTATAAATGTATCCTCATTACCCGATTGATCCTTAACATGATAATAAACTTCATATTCACCAATTTTACGAATATTCAATTTAGAATCATCAATGGTTAATACTGGTGAATCATCATGATCATCTTTAACAATGACATCTTTTTTTAAATCAATTTCATCTCCAATCAATAATGTAATGGGTGTCAAACCACTCACTATTGGTGGCTGTTCATCTTTTGCCTGAACTTGTACATAGGCACTTTTCTCTGATTTATTTCCATAACTATCTTCCACAACAACTACAACTTTATAAGTTTTCACTTCATGAAAAGTATAATTTTGCTGAAAATAAACTTCTGTTTTAGAATCATCACGAATGTTTTTAACCAATTCTTTTGCAGATATTGTTTCATCTTTCAAAATTGTCTTATTTTGTGTTTCAAATTGTGGAGGTAACATATCATCAACATAAACAATTAAAGTAAAAACTTTTTGATGATAAGAATAGACTATTTTATATTGACCAAGTTGACTATTATCAACTTGATTATCAATCTTGATTTCATCTTCTTCGATATGTGAAAGTTTTTCAATATATTGTAGCGGTTCAACTTCCTGATATAATGCTAAATGAATTTCTTTATCTACAAAAGTTATACGTGGCTGTAAAAACAGATAAACAATTAAGACAATCAAACAAAATACAAAAGTATAAAAAAAGACTTTTTTCATATGTATCACCAAGATACTATATGAATGAAAAGTCTTTTTTAGTCCTCCTGTTGAAAATATTCTTCAATGATTTGTCTTTCACTAAAAGGTAATGGTTCTTCATCCAAAATCTGATAATCTTCATGCCCTTTTCCTAGACACAAAATAATATCATGAGCTTCAGCATGCTCAAGAGCATAATGAATAGCTTGTTGACGATCTTCTATAACAATATATTCCCCATTTTCTTTATTGATCCCCTCAATAATATCCTGACAGATTTTTTGTACTGATTCGCCACGTGGATTATCTGCTGTTAAAATAGAGAAAGCATGATATTTTGCGACAATTTCTCCAGCTCCATAACGTCTATGCACATCTCTATGTCCACCTAATCCATAGACACAATAAATACGGTGAGGATGATATTCACTCATAGTCGATAAGATACTATCAAAAGATAACGCATTATGTGCATAATCAATAAAAACTGTATATGGACGAGGAACTGGTACCATTTCTACACGTCCTTTTACACTGACTTGTTTTAAAGCTTCTTGGATATAAGGAACATCTATATCTAAAAGATGACATATCATAATTGCGACTAATGAATTATAGACACTAAATTTTCCAGGTGTATTCGTTTGAAATGATGCTGAAATGACACCATTTGTATCAAATGTCACACCTAATATATTATCTTGACGATAAAGATTGATGTTGCAAGCCTGTAAATCACTTTCCTGATCTATAGAATAAGTTTGAATCTGACAGTGAGCACGATCTATCATATCTAAATAATGTTCATCATCCTTGTTGAATAAACCAATGCGACACATTTGAAACAATTGTTTTTTACATGACATATAATGTTCAAAAGAGCGGTGCTCATTTTCACCAATATGATCAGGTGATAAATTCGTAAAAACACCTATATCAAAATCAATACCTGTTACACGGTCTAACATAAGTCCCTGTGATGAAACTTCCATAACACAATATTCACAACCTGCTTCCACCATTTCATGCATTAATTTTTGCAGTTCAAAAGATTCAGGTGTGGTATTCTTTGTTTTCCTAAATTCACCATTTACAATAGAACCAATTGTTCCAATGATGCCGACTTTTTTATGAGCCTTTTCTAAAATAGAAGCCACCATATAAGATGTTGTTGTTTTCCCTTTAGTTCCAGTAATCCCGATGACTTTCATTTGACGACTTGGATGATGAAAGAAAGCACAAGAAAGTAACGCTAAAGCCTTTCTTGCATTATCAACTAATAAATAAGTGATTCCTTCCTGATATTCCACTGGATGTTCAATCACAATAACCTTTGCTCCTTTTTGAATAACCTGATCAATAAAAGAGTGTCCATCAACCTTTGCGCCAGGAATACAAACAAATAGACTGCCTGATTGAACTGTTCTGGAATCATAATCTATTTGTGAAACTTCCTCATCTAAATGTCCTTGAATGAACTGATAATTCATTTCATCTAGTAATTCATTTAATTTCATTTTCCTCACCATTCCTCATTTGATATCTATCTTTAAATTTGAGATATTTGTAAATCCCCATTTTTTATGTAATTTAATTTTCTAAATGCTTTATACATACTATAACAAACAACCATTGGCAAAACAACGTCTATCAAAAATAGTGGTATCCAATAAGTTGTTGCCATGATTGAAAATGAATCCGTTAATCCTAATAATCCTGTTAATCCCATAGCTGAACCTTGCACACTGCAACGTAAAGAAAAAAGCACTGAAATCATTCCACTTAACATACTGGCAAGTAGTGGTGGTATCCATATAACAGGTCGTTTGACAATATTTTTAAATTGTAAAAGACTTGTCCCTAAACCAATAGCCAAAACTTCACCAAAACGATTATCATTCATTGACATCACAGCAAATCCAATCATTTGACTACATACTCCAGCCAGTACAGCTCCTAAAACAACACCATTAAAATCAACCATTATACTTGTTAAAAGTAAAGATGAAAGTGGTGATGTTGTGATGACACCAGCTAATAAAGCAACTAGCATTCCCATTAAAACAGAAGGCATAGTCGCACATTGTTTCATTACACTATTGAGCCAGAAAGAAATTTGATGCATAAATGGTCCTATAAGCCAGACAACCAAACCAGCACAGCCAATTGACATAACTGGTACCAGCCAAATATCAAAAGGTGTTTTTCCCTGTACCAAACGCCCTACTTCAATTGCTAAAATGACAGCTATATAAGCTAACAATGGATTCCCCGTCGCAAGCGATATCTGACCGCCATCTACAACAATTGTTCCGGCACCGATCGTTCCAGCCAGCAATGCCGTCAACAAATTCATCCCTCTAGCATCAATACATAAGCCCATTGCAATACCAATGGCAGGTCCCATTAAATAACCAAGCATGACTCCCCATTGATAAAGCATATTGATATGAACAGCCGTCCCAATCTGTTTCAAGATGATACCAAAGACAACACTCACAAAATAGCCATATGCCAATCCATTCAATGTTCTTACAATATAATTTTCATGTCTATTTCTTGCCATCCTGTTTTTCCTCTTTTCTTTGATGATTCATTAATGCAGGGAAAGCTTTCATAATACGACGCTCACTCATAGATTTATCATGTATCCATTGACGATAACTTGAGATATCATTTTCTTTCCATAAATCCATTAATTCATTAAAACTGTGTTTACTTTGTTCAACATCATCAATCAATTTTTGCATTGATGATTCTATATCCTTCATAAATTCATCTAAACGTTCATCCAAATGTGTTAATGATACGACTGTAAAAATAAGATCAATAATAAATATTGTCGTTAACATTGTTGCTATCACAACCAATGTAATTAAGCCATGTTGCATGATTTTTTCTAACAAATAAGGTTGAACAAATTTCACTGCAACAACACTAAAAACACCAAAAACTAAAAAACCTTCTAAACAAACTCTTCCATTAACATGAAAAGCTTTATCAGAATAATCCCACCATCTTCTATGATAAAGTTTCTCCATAGCCCATGATGTTATATATTCAATCACACAGGCCACAAATGCTCCTTCAATAAAAACAGATAAATAACTTTCATTAGCAGAAAATAAAAGAGAGACAGTGATGGCTCCAAAACCATATATTGGAACAATAGGTCCATTTAAAAAGCCACTATTTTTAATTCTATGACGCGTCATAATTGGACATATCAAAGATTCCCAGATCCATCCTGCAAAACCATATATATAAAAAGTTACAATATAAGCACTAATATATTTTTCCATAATAAACTCCTTATCTAGAAATATTATACTTCGTTTTTATGATTAAGCAAGAAAAAAACTGCTTACGCAGTTTCATTGATATTGAATATTTTGTTGTCTATTTAATGGGTAGATGGATAATTGTGAAGCAGAAACTTTATTTTTCATTTGAATACAATGAATTTGATTATTTTCATATGTCTTGTAATAATAAGCCCCATCATTCATGCTCATACAACAAGAATAAACCGTATAATCATCCTGATTTTGTGCTGTTTTCACTGAACCTTTGACCATTGCTACAGCATCTAAAATATGAAATATTTGACTGACATTATCAAGTTCATTATCTCCCATTTTTGCATTTTCCTTTAACCACAATGTTTTCACAAAACGCGAAGCGGGAGAATAATCCCCAGGTATACCAATTGTTCCTAAACCATTGCCAAAAGGTTTTAGGTTCTGATGAGTCAACTGGTCTTGAGGATAAGCAGATGTTAAATGCATATAATTATAAACATTCCATTGATGATAAGGATAAGGCGGATTATTTGTAAGAATATGAAAAGAATCTTGATAAACTTGTAATCCTGATTCTGTTGATTCTAAAATAAGACTTTCGTTTTGATCAGCAATCATCCAATGTAAAGGTGCTAAAGGCAATTTTTCATTGAAAGGTATATCTAAAAGATGAAAATGTTCAATCACTTTTTTAACTTCCTGTACACTTTGATATTGCCCTAAAATATAGGGAATGAGTTCATAAGGCGTTATATTGGTTTTGTTGGCCTGTTCAGGAAAATAACGAGCATTCCCTGGAAAATATAAGCCAGCCATACATAATCCCTTTTCATTCATAGCCTCAGCATATAACGGATAATTGTCTACGACTGTTGCCATACCAATAAGCGCATATTGATTTTTAAATACAGTTTGATTTTTTAATGGAAATGTATAATGTCTTGGTGTGAGAACCACTTGCTCTCCAAATGAGATTTCTAAATCTAAATTTCTGCCAAAGTATCCATCTAATTGAAATGCTGTACACATATCAAAATCACCTCATTACCATTATAGACCATTTTCTCTAAAATAACAAAAAAACCTACACTTTCGCATAGGTTGAATACATAAATGGTGGAGCTTAGCGGGATCGAACCGCTGACCTCCTGCGTGCAAAGCAGGCGCTCTCCCAGCTGAGCTAAAGCCCCATTATTTAACTTATACATGGTGGGCCTGAATGGACTTGAACCATCGACCTCACCCTTATCAGGGGTGCGCTCTAACCAGCTGAGCTACAGGCCCATGTATATATATAAACAGAATTAATGGTGGGCCTGAATGGACTTGAACCATCGACCTCACCCTTATCAGGGGTGCGCTCTAACCAGCTGAGCTACAGGCCCATTAATCACTGCCCTAATATATTATCATAGCCTTCTTTTTTCGTCAATACTTTTTTTATTTTTATCTTCATGTTTTATAATGGAGCTGATAATGATTGAAAATATTCTTCAACACCATCACTAATAACAACTGCTAATTTCTTATGATATGCCTGACTTTTTAATTGTCCTCTTTCATTAGCATTAGAAATAAATCCACACTCGATCAATACTCCCAAGGACTGTGTTGCACGTAAAATATAAAAACTACAGGATGAAACATTCTTTCTTGTACCAGTTAAAGTTTTCATTTGATTATGAATTATTTCAGCCAAGCGTTTCCCTTCCTCGCTTTTATGATAATAAAAGACCTGTGAGCCCCAAGCACTTGAAGATGAAGAATTCAGATGAATGCTCAAAAATAAATCCGGTTGGTATTCATCTATCTGTAAAGCTCTTAGATACATATCATCCTGTTTAGAATAATTATAATCCCTTTTTGTCATATCCTGATCATCCGTTCTGGTAAGATAAACAGTTGCTCCTCTTGATTCTAATTCTTCCTTCAAGGCAAAACTGATTTTTAAATTCAATTCATCCTCATTGACACCAGCAACACTAGCTCCATTATCTAATCCACCATGTCCCGGATCCAAAACAATAACTTTTTTTAAAAGTGGTTGAGATGATGAGACATGAATAACAGGCTTATATAAACAAGCACATAACGCAAAGAGTACAATAAAAGACATCCATTTTTTCATATGAATCATCACCCGTTTATTTATATGAAAAGTAAGATGTCTTTATGCTTTTTGCTGATGAAATTAAATCTGTCTGATTTTGATTTTTTGTTTTAAATCTTTTCCAATCGTCAGTAACATTGTGATATAACAAGCGCCTCCACCAATAAAATTACTAATCGCTTCAGCAATAAATACACCATCTATACCCATATATATGGGTAAGATCAATGTCAGAGGTACGACAATAATCACTTTCCTGAATATTGAAAAGAAGACAGCTTGACCAGATTTTCCTAACCCCACAGCAACAGCTTGCCCACTCATTTGAAAGGCCATCATAAAAAATCCAAAGAAATATAGATGAAAGGCATGAATACCATCAGTAAGAATACTTTGATTGTGTGTAAAAATCTGCACAAAGAGTTCTGGAAACAATGTAACAGCAAGCCACAAAACAAAGCTAGCAATAAAGCATGTCACTGTTGTAAAACCAATACCTTGCCATACTCTTTGATATTGTTGTGCTCCATAGTTATAGCCTAATACTGGCTGTGATGCATTGGCGAGTCCCTGTCCAGGTAATGAAATCACTTCACGAATAGAATTAATAATAGTCATAATGGCAATATAGAAATCACCACCATAAGTTTGTAAAGTTGCATTACAAACAATTGTGACAAGCGAATTTGTTAAACCCATCATAAAACCAGCCATTCCTAAAGCAAAGATTTTTTGAACATGTTTTATTTTTAATTTTAATTTTTCTTTTCTTAATTTTAAAAGTGTTTTTTGACCCGTTAGAAAATAAAGCGTCCATATAGCCGAACACATTTGTGAAAACACTGTCGCAATGGCTGCTCCTTTGACACCTAAGTCAAAAACAAAGATAAAAATAGGATCCAAAACAATATTAATAACAGCTCCCAGTAAAACAGTCATCATCCCTGTTTTTGCAAAACCCTGACTGTTAATAAAACTGTTCATTCCTAAACTGATCAAAACAAATGGTGTTCCCAATAAATAAATACTCATATAATCATTCGCAAAATCAATTGTCTGATGACTTGCTCCAAATAGCCATAATAAAGGTTCTTTGATTGCAAAAGTTACAATCATAATCAGTACAGAAAAAATAAGTAACAATGAAAATGCATTTCCCATAATTTCTTCTGCTAAATCATCATCACCACTCCCTCTGGCGATAGAACATAAAGGTGATCCACCCATACCAAAAAGATTCGCAAAAGCAATAATAATTGATATTAAAGGTAGACATAATCCCAAACCCGACATAGCCAATGTCGCAACATCTGGCAATCTTCCAATATAAATACGATCAACAACGTTATATAAAACATTAATAAACTGCGCAACAATCATAGGTCCAGCAATATGTAATATATGTGAAGAAACTTTTCCTTTCGCAAAATTATTCTGATCTTGCATATGGAACTCCTACTTTAAAAGATGAAGTAAATCTAAAGGACTTTCAAAAACCATTGCTGCACCATTCATTTCTTCTTTATTGACATTACCCCATTTGGCATATCCAAAATCAATTTGGGCATTATGAGAAGCCAGACAATCTGATTGCGCATCACCAATATAAATCACTTCATCTTTCTCTAATCCCAATCTTTTTAAACATTCTAATAATGGTTCAGGATCTGGTTTATGTTTTTGTGTATCTTCTGCTAAAATCGCAACTTTCATATATTGATCTAGTCCCTTATCAACCATATCAATTTGATATTGTGCTTTTGTTTTGGCTGAAACAACAGCCTGGGTAATACCTGCTTCTTCAAAAGCTGGAAAAACTTTTTCAAAACCTTCATAAAGTGTTGCGCCTTCTTCATACTCATTGACATATTGAACCCATCTGGCATATGTTTTTTCTTTATCTGGAATCTTTAATTCTTCCATAACTTTCATACCAGGATAAGCCGCAAATTTTAATACATCTTCAAAACTCCAATCTTCATTAAGCTCTTCCTTAATAATTTTCATTAATGGATACATATTCATATTTAATGTATTTAAAACTGTTCCATCAATATCATAAATCACTGCTTTATATCTTTTCACTACATTTCTCCCCTTTATTTTTTTAAATCATCATAAGCTTCCTTCAACCATTGATGTGGATATAGAATACGTTGATTTTTTAGCTGTTCGTCAAGAAACATATAAGAAGCTTTTTTTAAAGATATGTCTAACCCCTTTTGAATGACATGCAAATAAGGTGGTTCTCCTTTTTGATCCCATTTGATTTTATCTGCCAAAAAGACAACCATATCAATATCACTTGCATTTTTCTTTAATGTTGTATGACACGCTATCGCAGATAAAATATCCTGATCTTCTATCTTAAAAACTGTTTGTGCTATCAAAGCCGAAATCCTTTGATGTAATAGGAAAGGATATTTCTTTTCTGCTGGGTCAATCTCCCATTGATGAGAAAGCGCAATATCCATCATTTTTTGTGGTGATATCACAGCACTGATATCATGCAACAATGCTGCCTGATAACATTTGTCCATGTCAACATGAAATTTTTGAGCTAACTTTTGACTTTCTTTAGCCACCTGCAAACTATGTTCTTTTGTATGAAAACATTGATATGTATCAAAATATTGACACACATTGTCTTTTAAATTGAAATCCGATGATATAAAATAGTCCATCATTGCTCCTCCACATAACGATTTATATGACGTTCAACAACTTCGAAAGTTGCTGTACCTGTCTCTAAAAGTGCCTGATGAAAGGCTTTATTATCAAAGGTATTGCCACATTCTTCTTGTACTTCTTCCTTCATATTTGCAATTTCTTCATACCCTACATAATAAGGCACAAAAGCAGCTGGATTCGCCTGTAACTGCTGATAAAGCATAGTCAAAGACTCATCATCTAACATCATGCCACTTTCTTCTAAAAAATCACTAACATCTTCTTTTGACCAACCTTCATAATGAATACCAATATCAATTAAGATTGTCAGACTATTACTCAACAATTCTGCTTCTTGATACAATTCTAACATATCTTCATCCATGTCTTCTAGATACTTCATACATTCATATTGAACATATGTCGCATAACCTTCACTGTAGGCCGGAGCGGATGCAATAGCTTTACGAAATGGGCTTGTCAGATTTTCATACATATACCCATATTGATACATATGCCCTGCAAATCCTTCATGAGCGACAGTTGTATATGTTGATAAAGACTGCACATCATTGGTCTTTGGATTGACACGTAACTGTTTGACCGATGTCCCATCGAGAGATGGAATATGAAAATAGGCTGTCACTCCTGAATCTGAAGCTAAATCTTCGTTGATTTCTTCTATCTGATATTCCAAATTTTCAATTTCAGGAAAATCCTGATAAAAATGAGATTGAATAAAATCTAGTATATCTTCATAACTTTGAAAAGATGTTTGAGGTAATTCTCCATTTGTATAATTTTCATAAAGTTCTGGATTTTGAATAGCCAATGCAACTAATTTTCGCATATGCTTGTGAAAGGCATCTTCCATCATCTCTTTGATTTCCTCTACCGTTTTATCAGTTCCACTGTTTTCCTGCAATAAAAGAGCATAATATTCCTTGCCATATTGGAAATGTGCTAAGCCCTGCTCATTATTCACACCCTTTTGAAGTTGCGTTAATGTGGTTACCATTTCCTGATAAGCTGGAAAGAAAGATGTTTGAAAGGCTTCTTCCATCTGCTGCTTATAACTATCTTTGAGATTATCATCCATATCTAAAGCATCAATATGAGCTTTGACTGCATCTAAGACAGGACTCTGATCTTTTTTATCTAAAATTCTTTGACAATATGTTAATACAGAATCAAAATCAATCATTAATAATTCTTTTTCCGCTTGTGTTTTTGTATACGCTAATGCTTCTTGTGTATAGGGCAGAATATCTTGAACAACAATAATCAGGTTTTGTAAATCCTCTTCACTACGTATGTCCCAATCCGTCAATAGTGTTGGGAGTTGATAATGCAATCCCGTCATGCTTGTAAATACAGGTTCATAATAATCAAACTTCTCATCACTCATTTTTTGGGCAAGAGAAAGCTGAGATTGGTAAATATCATAAGAATCCTTTTGATCATCAGTCAAGGCATCATAATCAAATTGTATCAACTGATTGTAAGAATCATTTAACTTTTGTAAACTTTGTTGTTGATCTTCATCAGAAGCACCACTTCCTAGCCCAATCTCTACATGTTGCATATCAATACCAAAATCTTCTGGTGAAGTCACATATGTATGTAATGAAACATAATCATCTTCCATTGCCTTAATAAATTCCTGATTTAAAAATGCATCAAATTCTTCTTGAATAGCTGTATCATCTTGAAAATGACATCCTGGTATCAAAAAAATCAGAGCCAATATCCATATATATGTAACAACTTTCTTGACATTTTTCATAACATTCCTCTTTTCTGATTTTATTGTACACACCTTTTCATATCATCATACTGACATCTTAATCATGCGTAACTTCTTTCCAATTTATGTTTTTCATCGCTTCCTGTAAAAACGCAAATAACTTCTTATTATTCTTGTCATAAATAGCATAATAAGTCACATGTGCCTCATCATTAATAATCGGTATGGCGACCCTATTTTCTTTTTCACGTTCATCAGTAAGCATCGTAATATCACTTCTAAAGTTAGGTAAAGCTGAAGCTTTGATTAATTCATTAAAAACTTGACCATCTTCCTGAAATAATAAATGTGACTGTGGAATCACTTTTTGACAAATCTCATTCCAAAATCCAATTCGAGACAACAACAAAACACTTTCACCATTTAAATCATCAAATGATATGTCTTTAAATAAGGCTAAAGGATGAGCTGGAGGTACTGATAAAAATAAATTCTCTTCGAACAACTTCACACATTCATAATGTGAATCATCGATTGGATGATTCAAAACAATGATAGAAAATTCATAGTTTTTTAATCCGTTTAATAAAACATCCTCATGAGAATCCAAGACATCATGAATCTGCATATCAGGATATTGTTTTGTGAGAACATGTTTTAATCCCCAGATAGGAGCTGGAGCACATGATCCGATATTGATTTCAAACTGACTGCGATTATAAGCCTGAAGAGTTGAAATTATCTGTTCTTTTTCATTCAAGAGCTTTTCAAAGAGTTCTACAGCTAATTTTCCATTTTGATTGAGTTCTATTTTATTTTTCTTACGATTAAAGAGCTTAATTCCTAATTCTTCTTCTAAACGTTGCATGGAACGTGTCAGGGCTGGTTGTGAAATCAACAAAACTTCAGCAGCCTTAGATAATGTTCCTTCTCTAGCAATCGTTAATAGTTGTTCTAACTGATAAAATTCTATCATTAAGACACCTCCTTATATTCACTATGCATTTTAATTATAGCACAATGAAATATTGATATTGTACTTTTTTTAGAGCTTTTCTTAAAATAAAGTTGAAAAAGGAGGGAGATAATGAAATATAAAAAACTTAATAATGGTGTCAATATGCCTATGTTAGGATTTGGAACCTTTCAGATTCCTGCTTCTCAAACAAAAGCATGTGTTTTAGATGCCCTGCAAGCTGGATATCGTTTAATTGATACAGCTTCAGCCTATTTCAATGAAAAAGAAATTGGTGAAGCTCTTAAAGAATCAGGAATTCCCAGAAAAGATTTTTTTATCACAACAAAAGTATGGATTCAGGATGCTGGCTATGAAAAAACATTAAAGGCATTTCAGACTTCATTGAATCAGTTAGGCTTAGATTATATTGACCTTTATCTGATTCATCAGCCCTATGGTGATTATTATGGTTCCTATAAAGCTATGGAAGAACTTTATAGGAAAGGCAAAATCAGAGCTATTGGTGTTTGTAATTTTAGTCCTGAAAGATTTGTAGATTTATATATGAATTGTACAATCAAGCCTATGATCAATCAGATTGAATATCATCCGTTCTTTCAACAAAAAGATGCTCATCATCTGTTTCAACAATATCATTGTCAGACACAAGCATGGGGTCCTTTAAATGAAGGACAAAGACAAATTTTTAACCATCCTATTTTAAAAGATATTGCTAAAAAGCATCATAAAACAATCGCTCAAATTGTTTTAAGATGGCAAATCGAACAAGATATTATCGTTATTCCTAAAACAGTTCATCAAGAACGTATGATTGAAAATATGAATATTTGGGATTTTCAATTAGATCAGGATGATTTTCAACAAATTGCAAAACTGAATCTTGGGCATAGTGAAATTATTGATTATCAATGTTATACAACTGCTAAAAATTTAAACAAATTTAAAATTCATGAAAATTCAACAAAGGAGATACGTATATGAAAACATTTGAACTTAACAACAAACAACACATTCCTGCCATTGGTTTTGGCGTATTTATGATTCCTAATAATGGTCCAACTTATGATGCGACATTAGCCGCATTAAAAGCAGGCTATCGTCATATTGATACAGCCGCTGGATATATGAATGAAAGTGATGTCGGAAAAGCTATCAAAGATAGTGGTATTAATCGTCAAGATATTTTTATTACTTCTAAATTATGGTTACAGGATTATGGATATGAAAATGCTAAAAAAGGTATTGAAAATTCATTAAAACTACTTGGTGTTGATTATATTGATCTTTACTTATTACATCAACCTTATGGTGATTATTTAGGGGCATGGAAAGCTTTAGAAGAAGCTTATGAAGAAGGAAAATTGAAATCTATTGGTATTTCTAATGTTACTGTCAACTTATGGAACAAATTTAAAGATGGTATGAAAGTGATGCCTGCAGTCAATCAGGTAGAATTCAATCCATTTGTTCAACAAAAAGAATTAAGAAAAGTGATGGATGAAAACAATATTTTATTGGAAGCATGGTATCCATTAGGACATGGTAATAAAGAATTATTAGAAAATCCTGTTATTTGTGAACTTGCTGCCAAATATCATAAAAATGCTGGTCAAATTATTTTAAGATGGATTAATCAGGAAGGTGTCATTGCTTTACCAAAATCTACAAATCCTGAAAGAATGAAAGGAAATATTGATATTTTTGATTTTGAATTAACAGCAGATGAAATGGAAAAAATGCGTGCTTTAGATACAGGTAAGCCAACACACAATCCTGAAGATCCAGCCAATGAAGTGAGATTATCACAATTAAAGATTCATGATTAATAAGGGGACCCTGACATGAAAAAATTATGGATAAGTTTATTATGCGCTGGCTCGTTATTGAGTTTAACAGCTTGCCAAAATCAGCCCTCAATTACAGAAAATACATCTCAAAATGAAACAAGCCAAATCCAAAATGATGGAAAGATTTTCATTGCTTATTTTACAATGCCTGAAACAGATGGAACAGACGTTTCCTCTTCAGCCAGTCGTGTCATCAATAATGATGAACTGATGGGTGCAACAGAATATGTAGCCAGAGTCATTCAAGACAATACAGGTGGTGATCTATTTCAGATTGAAACAGAGCAGACATATCCAGGGACACACGATCCTTTAGTCGACCAAGCTGCTGATGAACAGGATGAACATGCACGCCCAGCATTAAAAACAACGATTGATAATCTGGATGATTATGATGTGATTTTCCTTGGTTATCCAAACTGGTGGGGAGATATGCCAATGCCTTTATACACATTCTTAGAAACTTATGACTTCAGCAATAAAACAATTATTCCATTTAATACACATGGTGGTAGCCATGATTTTAAATGGAAAATGCGTTCAATTGGTAAAATAGTAAATATTATTGATAATCCTGAGGAATTTCCATATTATTTAAAATTAACTAAAAACAACACTTGTTCTATTTTTGTCTCATACTCAGGAGAAACCGAAATGCTATTATCTTTAGTAAAGAAATTAAATCTACAAAATCATTGTACTATAGCTATTACTAGTATTGGTGACAACTCATTATCACAGTTATGCGATTGTTGGCTACCAATCTCTACCAGAGAAAGACTATATTCCAAAATAGCCAGCTATTCATCTAATATTTCAATCTTTTATATTTTTGATATTCTCTACTCAACTGTATTTTTAAAAGATTACAAAAAAAATTGGAATAATAATATTGAAATGCATAAAGATATTGATCAAGATCGTCATACTTATGTTTCTATAATCAAAGAAACTGAGCTATAATCTCATAAACAGTATATTTATTGATAAAATGAATTAAAAAGATTTTTACTGAATTCTTTATAAAATACTACATATTTTCTTGAAAAACTTTATTATAATATTACTCTTTAAAACTGAACAATTATATAAAATAAGTAATTCTATTTTATTACAAACGATAAGTTTTATTTTCTTGGCATTCTTGCTTGAATGGAGGAGTTCATGCTGATGCCATCATGGATCGTATCATTCATAATTCAATCACTATTAATGCTGAAGATATCAATATGAGGGAAGTCACTACAAACATGAATAAAGAATAAAAATAGGCACCACTTTTGAGTGGTGCTATTAATACTGTATATATTCCAACGTTGCATTCATCATTTTTATTTTTAATCTTCTTTGTATACCTGTGTCAAGTTTATTATATTTGTCATTTACTTCTTCATCAAGCATTAATGCCGGACTTTCATCAAACGAAAGTTCTTTGAAAGCTTGACTGTTGCACTGCTCCTTATAGATTTTAGCCATTTTATGTAATTTTAAGCTTACAATTCACTAAAATAAATACCAAAATATAGACCCATGTAACTTTTTCAAATTTAAAATATAATGATATTACTGTTGATAAATCAATCTCTATGTAAAAAAATAAACACTAATTAGATTAAAATATAATATAACAAACTTTATTATTTTTCTAATTGAATTTATCCTATACGCTAATATACAAGTGATTATGATAAAAAATTTTTGTAAAAATATTTTTTTATTTTAACTCACATTCTTTTATCTTATATATAAAACTCAAAATCATAGAATTTTTCCTTTCATATTTTATATGGATTATAACTATATCAATTATACAATAAAAAAAGAAGCATTCAAACTTCTCACAAAGTCTAAATACTTCTCTAATCTTCTCACAACAATTATTACTAACGTTTTGAGAACTCCGAAGCCTTATAAAATAAAGGTTTTTAAGCCTTTTTGTCGCTTACTTGTTGCATTGCCAAAACATCTCAAAACAACATTAAACATATCTAGATGTTATGAACCATGTCAAATTAGGATTTAACAAACTAATCTCTTTACTCTTGCAACATAATCATCTGCATGATTTATGCTAATATCTCCATGATAATACCCTTGTAATATTTCAAGTTCACTATTTGGTATTAAATCAGCAATTTTAACTGCCGATTTTTTCATAATAGGTCTTTCTTTGCTCCCAACTAGTATTAGAACCTTTGCTCGAGTACGTGATAAAGTATCTTTTAATTTATAACTAGAATTTGACTTCATAAAAGCAATTAAATTATCTTTTGAAATTTTACAAGTATCTTCATAATATAAATCATATAAACTATTTTTAATCTTTAAATTTTTAAACTGTAATTTTGAAAACCAGCTTTTTTTAATTAAACCATATGCTAAGTTAAATGTCGGTTCTATCATTTTATAAGTAAACTTCAATGGAATTGCCAAAGCACTTTCAATAATAGCACATTCACATATATTGGGATTTTTAGATAATATTTCTAATAATACTTGTCCTCCTAATGATAGTCCTCCCATCAATTTTACTTTTCCATTGTAATTTTCATTTATAAAATTTATTATTTCTGAAGCATTATTTTCAATAGAAGTAAAATTTGTGTCACTGTCTGAATGTCCATCTAGTATAGGGATAACAATATGAAATTCATCTTTAAGCAACCCTATTTCATCTATATAATTCCACCAAGAGAGACCACCACCGTGTAATAAAATTATAATATCATTATTTTTTATTCCATACTCTTTGTATTTCATTTTACACCTCTAAATTCCAATTTATCTAAGTAAATTATCTCATGTGAAGTATTTTATTACAAAATAATTTAACTTTTACTCTACAAATTAGGATTTGTCAGTAACTTAATGCATCATTTATAGCTACTTTTCAACAGATACAATCCTAACTGCTGAGGCCATACCACCATCACCATATGTTGGATTCTTAATAAATCTATCTGCTGATTTGCTTAACTTCTGACCATTTTTAACTGAATTAATAATTTCATTTTCCCATCCAAACAATCTCGCATCAGAAATAGCTTCAACATCAAGTATTACATCCGTAAGATTATTACTATAACTACTTTTATGTTTTTCTATGATATAACGCATGAGCTCAAGTCGTTTATTCATACTTTTTATATTTGCAGAAATAGGGGCAGTTCGATAGTTAATCAATGGTTTTTCAACAATCCCAACATGAGCGTCTGACGAAGTTTCTAACATACTTAAAAAGAAATCCCAATCCTCAAAGCCAGAACGCATTGCTTCATCATAACCTTTACATT
>CALUZM010000038.1 GCA_944325245.1 uncultured Massilimicrobiota sp. | reverse complement strand
AGCTACCATAATCAAATCATTTAACATTTTCAAACTTTTTCATCAAATGACTTGATTTTTATATAGTTAGCTCCTTTGAATAAAAAAAGTCATCCCTCAAAAGGAACGACTATTATCGCGGTACCATCCTTATTCATAATGAATACTCATTATGCTCTTTGATCGTTAACGCCGATTTACGTTGATGTTTGCATCACTCTTAGAAGGTAGCTTTCTTTATCATGACCCAGGAATTTTCACCAACCATTCCCTCTCTTGAGAAATCATTATAAATACTTTCCTTCTTCAACGATTTGACTTTGATATTATATCCAATTTATCATCAAAAATCAATATATCTTTTAGTAATTTATAGGTGATAAATCTTTTCATTTTCTTAAAAAATGATAAACTATTTTTAATGGAGGTATGACATATGAGTTTATTAAAAAAATTAGAGCTTGCTAATCAGTTTTCTCCCTCAGAAAAGAGTATTGCTGAATATATTTTGAATCACAGCGAAGAAGTACTTAATTTATCAAGTGTGGAACTTGCCAAAAAAACTTTTACATCACCCGCAACAATTGTGCGTTTATGCCAAAAGCTCAATTTTAAAGGTTATAATGATTTTAAAATCGAATTATCTGCAAATTTACAATATGTTCTTTCACATCAAAGTGATATCAATGCTAATTTTCCATTTCAAAAAAATACGAATCTTTCCCATATTGTGAATACTCTTATCGAATTATATAAAGAAAGTCTTGATGAAACAGTTCAATTATTAAATCAAGAAGATTTACGTCAATCTGTCATTTTATTAGATAATGCACAAATCATTGATATTTATGGAGTTTCTGGACCACTACGAATGGCAAGTGATTTCCAATATAAAATGTTTAGAATCGGTAAAGATGTAAGGATTGCTCCAATGATAAATGAGCAACTATTCCAAGCTGCACAATCCAATCATCATCATTGTGCCATTCTAGTCTCATATTCTGGTGAAACAGAAGAAGTCATTAAAGCTGCCCAAATACTTAAGATGAATCACGTTCCTATGATAGGTATAACATCAATTGGAAACAATCAACTTTCTTCATATTGCCACTATGTTCTCAATTTAGATAGTCGAGAACAAATCTATAATAAAATCTCAACACTGGGCTCTACCCTATCCATCCATTTTATATTTGATATTCTCTATACTACTATTTTCGCTAGACATTATGACGAAGCCTTTAAAACCAAATATGATTCTGATCAATTAATAGATCATAGAAAAAAATCATAATTCTGTAATTTAACAATTAGAAAAGAAAGATAGTCAATTCTACCTTTCTTTTTATATTACTTCACTTTTTTTATGAACAACCATATACTAATTATTCCAAATATCATACTTATCAAAAACATCGTAAATATTGAACTTGTATCATATGTTTTAACAGAATCACCAGTTTGTATTGAAGATATATTTTTTTCATTTATAACTTCAACATCTTTATCATAAGTATCTTTCTTATCATTATTATAAGAATTGTTCTGATTTTCTTGAGTATCAATAATTGGTAAAGGTGTCTTTTGTATATATATTGTTTTTTCTACTAAATCTGTTTGATCATTCATATAATCAAACTCAATGATATACTCACGAGAATCTGTTTGATAAAAAGCATTGTTTTGACTTTCTTTGAGAATATATTTTATTTTTTCTTTAGCACTTCCATTTTCGTAGTTAAAAATATTATAATTTTGACTTATTGCTTGTCCTTCATTATTTGTTTTTAATATTTCTAGTCTATTTCCATTCACATCACTAATAGTATATTCAATATTTGATAATGGTTTTTGACTATCTTTATCTACAACATTCAAAATTATTTTCCCCATAGATTGTTTATTTTTTATTATCAGACTCTCGCCTTTCATATAATCTTCTGCAGATATTTTTAAATCTTTAACTTTTACATATCCTTTTGCTGCTGATAACTGATGAATAACATATGTTTTCATTGGATTAAGGCCATTTATAATATGCGGTTCTTTTTGCGTTTTCCATTGACTTATAACTTTCCCTGTTTCATCCAGCAATTCGAATTCTGAACCCAAAATATATTCATTAGTTATTTCATCAATATGTTCAATTTGAATTTGGGCTTGTTGCACTTGAGTGTCAGTATCTATTGTTGTTAAAAAGACAATCCCACCACTAGGTAAATTAATATTAATTCCTTTAGAAAAATTAATATTATTATGTATTTCTTTAACAACTGGATAACCTAAATCATCAACTTTTCTATCATCCTCGAAATAACGATATTCATAAATTTTTTGTTGTTGTTCAGAATTATCCTTTAATGTAATTTCTTTAGCAATATTTGAATTATTCACAATCATATATGTCATTTGTCCATCTTCAGTTTTCATTCCTACCGCTCTTAATCCATCCAAATTATCAGACCATGAAGCATTTATAATGGAACAATGACGTGGAAATAGATGTGTCATAAGTGACCAAGTATAAAAATGTGGTCTTATATTTTCCTCCTCTGGTTGATTATACACTCGTCCTGCAATTGAATTCCAAAAGCCCCACTGCTTAAGTGAACGAATATCTGTAGATGGAAAACCATTATCTTGATCATGCATAGCATCATCCATGTCCCATATTGCTACACCAGAAAATCCTCCTCGCATAACTTGAGCAACTGCATCTGCCATGATAACTCCATAACTAAATTCTTTAACATAAGGTTGCGAATCACCATCTGTTTTTCCAGTAACCATACCTATTTCTGTCATATAAAAATCTTTTCCGGTTACAACACTTCTTTGCGCTTTAACTGTTTTTTCTATATCACCATTCGTTATTTCATCAATTGTTGGATACATATGAACATCATATAATCCAATTTTCTGATTCAATAATGTATCATCCTCTAAATTTTTTAACCAAGTATAATTTTCGTCCCATACTGTATCTGGTCCAACGATTTTTACTTGATCTAAAATATCAATTTTCTCAAACTCATCATATAAATAATGAATTCCTGCTGACCATTTATCATAGTCTTGACAATACGACCATTCAGTATTAGCTTCATTAACATAATTAAAATATTTAATACAAGTATATTCTTTTTCATTAATAAGATAATCCATTAATCCAGAAATCATCTTTGCCCATAAGGGACTATCTACAGTCACTCCTGTAAAATCACCTTTAAATCTGTCTGGTGCCTCCCATTCTCCTAATATAACCTCTATATTTCTACTTTCTAAATAATCTAGTTCTTTAATTAACGCTTTCATATCATCGTTTTCAAAATTATATATTGGATTTCCATTTTTATCTATTCCCTCACAATAAGTAGTCGCATAAATCATACATCTTATAAAAGATGGATTCAAATAATCTACACGTTCACATACTAGATTCCACTCATCTTCGGTAAGGGGATGTACTTGATATGGGTCCCACTGTACTCCTAAGCCTTTAAAATCATTAGTAACAATATCATTCACATCAAAATTGACTTCGCCGTCTTGTTTTTCATCTATAGTGCTATCTCCAGTTTTTGTAATTATAATATTATCAATATATATTTTTTGTATAATTTCATCACCACTTTTTCCTACATCGAACTGAATTTTTGCATTTTTAGTTATTCCTAGCAAATTGTCTGATTGAATAGAAAATGTGAATTCCATTTTTTGGTACTCTTGTGATAAAGATAATTCTTTATCTTCCAAATATTTCAAATTATAATCATCCGTATCTTGTACACTAAAATGAATTTTGGAATTTTTATCTGCTTTAATATCAAAAGAAATATTATAAACTCCGTTTGTTAAGAAAATATCTTTTTGAAAAAACTGTGCATCCCACCAGTTTTTACCTTGTGAATTTGAAAAAGTAAGAACTCCTTGCTGATTTTCTGTAGTTATATTTAAATCCGAACCATTACTATTATAAATTTCCCATCCAATGGTTCCATGATCAAATGTACCATTAAAAACATATTCATTATTCAGCGTCTCTAATTCTTTAAAACATAAATTATTAATAGTAATATCTTCATTGACAAAATCTGTATTTCCTTCTCCAGAACTTAAATGAAAAGCAACTGATTCTTTAGCGTCATTTCGTTTCGCAAAGCGAAATTCAAAAGAATTATTTCCTTCTTTTAAATTTAATAAAGTACGATTAATAGCCTTAATAGTGTAATCATTTGTATTTTCAATATCAAAACTTAAAGTACCCTCTTTTGAAGAATAAATGTCAAAATTAATTTGATACATTGTTTTCGATTTCAAATCAATATTGTCTTTTTTCAAAGTTAAGTCCCACCAATTTGTATTGGTTTTGTTGATATGAGCCGAAATTTCATCTTCTGTACCACTTAAAGTAGCAGAAACTCCATTTGCTTCATTAAGAATCCAACTTCCGATTTTTTGCACTGGTACTTCAGTAATAGCAACATTTTTAAAAAAATAATCTTTATTTAAATTTTCCTGTTGTCCTATATGAAATACAAGTTGTGATAATCCCTCATCATTCATTGTAAAATCATAATCATATTTTTGATATTTTGTTGATAATGAAAGTTCTGTATCCTCTAATCTTTTTGCATAATTTTCTTGATTTTCTACGGTCACTTTTATACCCACGTCTTCTGTAGCCTTAGCATCAAAAGACAGATGATATTTCTTACCATTTTCCAATTTTATATTTGATTGTTTAAATCCTAATTCCCAATAATTTCCATTACTTTTTTGAGGTGTGAATTTTAATTCATTATTTTTTACCTCAATTGAACCTTCCGTATTTTCTTTCTTATTAACATCCCAATTAATATGCCCTTGTGAAAAATCACCATTAACAACAAAATTATCACTTGCATACACATGGTTACAAAGCCCAAAACATAGCATTAAACTCAAAATTATCGATAAAAATTTTTTCATATTTGCCTCCTTTCAAATATATCATAATATATTTTTTTACTTGTACAACAATTTGGAAAGCGTTTTCAAAAGCTTTTCATAATCTTTTCAAAAACAAAAGAAAATATGAAAAACCTTTTCATATTTTCTTCTCATATTCAATATCTACAATGCCATTATAAACATATGTCTTGATTAATGATAAACGCTTTTCATGGTCAAAGTTTTCAAAAAGTCTTGTTCCATTACCTATCAATGTTGGTATCATAGAAATATGATATTCATCTATCATGTTTTTTTGAATCAAGGGTGTAATAAAATGCTGACCACCACAAATCCAGATATCTTTTCCATCCTGCTCCTTTAACTTTTGTACTAAAGTACAAATATCATCAGTTACAAATAAAACATGCTGAGAGGAAAGTTCTTCCTGTGGGGAGAGAACATAAATATGAAGGCCTTGATTAAACCAATTGGCATACATTTTCTGTTGAACGACCTCAAAAGCTTTTTCACTCATAATCACACTATCCACATGTTTTAAAAGATGATAGTAACTCTCACTTTGAGGCTGAGATGTATTTTCTCCATGCAACCAATCAATACGTCCATATTGATCAGCAATATATCCATCTAAACTCATCGCAATATATAAAATCACTTTTCTCATTTTTTTCCTTCTTTCACATCGTTTTGATGATGATAGGGATAAATCCATTGAATCATTTGAATCAAATAGGGCTCACAGAATAAAACAATCAATGTTGTCATGATATTATAAAATGTATGCATGTTGGCAATTTGATGAAGCGGAGATAGAGGTGTCAGTTGTGCTATCCAATCTATAAGAGGGAAAACTTGACATAACACCAAAAAACTAAGTGCTCCTATAGCATTAAATAAAAAATGAAACAGTGCCAAACGTTTACCATTACGACAACCAGATAAAGAAGCAATAAAACCTGTAATACAAGTCCCCAAATCAAAACCAAATATAAAATACGTTGCCTGATGGAAAGACATTAAATTCTGTGAAACTAAAATCTGTAAGATACCTATTGAAGCTGAAGAACTTTGAATGATGGCTGTAAAAATCATACCTGCACAGACAGCTAACACAGGATTTTGTATATGCATAAGAAAATCAACAAAGGTTGGTGAATGCTGTAAAGGCAACATAGACTGTGCCATCATTTCTAACCCCATAAATAATAATCCTAATGCCACCATGACCTGGCCACATAAATGATAGAATTCCTTTTTCAAAAAATAAAAGAAAACACCAACAAAAGCAATAATGGGTGCAAACATGCCTATGTCTAAGGCAATCATTTGTCCGGTGATGGTCGTGCCAATATTGGCCCCCATCATCACCCATATGGCTCTTTTTAAAGACATAATATGCGCATTCAAAAAACCAATTAAAATCACACTCATCGCTGATGAACTTTGAATTAGACAAGTCAGTAATGTTCCTACACCAATCGCCTTGAATTTATGATTGGTAAGTTTTAATAATATCACTTCCAGTTTCTCTCCAACACCAGCCGTGAGCCCCTCTGACAACATTTCCATCCCAAATAAAAATAACGCTAAACCTCCTATCAACCCCAAATAATGAGAGATTGTCACGATTCCACACCTCCTTTATTATCATATATGATAATAAAAGAAAAATTTGTGAAATCTTATTTGATTTCATGATGTATCATTCTTCTCATTTCATCACCAATATGTAAATTTTTAAATAATTCACCAATAAAAATCACATATGATAATAATAATGGAGAAAAAATCATACCAACAATACCAAATAAATCACCAAAGAAAGTTAAAGCAATCAACAATAAAATAGGATGTAAACGAATGCTTTTTGAAAACAGATAAGGTTGTAGATAAGATGATTCTAAATATTGTAAAACCACAATCACAATAAAAGAGGCATAACCAAGATGGGCATCTATAAAAAACGCATAAATCACAACAGGAATTCCCCCAATATAAGGACCCACATAAGGAATGAGATTGGTTATGGATAAAAATAAAGCAATCCATATAGCAAATTGAGGGAAAATAAAGACAAATGGAATCAGACACATGAAAAAGAAAAAGATAAAGTCTAAAATCATGGATTTCATGAATTGATATGTTGTGAGTTTTAACTTCTTTAATGTCTGCATACATATCCCCTGTTTTGCAAAAGGTAAATAAGCAATAGCCTTTTCAATCAAATGAAGATTATCATAAGATAAATAAAAAGAAATCCCTAATCCAATAAATATATTTCCTACCCAGTAAATGACAGTTTGGGTCCAACCATTAAAAACATCAATAAAATAATCAATAACCTGATATTCTTCTAAAAAGCGAATAAAGGCAGAAAAAATGGGATTAACCATAATCTTGCTGTCGCATAAACGATGATAAAAAACCAGACATTGATCCAAAAGATAAGGAATGAAAAAATAACAACACAGAATAAAAAGAAGAGAAAAAGATAAATATAAATGAACAACAACAATCTTTCTAGAAAGACGATCACTTGTAAAATAATCAATGATTGGATCAATTAAAAAATGAAAGAACAAAGCAATAATAACTGGAAAAATCAATCGAAAAATATAAAGTAGTAAATCTCCTATACGAAATAAAGTATAGACATAATAAAGTAAAATAGCACAAATACAAAAAACAATTAGAGAACGGGCAAGATTTTCTTTTTTCATTGGTGGACCTCCATACTAAGAAAAGGACTACATTGAGTCCTTTTTGTACTTCTTAAAGTTGTTCTTTAATCGCTTTTTTGGCTTTATGAACAGTGTGTTCAATATTATCGGCACATGGCATATCACTCATCATAATCATTGCCGCAGCAACAATTCCTGCCGAGAAAAAAGCAACAGCTAATTTTGACATGTTCATTCACTCCTTTAAAAGTACATTCTTAGTATGTCCGAACTATTCAAAATCATACAAAGAAATTTCTTGTGGATGATTCATTCTTGTCATAAGTGTTGTTTTGCGTCTTTCATCCTGAACACGCTGAATACCTTGACAAAATGCCTGATGATGTCCTAAAAAGAAAAGTGATTGTTTGGCACGTGTCAAACCTGTATAAATTAAATTCTTTTTTAACATAATCGTATAGTCTTTTAAAATTGGCATAATGACAATCTTAAACTCATTTCCTTGGGATTTATGAACACTCATACAATAAGCATGCGTTAATGTATAAAATTCCTGTGGTGTATATTCAACAATCACACCATCAAAATCAACGACCATGACATCATTTAAATATTCAAAATTATCTTTATAACAAATTTCAACTAATGTTCCAATATCACCATTAAAAACATTATCTTCTATGCGATTTTTTAATTGTAAAACTTTATCGCCTTCTCTAAATAAACGTTTACCAACTCTCAGTTCATTTTTGAAACCATCCTGAGGATTAAAAAGTTCCTGTAAACAATCGTTAAGTGCATCAATACCAGCCACACCATTATACATTGGTGCTAGAACCTGTATATCATGAACATCGTAACCCTCAGCCATAGCTTTTGATACCAACACAGAAACATATTTGACAACATCATAGGATGCACATGTCTGAAAATGGATATCTTTGTATTGAAGAAAGAGATTTTCATCATACTGATCATTTCTGATACTATGGGCCAACTGAATGATACCACTTTCCTGAGATTGACGATAAATACGATGCAAAGCAATTGTAGGAACACGTCCACAACTTAATAAATCTTTTAAAACATTTCCTGGTGCAACTGATGGCAGCTGCTGATCATCACCAATCAAAAGAATTTGACTGACTTTACGACATGCTGATAAAAGATGGGAGAACAATAAAGAATCCACCATAGAAAATTCATCAATAATCAACAAATCGACATCTAATGGATTTTTTTCATTAACCGCAAAAGTATTGGTATGTAAATCCCACTTTAACAAGCGATGAATTGTAGAAGCTTCAATTCCTGTGACTTCTGTTAAACGTTTTGCTGCTCTACCAGTTGGTGCTGCAATGGCTAAAGTCTGATCTGGATTTAAACGTTGATAAAGCTTGATAATCGCATTGACAATCGTTGTTTTTCCAGTTCCTGGACCTCCTGTAATAATCATTGCTGATTGTTTCAAAAAAAGAGTAATCGCTTCTTTTTGAAAATCATCATATTGAATAGATAACTCTTCTTCTAATTCTTTTAAAAGATCTTGAATTTCATCATCTTCATATTCATATAATGGCGCATGAAGCCATTTTTGAAACGTCTTGGCAATATTTATTTCACTTTGATATAAATCATATGGATAATATCGTCCTTCTTCAAGAATGATTTTTTGTTGATCTAAGACTTCCTGTAAGTTTTCTTCAAATGTTTCATCACTGACTTGAGGGATATAACGATGAAATCTTCTCCTGATAGCATCTATATCATGATAGGTGCTGCCATCTTGAAAACAGGCTTCTTTTAAAGCATAAACAATGGCCGCTTGAATACGATGTGAATCATAAAGATCAACACCTATCTTCAAAGCTAAATCATCAGCTGTCTTAAAACCAATACCATCAATATCATCAATCAGTTGATAAGGATTATTTTGTAAAATATCTAAAGTCTTTTCCTGATAAGTTGCTTGAATTAATGCCAAATGACGTGTACTGATACCATGTCCCATAAAAAACATCAATACTTCCTGATCAAAATCCTGTGAAGATAAAACTCCAGCAATCGTTTCTCGCTTAGCTTCATTCATACCACGAATATGATCTAAAACATGTTTATCCTCTTTAATTTTACTTAAGGCATCTTGACCTAAAGCTTCAACAATAGCAGTTGCCTGTTTTTCACCAATACCTTTAAATAACGGACTAGATAAATAGCGAATGATTTCACTTTCATCATTCGCTAAGACAATTTCATAAGACTGAATCTGAAACTGTTTTCCATATTTAGGATGAATTATGTAATCGCCTTTAAAATGATATTTATCCTGCAAATTCGCATAACTCATATAGCCCGTTGCAAGAATTGGCTTATCTTCCTGTTCACTATCAATATAACAGACAATAAATTTTGTCTCCTCACTATAAAATTTAATGCGACTAATAATTCCTGTATATTCTAACATTATAAATATGTGATCTCCTTTTGATCTTTATAAACCTTTTCAATCGTTCCCCCACCAAGACAAACATCTCCTTGATAAAAAACAGCAGCTTGTCCAGGTGTCACAGCTTTTACTGGATTTTTAAAAGTCACATAAATTGTTGTTTCATCCACAAATCGAATAGAGACATCATTATCTTTTTGGCGATATCTGAATTTAGCAGTACATTCTAAGTCTCCTTCTGGTCTTTGACTGCTGATCCAATTGACATCTGTAATCAGTGCACCTTCACTCATCAACCATTGATTCTGATCTCCCTGGCACACATAGAGTATATTATCATCATATTGTTTTCCAACAACAAACCAGGCATCACCTGGACCACCGATACCTAAACCTTTACGCTGACCAATAGTATAATACATGATTCCCTGATGTTCTCCCACAACTTCATGTGTTTCAATATCCACCATTTTTCCTGGTTTTGCTGGTATATAGTTTTTAAGGAATTCCCTAAAATCTCTTTCACCAATAAAGCAAATACCTGTACTATCTTTTTTATGGGCAACCGGTAACTTCAAATCTTCTGCCAGTTTTCTGACTTCAGGTTTTGTCATATGACCAATTGGAAATAACGAAGAACGTAGTTGTGTCTGATTTAACTGACATAAAAAGTATGTCTGATCCTTATTAGAATCAACACCTCTCAGCATTACAGAATCCGCTCCATCATGATGTTCAACACGCGCATAATGACCAGTCGCAATATAATCAGCATCAATTGACTTGGCATAATCTAAAAAAGCCTTAAATTTGATATGCTTATTACATAAAATATCTGGATTTGGTGTTCTTCCTTTGGCATATTCTTCTAAAAAATAGGTAAAAACATGATCCCAATATTCTTTAATAAAATCAACTCTTCTTAATTCTATTCCTAAATGTTCAGCAACTTTTTTAGCATCATTATAATCTTTTTCTTGTGGACAAATATCATCATTATTGGTAGGGTTCCCTAAGATATCATTATTTAAAGATGAATCCCAATTACGCATAAAAACACCAATAACTTCATATCCCTGTTCTTTTAATACATAAGCAGCAACTGCACTATCAACACCACCGCTTAAACCTAATACGACTCTTTGTTTCATAGGCGCCTCCTTCTTGCATATTCTATCATTTTCTTTACCAATTATAAAGTAAAAATAATGGAAACAAGCAGATAAAAATAAAACTGATAAAGAGTTTTATAACTACTCTTCATCAGTTTCTCTATTATTTTAATTTTGACATTGGAAGCATTGCAGCACCAATAGCACCACAATCTTCTAATTCTCTTTCTAAAATTGGAATATGTCCTCTCATTCCAACATGAATTTTCGCATTAAATTGTTCAACAAGCTGATCATAGAAATATTTCTTAGATTTCATAACACCACCGCCTAATATAAAGCAATGTGGGTCAACAGTATGGGCAATATCAGCTAACATAGTTGCCAGTTCACTCACACATTCATCAACAATACCTTTTGCCTTGACATCACCTTCATCAGCTAATCTGAAAACATCTCCAGCATGATTGACACGATCTTCACCTAAAATTTCTTTACCTTTACGTGTAATCGCTGTTCCACTCGCTTCACCTTCCACAGCTCCAGGGTTCAATCCACCAAATTTATAACCATTGTTTTTTACAATGATATTTCCAACTTCTCCAGCATGTCCTCTTCCACCAGAAACCAATTGACCATTCACAACAAAGGCTCCACCAATTCCTGTTGAAATTGTAATATAATAACAAGTTGGTTTTCCTTTTCCAGCTCCTAACAAAGCTTCTGCCAATCCAGCAACATTGGCATCATTATCAATAAATACAGGCAAATTAAAGCGGCTTGAAAGTTTTTCGCAGATAGGGTAATTTTCAAATCCAGGCAAATTTGTTGCCATAATCATCACACCATGTTCTGTATCAACAGGCCCAGGCACACCAATACCAATTCCCTGAACATTATGAATGCCTCCACAAACTGAACAATCTAAGCTTTCAATTTGTCTTATAATTTTTGAACAAACATAATCTGGTCCATTTTCTCTTTCAGTTGCATCTTTAACTTCACTATATGATTGTCCATTTTCATCAACCAAAAGAGTACGTACGTTTGTTCCTCCTAAATCAATCCCGATATAATATTTCATCTTAGTTCTCCTTCCCTTGATTTATATTTATTATACAATAAAACCCGTTGTTTTCATAGGTCATTTTGTTAGAAACAAAGCTTTTTTCAATGCTTCTAGATTCTTTGGTAATGGACAAGTCACTTGATAATCCTGTAAATATTTTAAAGAACCAATTGGCTTGATAAATTTTATGGAATAAGCATGTAAAAACTGATTTTGAAAATGATATGTTTTTTTCAAATAACGATTAAGTTCAAAATCACCATACTTTGCATCACCAATAACAGGGTGCCCAACACTCGATAAATGTAAACGAATCTGATGCGTTCTTCCCGTTACAAGTTTGACTTTCAATAATGAATACTTCTGATTGCTTTGCACGTTTTCAACAATCGTATGCATTTTGAGTGCTCCTGGTGTTGATGGAGACACTATTTTTGCTAGAGATTGTTCACTATCTTTCTTCATATAACCAATCAATTCACGACTGGGCATATAACCTTTACAAATTGTTAAATATGTTTTTTCGATGCAATGACGTTTCTTCATCATTTCATTCAAATCCTGCAGGGCACGCATAGTCTTTCCAAAAATCACAATACCACTTGTATTACGATCCAAACGATGAACAGGTCCAGGTGTAAATCCCAATGTCTTTTGAGGATCATATTCTCCTTTCTGATACAAATATGTCAAAACCTGGTTAGACAATGTATTCATATCTTCATGGCTATCTTCATGAACCAATAGACCTGATGGCTTGTTCACAATCAAAACATTGTTATCTTCATATAAAACATCAAAATGAATTTCTAAATCAAATATAGTTTGTGGTTTCGTTAATGCCAAAAAACGATCTTCATATAGAAAAAGCTCAACCTGATCTCCTTTTTTTAAAATATAGTTTTCTTTAACTTTGACACCATTGACTTTCACATCTTTTTTTCTTAACATTTTATAAATCATTTGTGGTGGTGCCTGACACAATAATTTTTTTAAATATTTATCTATTCTTTGGTTTTCATAATTCTCATCTATTAATAATGTTTTCATTTCATCACCACTTTCATTCTATCAAAAAACACTAAAAAAATATACATTTTTATTTGAAAGCCTTTACATCTTTTAAAACTCTGCTATAATTAAATATGTTAAGTGGTTGTCACTTAAACATACCCCCTATTATCACCCTAACGTGTAAATAATAGAGACGCAAGAAAGTATGCTCCCCCGCATACTTTCTTTTCGTTTTATGTTATAATGTCATCGAGGTGATGAGATTATGGAAAAAGAAATTAATAAATCAGTTATTTATGATGGTAAAATTATGCAGGTCACCAGAGAAGAAGTTGAACTTGAAGATGGTCAACATGCCTATCGTGAAGTTGTCTATCATCATGGTGGTGTTTGTATTCTTGCTGTGAAGAATCATCAAATCATTTTTGTGAAACAATTCAGATATCCCAATCGTATTCAAACTATTGAAATTCCTGCCGGAAAACTGGAGAAAGATGAAGATCCAAAAGATTGTGCATTTCGTGAATTAGAAGAAGAAACCAACTATCGTGCCAAGGATATGAAATTCATTATGAAAGTCTTGCCTTCCCCAGGTTATACCAGTGAATGGCTTTATCTCTATGAAGCTGTTGATTTTCATGAAGTTGATGATGCTTTAGCTGGAGATGACGATGAATTTATTGATGTTTTGACATTGGATATAGACGATGCTTATCAAAAAGTCCTTGATGGTGACATTGTAGATGCAAAAACCGTTATAGCTGTTATGTATGCTTATCAAAAATATCATTCATAAAAGCACAAAAAAAGTTATCCAAATAAGGATAACTTGCTTTTTTATATTGGCGGTCTGGACGGGGCTCGAACCCGCGACCTCCGCCGTGACAGGGCGGCATTCTAACCAACTGAACTACCAGACCAATATATCAACTGCCAAGGGTTATACAATGGCGGAGACAGAGGGATTTGAACCCTCGCGCCAGTTTCCCGACCTACACCCTTAGCAGGGGCGCCTCTTCAGCCTCTTGAGTATGTCTCCATCAGTTGCCTTAATATAATAGCATACCTTTTTTCACATTTCAATAGGAAAATGAAAAAACTTTAAAATAAAGAAACTGGAAAAAATCCAGTTTCTTTATTTATTGAAAAATTGTGGTAAATAATCTTTATGAGCTTCCAATAATTCATCAATCACAATATTAGCAATTTCATCACTTGGACATAAAGGATTCATATTTAAAGCTGTAACAGCCAAATCACGATCACCATGTACTGCTGCTTCAATCACAAGACGTTCAAAAGTTTTCATCATCTGTACATATCCACTAATTGGCAATTTCAATTCACCAGTTGCTAATGGTTTTGGACCATCAGCTGTAATACGACATGCAACTTCTACAGCACTATCTTTTGGTAAATCTGCAATCGCACCATTATTTCTGACATCAACATATTGAATATCACCTTTATTTGTATAAATGGAAGCAATCAGATTACAAGCTGCATCAGAATATTTAGCACCACCGCGCATAGCTAACTGTTCTGGTTTTTCAGCTAACTCTTCATGACTATATAATTCAAATAATTCTTCTTCTGTCTTGCTGACAACTTCTCCACGCACTGTTCCTGTTTTGAATTGTTCCAATTCTTCTTCCAATTGTTCTTTTGTAAAGAAATAATAATTATGATATGGACATGGAATGGCTTTTAAACCTTTAATAAATGATGGGGAATATGGCAATGAAACGAAGTTTTTCATTTGAATTGTATCTTCTGGTTTTAAATAAGCATATTGATGTAATAATTCATCAAAACGTGACACACCATCCACAAAAACATCTGTCGCAAAAATAAAGTGATTAACACCTTGAATCTCCATTGTGACCTGACTTTCTTCTACATTTAACATTTTCGCAAATCCAGCAACCATATTGACTGGAACATTACAAAGACCAATCGCTTTTTTAAAGTTTGTATATCTTAAAATAGCTTCTGTAACCATTCCAGCAGGATTTGTAAAGTTGATTAGCCAAGCATTAGGGCATAGCTCTTCAATATCTTTCACAATATCCAAAATAACTGGAATTGTACGGAACGCTTTAAACATACCTCCTGCCCCATTTGTTTCCTGACCAATCAAACCATGACTTAAAGGAATTCTTTCATCAAGCACACGTGCTGGTAAACGTCCAATACGCATTTGTGTTGTAACAAAATCCGCATCTTTTAAAGCTTCTCTACGATCATAACTTAAAATGACTTTCATTGGCAGTCCTGCTTTTTTCACCATACGTTTTGCGAGAGCACCAACAGTCTCTAATTTTTTACGACCTTCTTCAATATCTACTAACCATAATTCTTTCACTGGTAAGTGATCATATCTTTTAATAAATCCTTCTACTAATTCTGGAGTATAACTACTTCCTCCTCCGATTGTGACAATTTTAACACCATCTTTGTTCATCTTTGACACCTCTTTCTTCTTGATAATTTCATTATATAGACTCCTATAGAAAACACAAGAAAAGGAATAAGTAATTATACCGGTACAATTTATGTAATATATATGTTATGATGATTTTAAGGAGATGAAAAATATGAAAAAATACGAACATTTAGCTATGCTTATAGAAAAAGATATTGCAGACCAGACATATCATCAAGGGGAGCGTTTACCTTCTATTCATACATTAGCTCAACAATATCACTGCAGTAAAGAAACCGTCATCAAAGCCTATCAGCTATTAATTGATCGTCATCTTATTTACGCGAAAGCACAAAGTGGTTTTTATATTTTGGGAACACCTCTTTTACCTACCCCTTCATCCCAAATTTTTTCTTTGGAAACAGGAAATCCTATGGTCAAAGCCACATCGCTTGTAGACGCGAAACATTGCCTCTCTTTAGCCATTGAAGAATATAGTGAATCATCATTGAATTTATCTTTACAAGGTGTTCAATCTTTACGAAAAACATTAGCTGACTTCTTTTTTGAAATGGGCATTTATACGCAGGAAAGTTCCATTTATTTAATTCAGGGTGTTACACAAATGTTATCATTTCTTTCATCCATCATATTCCCTAATCATCATTCCTATATTTTGATTGAAGAACCAACGTATAGTTATTATATCCAATTTCTTAAATCTTTATCTCTACCTGTTCTGACCATCAACCGCGATGAAAGTGGTATTGATCTTAAAGAACTCAAATCACTTTTTGAAACATATGATATTAAATTTTTCTATACGATTCCTAGAAACCACAATCCCCTTGGCACAACTTATCCAACAAAAATCCGTCAAGGAATTGCCAAACTGGCTCTTCAACACAATGTCTATATTATTGAAGATGATTATTTTGGACACTGTTCATCGTCTTCGCATTACTTACCGATTTTTTATTATATGGAAGGACAAAATTGTATCTATCTGACCAGTTTTTCTAAAACAATTCCTTATATTCGTATTGGAGCCGCTATTATTCACCAGGATTTTCAAGAAACCTTTCAGATGATGATGAATCAGTCTTACTATTATTCATATCAGCTACCTTCACTGATTTCTCAGGCAACCTTAGAGTCCTATATTAAAAGTTCTCTCTATCAAAAACAAGTCCAGCAATTACAAAATCATCTCAAAAAAGATTATCAGATTATTAAAAAAATCACTCAAAGCTGGGATCATCAGCTCATTAAAGTGATTTCTAGTTATTCCGGTTATTATTTAACCATCCAATTTCTCGTACCCATTAATCTTGATTTATTTCAACAAAATCTAGCTCAAAAACATATTCACATAGCACGAAATGAAAGATGTTTCTATCACATCTCACATTTTCAAAACTCTATACGTTTAAGTCTAGCGCGTATTCATAGTTCTGATTTAAAAGAAGCACTTCCTTTATTTTATCAGACTTTTTTGGATACTATATCTTTATAAAAATTTCTTTTTCTTAAATAAAATAATCAAACCAATCACAACAATCAGACTTAAAGCAATAACAGCTGGATATCCATAAATACTTTTGAGTTCAGGCATGTTTTCAAAATTCATTCCATACCATCCTGCAATCAAGGTTAATGGCAGAAAAATAGTTGTCACAACTGTAAAAAATTGCATGGTCTTATTTAATTTATAATCTTCTCTTGACTGATGAGCCGCATTAGCCTGGTTCAGAATTTCTCTTAACATTTCCACATTTTTGGATAAACGTTCAATACGGCGTGTAAAAATCTCAAAATATCTAGAATCGTCGTCATCAAAAATATGATGATGATTCATCTCCAAATCCTCACCAATCGTCATCAGATTTTCATAATAATTTTTCAACAGCAGTAATTCTTTATTGAGCTGCCTTGTTTGATTTGTAAAGTTCATCGAATCTTCCTCATGAGATTCCAATTCTTCGATTTCATCCTGTAATTCTTCGATATATTGATAATCACTTGCCAGTAAATCACTTAAGAAATAATAAACCAGTCTTGTGATGGAAGCATCTTTTTGGAGAACATAATCACTGGATGACTGGAAAACCTGATTAATATGGTGATCTTCATCATCTATCACAACAACCAAAAACAAATTTTTAAAAATAAATAAAGCTAGTGAATCTTTTTTTACAAAAATATCTCGTGCATTAATCAAATGGATTAAACCAAAATAATAATGATATGCAGGGATAATCATATTCTGATGAAACAAAGAAGGATCTTCTAAGCGTTGAATAGAAGCTTTTTCAATGCCAAGTTTTTGATAACAAGATTTTAATTCTTCTAAATCCATCATAGCAATATAACGATGCTGTTCTTGAATATCTTCAATATTGACAACTTCTTTTTGACGATCAATCTGATAAATCATATATTCCCTCCTACAAAAAAAGGGGCTTTACCCCCTATTTCTTTGAATCAATTAAATCTAATAAATCTTGAACTGTTTTAATTTTTAATAATTCTTCATCTTCAAATTCTACACCAATTTCTTCTTCTAATTCAAAAACCAAATCAACCAAATCCAAAGAATCAATGCCTAAATCTTTAAATGAAGAGTCTTTTGTAAGTTCCTGACCTTTTAATTTTGATGATAATCTCTCTTTTATTTTATCAAAATAATCCATTTCTATTCACCTCGTTTTCATTATAATCATAAGCTTTTCAAAAAACAATCTCTTTTCTTACATAAAAGCCTCTTTATGTGCCAAAATATATTTTAAACTTAAATCTTCCATGTCTTCTTTTAACTGCTGAAATTCATGATCCAACAAATCAAACAGCCATGGAACTTCACTATAATCAAATCCTTTTAATTCTTCCATTCTTAGTTCTTGATCTTCTGGCACAATACCTTCATGAAAAAGACCATTTGCACGATCAAGTATTAAAGCTGTGCGTTCTGCTTTCATCTCCAATAATGCTTCCACTGTTTCATTAGCAAAATTACCAGAAGGCTGACGATAATACATTTCCATTCCACCACTGGACATCATCAGATAAAAAGTCTGACAAAGATAAAAGACTCTTTCAATTCCATTAAGTTCATTAAGTAAATCTCCGTTTTCACATTTTTGAGAGATAATATTATATAAATCCATAACAATGTGACTATGATCTTGTCTTGATACAATCTCACTGGCTCTTAAAGTCAAATCATCCAGTACATCTTCAATTGTGGGCATATGAACACCTCCTCATATTATTTTATACTTTTTCATTTGAAATGTATAGTCGTAAAAATATGACTTTATCTTTTTTTCAAAGATGCGTATAATACAATTATGGAAAAAGAAATCTTAAAAATATTAAAACAATATCAAAACGAATATGTATCAGGTCAGGATATGAGTCAAAAGCTTCAGGTTTCTCGCATGACAATATCAACAAGCATTAAAAAATTAAAAGAGAAAGGATATCATATTTTATCATCAACAAAAAAAGGATATTGTCTAACTGATGACAATGATGTTTTATTGATTGAAAACATTAAGCCCCATATCCCTTCATTTTTTACTCACATTGAATACCTTGAAAGTGTCGATTCTACGAATGATTATCTTAAAAGAGGAATACATCAGCAAGGTGATCTTGTGATTGCGGAATATCAGACCAACGGAAAAGGCAGAAATGGTAAATCATTTCATTCTCCTGCCTATAAGGGGCTTTATTTTTCTTTCTTATTAAAACCCCATTTATCTATTTACGATTCATTAAAAATCACAGCCTGTCTAGCAGTTTCACTTGTTAAAACAATTCAAAAAAATTATTCATTAAAACCTCAAATCAAATGGGTCAATGATATTATGATTGATGATTATAAGGTTGCTGGTATTTTATGTGAAGCTTCTTTAGAAATGAATACTGCTCAAATAGAAAATATGATTGTAGGCATAGGTGTGAATATTCATTCTTATTCTATGCCTGATGAATTAAAACAAAGTGCTGCCTGTTTGGAAGATTTTTGTCCACAATTTGTTTCGCGTGAACAGTTTATCATTGATTTTTTGAATATTTTTTATCAGGATTATCAAAACTTATCTCATCCTGTGCTCTTAGATTTTTATCGTCAGCACTCTTATGTGTTGAATCAGAATATTACAGTTTATGAAAACAATCGTACTTACTGTGCATATGTTTTAAACATCAACCAAGATGCCTCATTAAAAATCCAGACTGATGAGGGCATTCGCCAGCTTTCTTCTGGAGAAGTTTCTATACGTAAAAAACATCGTTAACGATGTTTTTTTAATGCTTTATATACTTTTGAATCTGTTCCTGATTTAATTCCTCTCCAATGACAATTAAAATATCTTGACCTATAGAAATAGGTTTTAAGGATATATGATCCTTGGTTGCATTCAGTTCAATCCATTGGTCTTCTACGCTTATAAAGCCTTTCATACGAAAGACATGACCACATGATGAATCGTTGAATATCTGTTGCACTCCCTTTTTTAACTCATCTGGCGTTAAATGATTATTCATAAAATAAAGAGATGTATATGCTTTTTGATAATCAATAGGATATTTCATATAATCATGTAGGACATATCCTTTATGCATAAAACTTTGAAAATCTTCATCTGTCAAATGCATCCAGTGAGTATTCAAATCACTATCCTGAAGAACTCTTGAACATCGAACTTCCTGAAGCGAGCTTTGTAATAACTGGATTGTTTGTTGGACTTCTTCCTGAGATGCTTCCTGATAATGACTTAATAAAATGCATCCTGCATTTGCAACCTGTGAGGCTAACAGAAAACGTGACGCCTGTGATAAATCCTGTTCAATGCGTGCATCGACAATCGCAAAAACATTTCCAATTTCATACCAGTTTTCTAAAGGCTCTTCATGCAAAACATCAAAAAATTCATCAACATCATAGATACCTGATGGTTCAATCAATAAATAATCATATCGAAGCATCCCCATTGCAATCAATTTCGTTTTAAAACGTCTTTGGTGCGTTTCTTTATCACAACCACCAGAGATCATTTCTAAATCACATTGTGGTCCTAAAGTTTCCTGTAAAAGCATCATATCAACATTAACAGCTCCAAAATCATTTTCAATGATTCCGACTTTATAACCCTGCTTGATTAAATATTGTGCATACTGTTGAATAAATGTTGTTTTTCCCGAACCTAAAAATCCTGTAATTAAATCCACTTTTGTCATATGAATACCTCCAT